>JAJQCV010000031.1 GCA_021202525.1 Akkermansiaceae bacterium | reverse complement strand
TCCCTGCGGATGATGGGGTTCTGGAGGGCGGCGTCCGACTGGTTCATGGCCGTGATGTTCAGCGGGTCCCCATAGGCCAGCAGTTCCCGGATGTCGTCGGGAAGGTCCCCGGCGGCGATGGACGTGGTGCCCTGTTCATGCAGGATGCGTACGAATTCGTTTTCCACCCGCGTGATTTCCACGTTCAGGTAGGTTTTTCCGGAGTGGGTGGTTTTCAGAATATCGAATTTGCGGCCGCGTGCCTTGGCCCTGGCCGCCTGGCGGTAGCGGTCGTAATAGGAACGGATTTCTCCGCGGATGCCGGCAACGCGCATTTTTTCCTTCTCGATGGATTTCATGGTGTCTTCCAGATCGGTCGCGGTCTTTTCGGAAATATCCAGCAGGCTGAGAAGCTGTTCCTTGGGAGCGGTCTTGTTCCGTATATCCTTGAGATGTTCCTGTTTTTTCAGGAGCAGGGCGTGGCTGGCCTCCAGCGCTTCCCGCGTATCCTTCACCGGATCCGGAAGATGGGAGAATTTTTCATAAACGATGTAGCCCGCGCCGATGACGATCAGGGCGAAGAGGCCCAGGCACAGGTTCCAGAACAGGGCGTCGCTCTTGGCCTTTTTGATCTCCTCTTCCTGCCGGGCCGTGTCTTCCTCCGCGGCGTGTTCGGAAACGACGTCCAGCGGGGTCTTCAAACGTTTTTTCGGGGTGCGAGGCGCATCCTTTTCCCTGGTTGCTTCATCTCGTTCCGGCTTGGGGGCGAAGCGGGCTTCGTCTTCCTGCGTGGCAGAGGGATCGGAGGAGGAAGGGGCGTGAGAGGAGGAATCAGTCATGGGAAGCGTAGGGGCTGGGATTAGTCCACCGGGTGGGATTGCTTGAAGTCGGCCAGTTTGGCGGCGTAGGCGTTATACTGGTATTGCAGGGCGTGGAATTCCTGCTTGCGCTGCGCCAGGGTATTGCGCAGGTCTTCAATGTCGAAGCACAGGTGCTCGAAATCGCGGCGCTTGGAGGGCAGAATGTCCATATCCTTCACCGTGAATGGCGTCCGGATTTTTCCGGGATTGGAAAGCCGTTTCTGGAGATCGTAATTCACGCGTGCGTCGTGGGATTCCGCCTGCCTGATTTCCTGGTCCGTCTGGGCCAGGGCTTCCTTCATCTGCTGGAGCTGTGCGTGGAGCTGCTGGTGTTCCGTTGTGGAACCGCCCGTAATCAGGGAGGTCAGGGCCGTGTTCGTGCTGTTGTCGCACGCGGAGAGGGCCAGTACAAGCGCCAGTGCCGGAAAGGCTGGCCTGGTGAATCGCACGATATTGAACATGCCGGGGATTATGCCCTTGATCGGGGGGGAAAGTCAAACTGTTCATGCGCCTGCAAAACAATGATTTTGCTCGCATAAAACGCGTGTGCGGCTACAATGCCCCCGGCATGATGCAATTATCGGAGATAGGAGGACATCTGACGGCCAGGACCGGGATTGACGATTTGATGGAGGATTTATTCAAAGCCCTCCATTCCGGAGACCCCGGCCTGTGCCAGTTGAACGGGGGGAGTCCCGCCGTGATTCCGGAAGTGACGGAACTGTGGCGGCGCAGCATGACGGAATTGGTCCGGGACGGGCGGTTTGACGTGCTCGTGGGCCATTACGCCCATCCGGGCGGCGACCCCGCCTTTATCCGCGCCCTGGCCGGCTTCCTCAACGACCGCTGCGGCTGGAACCTGAAGCCGGAGAACATCGCCATCACCCAGGGCGGCCAGATGGCCTGCTTCACGCTCTTCAACATGCTCGCCGGTCCCTGTGCGGAAGGCGGCATCCGTGAAATCCTCTTTCCCCTTTGTCCCGATTATGTGGGCTACCAGTCCCAGTCTTTATGCGGCGGCGTGATGTTCCGCGGCATCCGCCCCGGAATCCGCATGCTGGACGAGCATTTGTTCAAGTACGTGATCGACTTCGACCGCGTGGACATCCGCCCGGAAACGGCCGCCGTCTGCATGTCCCGCCCCACGAACCCGACGGGCAACGTGGTGACGGACGAGGAGCTGGACCGCCTGCGGGCGTTGACTTCCCGCGCCGGAGTGCCGCTGATGATCGACAACGCGTACGGCGCGCCGCTGCCCAATATCTGTTTTGTCCCGGTCAGGCCCGTCTGGGACGAGACCATGATCCTGACCATGAGCCTGTCCAAGATTGGACTGCCCGGCACGCGCACCGGGATCGTGATCGCCCGGCCGGACATCATCCGCGCCGTGGTCAGCATGGTCACGACTTCCTCCCTGTGCCCCAACAATCTGGGCCAGGCGCTGGTGACTCCCTATCTGGAGGACGGCACGCTGGAGCGCGTGTGCCGTGAAACCCTGACGCCATTTTACCGGAGCAGGGCGGAATTCGCCCTGTCCCTGCTGCCGGAACTCTTCGGGGAATCCATTCCCTGGCGCGTGCACAAGAGCGAAGGGGCCATGTTCCTGTGGCTGTGGTTCGAGGGGCTTCCCATCACCTGCCAGGAACTGTATGAACGCTGCAAGGCCCGCGGCTGCTTCGTGAATCCGGGCCATCATTTCTTCTTTGCCCTGCGGGAGGGCGGGGAACCGTGGCCCCACAGGCATGAGTGCATACGCATCAGCTTCACCCAGACGGAGGAACTGCTGCGCAAGGGGCTTTCCATCGTGGCTGACGAAGTGAAGCGCGCCTATACCCATTCTTCTTAACCCAATCCGAAATCGCAATCCATGAACAGCATGACCGGCTTTGGCAGAGCCGTTGCCCAGACAGACCGTTACAACATTCCGGTTGAAATATCCGGAGTCAACCGCAAGCAGACGGAAATAGCCGTCAACGTGCCGCGCAACTGCGCGGAATGGGACGTCCCCGTGCGCTCCATCGTGCAGGGGAGCGTTTCCCGCGGCCGCGTGGGCGTTTCCGTCTCCCTGGAACGGACGGAGGAAGCAGACGGCTCCCTGCAATTGGACGAAAGGAAGCTGGCCTCCCTGGTGGGGCTGCTGAACCGCGCGTCCGATCTGGCGGCCCAGCCCATGACATTGCAGGCGTCCGACCTGCTGAGGCTGGACATCATCGCTTCCGAGGCAGAAACCGCGCTTTCCCCGGAGGAAGCGTGGCCTGCGGTGGAAAAGGCCCTCAGGGCAGCCCTGAAAGACTTTCTCGCCATGCGCGCGGCGGAGGGCGCCAACCTGAAGGCGGATGTGCTCGGCAAGCTGGAAACTCTGGAGCAGTACCGGAACAGGATCGCGGAACACGCCCCTTCCGTTCCCGTCAGGCTGAGGGAAGCCATGCTCAAGCGCTTGGCGGAAGCGGACCTTTCCGTCTCCGCGGACGACGAGCGCATCATCCGGGAAGTGGCCCTGTTTGCGGACAAGTGCGACATTTCCGAGGAGATCACGCGCCTTTCCTCCCACTTTGACCAATTCCGCACCCTGTGCGACTCCTTCGCCCCCGCCGGAAGGCCATTGGACTTCCTTTGCCAGGAGATTTTCCGGGAATTCAACACCATCGGTTCCAAGGCGAACGACTCCACGCTGTCCCATCTGGTGGTGGCCGCCAAGACGGAACTGGAAAAAATCAGGGAACAGGTTCAGAACATCGAATAACAGCCATGAAACAGCATTTGGGAACTTTGCTGGTGGTTTCCGGTCCCTCCGGTTCCGGAAAGACGACTTTATGCCGCCGGGCGACGGAAAACGGACTGTGCGTGTACAGCATTTCCTGCACGACCCGCCAGCCCAGGCCGGGAGAGGTGAACGGGGTGGACTACCACTTCCTGACTCCCTCCGAATTCGCCGCCAGGGTGGAGAAGGGGGATTTCCTGGAATATGCGGAGGTGCACGGCAACCGCTACGGCACGCTGAAGGCGGACATTCTGGACCTTCTGGAGCAGGGGAAAACCGTGGTGATGGACATTGACGTGCAGGGTGCGGCCCAGGTCCGCGCGTGCCGGGAGGGCATTCTTCCCCGGTGTTATGCGGACGTTTACATTCATGTGCCGCAGCAGGAGTTGAAAAACCGCCTTTGCGGACGGCAGACGGATGGTGATGAAACCATCTCCCTGCGCTTGCGGAATGCCGCGCAGGAAGACGCCTGCCTGCCGCAGTACCAGTACTGCCTGGTTTCCTCCGACAGGGAGGCGGATTACGCCGCCTTTTCCGCCCTGATCAAGTGCCAGTCCATGCGCGTGGGGCTGATGCTGGAGTAAACCCTCCGTTGAGAAAAGCTGGCGGAAACGGGCGGCTTTTTAGATCCAAAAGCCGGCATGATGCAACCGCATATCCTTTTCTGGAAGGGGGTGCGTGGAGCGTGTTTTTCCCTGACTTTGACCTTGCCTCAACATGGGCCCTGAGGAAGGCCTCTGAAAAAATAAAATCCTTCAAGGGGTTGAAGGCTTGAATACTTTTTGACCGGAATGGACCGTTTCCTATTTGAGCGGATACAGCCAGCCGATGGTGCAGGTGAAGATGGCCCAGAGCAGGAGGTTGAGGGGGAGGCCCACTTTCACGAAATCCTTGAATTTATAGCCGCCCGCATTGTACACGTACGTGTTGGTCTGGTAGCCGATGGGGGTGGAGAAGCTGGCGCTGGCGCCGAACTTGCCGGCCCGGATGATGGGGAGGGGGTTGGCGTCGAATTGCAGGGCCATTTCATAGGACAGCGGTCCCATGACGGCGGCCACGGCGTTGTTGGAGATCATTTCCGTCAGGATGGAGCAGAGCAGGTACAGGCCGGAGATGGCGAACAGGCAACCCATCGGCCCCATGGTGTCCACCACGCCGAAGGCGATGGCCTTGGCAAGTCCCGTCTTGCTCATGGCTTCCCCCACGCAGAGCATCCCCAGGATCAGGAAGATGATGCCCCAGTCCACGGACTGGTAGGCTTCCTTAGGCTTGATGCAGCCGGAGATGACGACGATCAAGGCGCCGATGAAGGCCAGGTAGAAGGGGTTGAAGCGTGCGAAGAATTTGAAGAATTCCCCGTACTGCTCAAAGGAGCCGAGCAGGCCGATGAAGATGAAGATGCCCATGGCCAGAATGGCCCAGCCCTGCTTGTTGCGGTTGTGGGCGTCCGCCGAACGCTGGCTGAGGGGAATGATGCGCTGCTTGGTGAGGACGCGGTTCATGCCTTCCTGCGGGCCTTCCAGCAGCAGGGTGTCCCCGGCAATCAGCTTGGTGTCCGACCCCATGTCCGTGATGTTCCTGCCCTGCCTGTGGATGGCGAGCACGAAGATGTTGAACCGCTGGCGCAGTTTGAGTTCCGCCAGGGACTGTCCGGCGAATTCGGAGTTGTTGGCGATCATGCCTTCCACGATTTGTACGTCGCGCTGTTCCATGGCTTCCAGCCCGCGGCTGTCGTCCCAGCCCAGGTCCACGCCTTTCGCCTCCCGGACCTGGTTGACTTTTCTGGCGTTGCACAGGAACAGCACGCGGTCGCCTTCCTCCAGCGTGATGTGCTGCAGTTCCTCTTGCATGGAGAAGCCCTTGCGGCGCACTTCCACGATTTTTGTCCCCAGCAGTTCGGACTGCATCAGGTCCACGGCTGTGGCGCCGATGTGGGAGGAGCCGGCGGGAATCCGGACCTGAAGCAGGAAGTCGCGCTGGATGCCGCCCGGAAGCATGGTGGAGAGGGTGGGGCGGGAAGGCAGCCATTTGCGGCCTACCGTCCACAGGTAGAGCAGGCCCGCCGCCGCATAGATGAGACCCATGGGAGCCACGGTGAACATCTGGATGCCCTCAAAACCCAGCTTTTGAACCTGGCCGAGCACCACCACGTTCGTGGACGTGCCCACGACGGAGCAGGTGCCGCCCAGGATGGTGGCGTAGGAGAGGGGGATGAGCAGCTTGGACGCGGCGATGTTGTGGTCGCGGCAGAAGGCCAGGACGATGGGCATCAGGATGACGACTACCGGCGTGTTGTTGACGAAAGGGGATACAGCGAACGCGCCCAGCGTGATGGCCAGCAGGGCGGCGAATTCCCTGCCTTTGGCCACCTTGTTGAATAGCTTGGAGAGGTCGCTGATGAGGCCCGTGCGCTCCAGGGAGGCGCTCAGGATGAACATGCACACGACCGTCAGGGGGCCGCTGTTGGCAAAGCTGGACAGCACGTCTCCCGTCGTCAGGATTCCCGTGAGCATCAGGACGGCGGTTCCGGCCAGCGCCGTGATTTCCACGGGCAGCCATTCCTTAATGAAGCTGATGAACAGGAGGACGAGGAGGATGCCTACAATCCATTGCTGGGTGACGGCGGAGTCCAGCCAGCCCGTGATGGAGGCAAGGTCGATGTTGGAAAATGGCATGTCGTGACGGGTGGTTTGACGGATAGGGAGCGCCACTCTCCTACTTTCACGGGGCCGTTCTGTCAAGCCGCAATAATTTTCCGGAAAGGGTTTGAAATGGGCCCTGTCCTTCCTTATGGTGAGTGCGCCGCATGGATTCTCCCATAGTAACAAGGTTCGCTCCCAGCCCTACCGGATTGCTGCATTTGGGGCATGCGTTGGCCGCATGGGAGGCCCGTTCCCTGGCGGACCGCTTTTCCGGCAGGTGCGTGTTGAGAATGGAGGACATCGACCAGACCCGCAGCCGTCCGGAGTTTGTTCAGGCCATTCTGGAAGACCTGGACTGGCTGGGAATCCGTTTTGACGGGCCGATGATGGTTCAGTCCTCGCGTTTCGGTTCCTACGAACACGCATTGCAAGTGCTGAAGGACCGCGGAGTGCTGTACCCCTGCTTCTGCACTCGCAGGGAGATTGCCGAGGAAGTGGCCGCCATGGGCGCCGCTCCGCAGGGCGGCGGGTCCGTGGATGTTTATCCCGGCACCTGCCTGAAGCTGGACAAGGCGCGGAGGAAGGAACTGATGAAGTCCGGCAAGCCGTTTTCATGGCGGCTGGACTGCCGCGCCGCGGCCCGGATCACCGGTCCGCTTGTCTGGCGGGACATGCGGTTCGGAGAACAGGTGTGCCGCCCGGAGGAGCTCGGCGACGTGATTCTGGGGCGCAAGGATTGCCCGGCAAGCTACCATATTGCCGTGGTGGTGGATGATGCGGCCCAGGGCGTGACCCATGTGAGCCGCGGGGAGGATTTGTTGCCCGTAACCGGAATTCACCGCACGCTCCAGGCGCTGCTGGGGCTTCCCGTGCCGCAGTGGTACCACCACCGGCTGGTGAGGGACGCTTCCGGCAGGAGGCTGGCCAAGAGGGACCGGAGCATGAGCCTGCGGGAGATGCGCGCCGCAGGCATGCGTCCGGAAGATATTTTCCGCATGATGCGGGAAAGATAGGAACATTTCAGGTGTTTTCCTCGCGTCTTCCCATGCAGAGCATGCAGGAATACGCCGCCGCCAGGGTCAGCAGGACCAGGGAAGCCAGATGGACCAGCAGGTTCCCCTGGATCAGGGGGACGAGGAAGGAGTGCGGAAGTTTTCCCATGGCCGCCAGCACCTCGGGAAGAAAGATGAAAAGATTCTGGGAGGCCAGGCAGACGGCCGTGAAGGCCAGGGCCGCCCCCAGCGTGAAGCGGATGGACGGGAGGAGGGGCTCCAGCATGCCGCGCACGGAGCGTTTGCAGAACGGCGCGGCGCATGCCACCAGGGCGATGACGGCCAGGGGCGCCAGCAGGGCGGTGGAGGGAAGAGTCTGCCATTTCATCCACACCGCGAGGGGTGACACGGAGATGAGCATGCCCGCACTTTTCGTAAAAAAGCGGGGAGGGCGGCGGAGGATGAAGGAGCGGGGTGCATGTCCGTCAGTCCGGCCAGACGTTGCCGGGGGTGCTGCCCTGGGTGATGACCACTTCCTGGCCGATTTTCAGCGTGAAATTGGGCGTGACTTCCTGCTGGACTTCCACCAGTTCATTGGTGTCCTTCAGCTTTACGCGCACGCGGATCATTTTGGTGGCTTCCACCCGGCCGTCCACGATGGAGCCGGTGGCGGAGGCCAGCTTGGAGGTGCCCATGCCGATGATGCCGGGCGTGACGGCTTCCGCGGCGGTTCCCGCCATGTTCGCGAAGGTGCCGTCATCCGTGGAGGTAAGCACGTTGATTTCCTTGATGCGGACGACGTTGCCCAGCTTGATCGTCGTCACCTTTCCGGTGGCGATTTCCAGGGTGCTTTTTTGCGTGCAGGAGAAGAGTGCGGGAAGAATGAGGAAAACGGGAACGAGTTTGAGAGGAATCATGATACGTCTTTTACTACGTTGGGGCGGAGCGGCGTTTTTCAGAGTCCGGGTAAAATTGTGTAAGTGGCCAGGTACAGGATCAAATGGACGGAGGATAGGGCCAGGAGCCTGTTCATGCTCTTGTCCGCCGGCGTTTTGCGGATGAGCAGCATCAGGTAGCCTCCCAGCAGGATGGCGGGGATCCACATCCACCACAGGCGGGACAGGTCCAGATGCAGGGCCCGGCAGGAAGTGGGCAGTGTGATGTAGGCAGCCACGATGAATGCCTGGGCCATGGCGCGCGCCTTTCCTTCCCCCAGGCGGACGGCCAGGGTGCGCTTTCCGGTGGTCCGGTCCTCCTTCCTGTCCCGGATGTTGTTGATGGAGATCATGACGGCGCAGAGCAGGCCGCACTGGATTCCCAGGACAATTCCGGCGTTGTACACCGCCAGGGAGTCCACCAGCGTGCCGGGCACTACCGGGGCCGTGCCTATCTGCACCAGAATGGTGCCCAGGACGGCCACCAGCCCGAAGAAGAGGATGACAAACGCTTCCCCCAGCCCCTTGTACGCCAGCGGCCATGGGCCGCCCGTATAGCCGTAGGAGAAGTAGAGGGAGGGAACGCCGATGGCAATGATGGGCCACCCGCGCAGTTCAATGAGGGGAAGGGCCAGAAGGCACGCCGTCGCCAGGAACAAGCCGCCGAAGAGCATGACCGCCCGGTGGGACAGCGCCCCGCTGGCCGTCATGCGGACGGGCCCGGTGCGGCGTTCCGTGTCCGCGTGTTTCGCGTGGTCGATGGCGTCGTTGAAGAAATTGCAGGCTATCTGGATGCACAGGCAGGAGGTGAAGGTCAGCAGCGCCAGCCGCACGTCCCAGTGGCCCGTCAGTTTCTGCACGACCATGCAGCCCGCCCATACCGGAATCAGGGAGGCGGTAAGCGTTTTTGGGCGTGCCGCCAGAAAAGCGGAAGTAATGATGTTCATGAAAGAGCGGGAAAGGAGTCTCCGGAATTATCTGAGAATGGGGCCGAGGTTGCGGAGGGTTTCCTTGATGAGGGAGACATGCCACTGGCCGGGGGCCGCCTCCTGGTCCCCCAGGTAGCCGTACACCAGGCAGGAGCCCAATTGGGAGTAAAGCAGACGGGAGACGGGGCCCATCGGACCCATGCCCATCACGGCAATGGGGCCTTTCGGCTTCTTGAAGAGCTGGACCCCGGTCTGAATATCGCCCGCGACGCAGGGGGTGAAGGCGAATTTGACGATGTCCGCCCTGTAGGCGCGGGCCTTCTTTTCCTGTTCCCGCAGGTAGTCCACGCCCGGCGTGATTTGAAAGTCATGGGTGGAGCCGATGACGAGGATGCCGCGGTCGGCGGCTTCCATGACCAGTTCCCTGCCGTGGCGCATGGACTTGATTTCAATGTCGATGGCCGTGGCGTAAGGCATGTACGCGCGGAGCAGGGAGAAGCGCTCCTCTTCCGGCATGCGGCGCAGACCGCCTTCCTCATGGCAGCGGACGGTGACCAGCAGAGGCATGTCCGCCCTGAATTCCATGACCTGTTCCGGCGCGAGCTCCGGGGGCAACGCATCCACGCGCAGTTCCACCCAGTCGCACTGGTCCTTCAAATCCTTGCCTTTAAGCGTTTTCCAGACCTCCCAGGAGGTGATGGACGCCACTACTTTGGGCGGGTAGGTTTGATGTTCACGTAAAATCTGCTGCATGCTTTCTACTATCCCAACAAAGAAAGGAAGGTCAATCTTCTATTAGTGACATTCATCCATTTGAAGGGCCTGCCGTAAGCGTTGCCGTAAATGAAGGGAAATCCCTTCCGGACGGGGCGGCGAACTGTTGTTCTTATGGTTGGAATGAACGGTTTTCTCCGGGGACGTTCCGGATGGCGTCCGGATTCATGAAGCGGTAGCGGGTGGTACGGCGGGAGATGTTCTCAGGGATGTCTTGTCCGGAGGAGGGAAGTCCGCCGGAACAGCCCCGTCCACCGGTTTTCCGGCCAGCCAGTCCAGGGCGCGGAAAAGCAGGGTCTGGAATCCGGCGCACTGCACGCCTTTAAGAGCGGGATCTCCGGGCCAGACATGCCCCAGCGTGGAGGTGTACACCCTTCCCTTGCCGTACCGTACCGCCCATTCGATCGGGAAATTGAGACCCGTGGCGGGTTCCCGTGCGTAGGAAAGCACCTGCACTTGTTCGGCGGGGCCGCGCGTGTACCGGTACACTTCTATGTCCGCCGCCTTCCATTGGCGCGGCAGGCCCGCATGCATGGGGTGGTCACCCAGGCGCGTCACCAGCGCGTCAATCCGCGCACCGTGGGAGGTAGGGCCCCCTTCCCCCGGCGGCAGGCGGAGCACGGCGCCGTCATCGGTGACGATCAGGGAGGTTCCGTAATCCCGGGGCCGCCATCCCAGCCCGATCATGCGGTTGTATTCCGGCCATTGGGGAAAGGCGTTGTTGGCGGAGTGAAAGGCCAGCATTCCCCCGCCTTCCTTCAGGTACTGCTCCAGAGATTTTTTGGCTTTTGCCCCCCCATTCCGGGCCCTGCGTTCCTCCGTTCGTGTTTTGGATCACCACGTCGTAATTCCTGAATTCCGGATTCCATGCTTCGCGTTCCTCCTGAGGGGCGCCTGCGGGGAAAGTGCTGACGTCCACGGAATAGCCCCCGTGCCTTGCCAGCAGTTCGGTCAGGCAGGCCGTCGTGCGTTTCCAGTCGTGGTTGGAGAAGCCGTCCACGATCAGCACGCGCGTCTGCTCCCCTCCTGCCGCGGCAAAAGCCGTCAGGGCTGTCATGAGGATGATCAGGGGAAGAAGTTTCCATTTCATCCGGGCAATCTATCCCGCGTGCGGCAAAAGTCAAATTCGCTTTCCTGCAGGGAATAAAAATGCCCCGGACCTTTCGGGAAGGTCCGGGGTGTGGTCCGCAAATGCTGCGGAGGCGGCTTGCAGGGGTGGATCAGTTTGCCCCTTCGTCGCAAAGAATCTTGACGAAGCCTTCTTCCTGGAGGCGCGTTGCGCCGCAGGCGAATTTGGCGCGGATCTGGAGCGCCTCTTCCATGTCGTCGCGCACGGAGAGCTTCACCTTGAAGTCGTTCCAGATGCCGAACTGGGCCTTGCTCTTGACCCAGGCCAGACAGGAGCGGGTGCCGTTTTCCGCCTTCGGCAGGCGCTGCGTGCGGATGAACTTGAATCCCATGAAGGAGTCTATCTTGCCTTCCACCAGAGCCTTGACGTTGTTGAAGTCATAACTGCTGACCTCCGTTTCCCGCAGCAGGCTCATGATTTGGGAGCTGGTCACCGCGATGACCAGCTGGTCGCCGAATTGCGGGGCGTCCTGGTTCCAGGCCTCGTTTTCCTCAAAGAGCTGGAGCGCGGCGCGCAGCTTGGCTACGGTGAGGTTGCTGCTGGCCTTGGAGCCGCTGTCCACATGGTCCACGGGAATCTGCTGGCTTTCCTTGAAGGGAACGGCGGTCATGCCGTCCTCGCCCACATAGTTCGTGTCCAGGAAGCCGGAGATCATCACGTCGTCCATGCGGCGGCCCGCGGCGGCCTGGAGGCCCTCAATGGTCTTGCTGACCGGGAGGTCCATGTCGCCCAGGCGCGTGGCGTCGAATTCATCGTAGCCGATGGCCTTGGTGAAGGTGCGCGGACGCATGGAGCGGCGCGTGGTGGGAGCCTCGTTCAGGACGGTCTGGCCTACGCGGGTCGTCTTTTCCGTGAAGTCCAGAACGCCGAACTGGTCCAGAAAGACCACCTTGCCGCTCAAATCGCGCATGACGCTGACGTATTTGTCCAGCCGGGAGGCGTGCTGCTGAAGCAGGGTGCCCCATTTTTTGGTGTACTTGACCTGATAATTGTCTGTGATTGTTACTGCCATAATCGTAAATGAAATGATGTTTGAGTGCGGGAGCGGCGTATTGGATTGGCGTGTCCGGTATGAGCGGAGCGGTCCTGCCGCGGAGGGGTGCGGCCTTGTCCCCGTGCGGGGATTGCGCGGCCGGTCCCGTCCTGCAAAAACGGATATGGCCCATGCAAAAAAACGGCGCACCACGGCGGAACCGTGATGCGCTGAAAAAGGAAGCGGGAATTTCCCGGTCCCTGCGTTTACATGATGATCTGGTGGGGGCGCGTGGCGTGGTCCGGCCCGAACAGGGCCAGCATGCGGCCCGTCTGCCCCTTTTCCATGCGGTAGGAGTAGAAGCGCCTGGTGTCCGCTGCGGTATCCAGCCCGGAGTCATGGATCTGTTCTTCCAGCACGCCTTCGTTGAGGAGCTGGGCCTTGATGGCCGTGGGAATGTCCTCCTCGTAATGCGGAGGCCGTACGCAGGGGGAGATGACGGCGATCAGGTTGGCGGGGTCGACGCCCAGGAATTTTTTCATGGACTTGATCGTGTTGGAGACAATGTTGCCTGCCGTTCCCGCTTTGCCGGAATGGATCAGGGCGCGGTGGCAGTTTTCCTTGTCGTACAGCCAGACGGCGGCGCAGTCCGCCACGTAGATGGCAAGCACGCAGTCGGAAACGCCGGAGCACAGGAGGCCGTCCACGCCTTCCACGGGATAGTTGGAGCCGATGTCGCCCACCAGCGCCACCCTGGTGCCGTGCACCTGCTCGGCACGGCGCAGGTCCCTCCACCGCCACCCGAGAGCTTCCACCTCCGCCCTGTGGTACGGTTCCAGCCGTTCCAGGACGGTCTGGCGGTCTCCGGTCACGTCCACCCCCGGAATTCTTTCAATGAACTGGACGATTTCTCCGGGGTAGGACTGGATGGTCTTCAGGAATGCGGGCGTTTCCATCATAGTGGTTGGTAAATGTCGTTGGGCACATCTTGTCTTTTTGTATAACCTAGTCGAGCAAAATCGGAGCAAAATGTCACGGAGGCCCTCCGGTGACTGAGAAAAGGTTTTTTTCCGCGTTTCCGGGATGGTATGAGCAATTCATGTTGAGAAAATACTTTTCACTTTCAGCTTTTTTTACGGGCATGGCCGTCATGGTGCTTTCCCTGGCGCCCGTGTGGGGGCAGGGGGCGGTTCCGGACGCCGGGCAGCTGTTGAAAAGGGTCCGCCAGGCGGCCACCCTCCAGGAAAACAAGGACGTCAAGGGCCAGATCCGCAAGCGCAGCGTGAAGGTGCCTTTTTCCATGAGCCTGCGCGGCAATTTGATTGCCTTTCAGTACCAGCAGGGCGGAGTCGCGAGCAGGTTCGACCTGAAATTCAGGGACCGCGGCCAGGAAATCCTGTCTTGGAAGAACGGCAGGGCGGGAGTTTTGCCGGTGGCCCAGTATTCCGTCCCCATCGCGGGAACGGACGTGACGTATGAAGACCTTTCCATGCGCTACCTGTACTGGCCTGCCGCCAAGGTCGTGAGGGATGACGCGGCCAGTACGGTGAAGGGCAGGGACTGCTGGATTGTCCAGATCCCGAATCCCAATCCCAAGGTGGGGCAGTACGCCTGGGTGCGCGTCTGGATTGACAAGGAAAACGGGGCCATGTGGCAGATGGACGGCATCGACGGCCGTGGGGAGCTGGCCAAAAGGTTCATGATTGATTCCGTGATGAAGCTCAAGGACGGTTCCTGGTTCTTCAAGCGGATGAAGGTGGAAGTGCGCGATCCGTCCAATCCCCGGAAGACGGTTTCCGTCAGCTACATTGACATGGAGAATCCGTGACAGGCCGTCTGCGCCCTTTTTCCCATTCGTTCTTTATTGGAGTTCATGCCGCATTCATGGATGATTTAGGACGTGACAAGAAGACCCGATCAGCGTACACCGTGCAAAAACCTGTTATGAAGAAACGTTTATTCCTTGCATGCGCCGTGATCATCGGTCTTTCCGCCTGTTCCTCCCATCAGGACCAGGATGGCCGGATGGCCGGAAATTCCGCTTCCGCCGGAACGGCGCTGGCCCCCGTCACCGCTCCGGGAAAAAAGCCGGACCGCCCTGTGGTGAAGCTGCCGGAAAAGTCCGTTCCCGTGCCGTCCGTGAGCCCGTCCTACAACGATGTTCCGCTGGCGCCGCGCATTCCGGGCGCCACGGTGAACCGCGTGGCCGTACCGGACAAGGTGGTTGCCCTCACTTTTGACGACGGCCCCCACGGAACGCTGACCCCCAAGGTGCTGGACATTCTGCGCAACAACAACGTAAAAGGTACTTTCTTCATGCAGGGCTGCAATGTGACGGCCCATCCCCAGGTGGTGCGCCGCATGGTCAATGAAGGCCATGAAGTGGGGAACCACACCTGGAACCATGCTTATCTGAGCAAGGTCTCCCGCGAGAAGGCGGAAGACCAGCTTCAGCGGACCAATGAAGCCATCCGCAACGCCTGCGGCGTAATCCCTGTAGTCATGCGCCCCCCCGGCGGCTATACGAATGCGGGGGTGGCTTCCTGGGCGCGGCAGCGCTTCGGGTTCACCACCATCATGTGGGACGTGGATACGAACGACTGGCGCAAGCCCGGCTCGGCCGTGGTGGCCGCCCGTGCCGTGAACGGGGCCAAACCCGGCTCCATTATCCTCGTGCATGACATCCATGCTTCCACCGTAGCGGCTGTGGACGCCATCGTGAAGGGGCTGAAAAACCGCGGGTATGAACTTGTGACCGTCTCCGAACTGCTGCGCCGCGGCCGCGCCGCTTCCCGCCAGGCTTCTCCGGTGCAGCCTCTGTCTCCTGCCGTTCCCGCCGCTCCCGCTTTCCCTGTTACACCGGGGATGGAGACCGTTCCCGCCGTCCCTGCCGCTCCGGCTTCCGTTCCGGTGGAGACGATGGCCGGCATGTAAGGCTTGCCTGCCGCTTTCCTTTTCCGCCCGGTCCCCTGAGGGAGACCGGGTTTTTTATTGCGGCGGCGCCGCGCTTTCCGGCATTTGACGGGCGGAACCGGATCATCCGGCGGTACACGCACAGAAGGCTTGACCTAGCGGCGAAATTCTCCAAAATCCCTTGCCGTATTACTCACACCCAATCCGGATTGAAATGTCTATGAATCTCCTGGCATCTGCCGATACTCTCCCCGCGGCCGGCGGCATGTCCCCGTCTCTCGCGTTTATTTACGATCTGTTCAACAACCCTCTGTTCATTTTCGTAGGCGGTCTGGTTCTGCTGGGCGTGTTTTTCTGGTACCTGGGTTCCGACCAGGACAAGGTCAAGCGCAATGCCGGGACCTTCTTCATCATCGGCATCGCGTCCTTTTCCCTCTTTTCCCTTTTCCAGCAGGGGCTGAAATACGGCATTGACATTGCCGGGGGCGTTTCCTTCACGCTGAGCGTGGAACCGAACATTGGGGACGACGGCAAGCCGATTCCGCTGACCAACGAGGCCATGGAGCAGGCGTGCGCCATCCTGACGGACCGCCTGAACAGCACGGGAGCCAACGACGTCATCATCCGCCCGAAGAAAAAGGATGACCTGAACCTGATTGAAGTTCAAATTCCCGCGGCGGATCCCGCCAAGCGCGAGGAAACCAAGTCCATCCTGACCAAGGTGGCCAAGCTCCAGATTCTGCCCGTCCACCCCCGCAATCATGAACTAGTGGCGGAAGGCCGCGTGCGTGTTCCCGGCTACAGGCTGTATGAATACACGTTCAAGAACGGAAAGGGAGAGGATGTTACGGAAAAGCTTTTCCTGGAGAAACGTGAATCCCTGACGGGCAAAGACATCGTCCATGCGGGCGTGGACCTTTCCCGCCCCACGGAAGTGGCGGTCACGCTGAGCAACGACGGCGCGGACAAGATGTACAACCTGACTTCCCGCATGGAGCTCAACCGTGACCGCATGGCCGTCGTCCTGGATGACGTGGTCAAGAGCGCCCCCACCGTGCAGGCCGTTCTTTCCAAGAGCTTCGTAATTACCGGCCTGGACGGCCCCGGCGAGGCGGAAGCCCTGACGAAGGTCCTTTCCAACCCGCTGACCAACAAGCTCAACTTTGAATCCGCCAGTGAAATCTCCGCCTCGTTGGGCCATACGGCCCTGCTTCAGGGGGAATACGCCGGCATCACGGGCCTGATCCTGTGCTTCATCATGATGATCATCTACTACCGCTTTGCCGGTCTGGTGGCCATTGTGGGCCTGACGATCAACGCTCTGCTTCTGCTGGGCGCCATGTCCATCTTCGGCTTTGAACTGACTCTCCCGGGCATTGCGGGTATTGTGCTCACCCTGGGTGTGGCGGTGGACGCCAACGTGCTTATTTATGAACGCCTCCGGGAAGAAAAGGAAGCGGGCCGCCCCTTCCGCGTGGCTATCCGCAACTCCTTTGACAAGGCCTTTTCCGCCATTTTCGACTCCAACATCACCTCCCTCATTACGGCCGTCATCCTGTACTGGATGGCTACGGGCACCATCAAGGGATTTGCCGTTACCCTGACGGTGGGTGTCATCACCTCCATGATCGGGGCCATTCTCGTCACCCGCGTGCTGTTCTATTGGGCGGACACGATCGGCATCATGAAAGACGTCAAGTTCCTGAACCTCTTCAAGCGCAAGAGCAACATCAACTTCATGGGCCAGCGTGGCTGGTCCTGCTCCATTTCCGCCATTCTGCTGGTTATCTGCATCGTGGTG
Organism: Akkermansiaceae bacterium; assembly: GCA_021202525.1. GTDB lineage: Bacteria > Verrucomicrobiota > Verrucomicrobiia > Verrucomicrobiales > Akkermansiaceae > Akkermansia. Next base: position 1,906 of record JAJQCV010000031.1, on the reverse strand, counting down.
GGCGCCATGAAGGGCAAGGACTGCCTGGGCATGGACTTCACCGGCGGTTCCTCCATTTCCTACCTGGTCAACAAGGGGGACGTTTCCGTCAAGGAGGCGGAAAATGTGGTTAACAAGCTGGCCCTGACCCAGAAGGCTACCGTGCAGGAAGTGGCGGAATCCACGGACAGCAGCAAAGTGAATATCCTGGTCAACTTTTCCGACAACGCCCAGGACAAGGCGGAAATCACCTCCGCCCTGAAGAAATCCTTCCCGGTGCTGGACAACGCGCCATTCAGTGAGGAAACCATCGGCCAGTCCATGGGGTACGACACGCTGATCACATCCGCGTGGGCCCTGTTCTTCGGTATTCTGGGCATCATGATCTACCTGACGGTGCGGTTTGAATGGACCTTCGCCATCGGGGCCGTGATCGCCCTGACGCACGACGTCCTGCTGGTGCTGGGCCTGGTGATCATCAGCGGCACGGAATTGAACGTGATCCACATCGGCGCCCTGCTGACGGTGGCGGGCTATTCCATCAACGACAAGATCATCGTGTTCGACCGCATCCGCGAATACATACGCTATGCGGACCCGAACGACAGTGCGGAGCGAATCATGAATGACGCCATCAACCAGACGCTTTCCCGTACCTTGCTGACCTCTCTTTCCACGCTGGCCGTGCTGGTGTGTCTGTACTTCTTCGGCGGTCCTTCCATGGAAGATTTCGCGTGGACGATTTCCGCCGGTATCCTGATCGGTACGTATTCCTCCATCTTCATCGCTTCTCCGGCGGCGCTCCTCTTCTCCAGGAAGCATGGGCTGCATGCGGAAGTCAAGCAGGCCATGAAGGCCGGAGCCTGATTCGGCATCCTGATCGGTTGAATTTACGCCGGGGAAAGGCCATGCCTTCCCCGGCTTTTTAGTATCCGGAAGGGAAGAACCCGGCTCTCCGTACAGCATGGAGAGAATTATGGCATGGGGAATTGGACGGAGAACTCTTCCGGTACCTTTCCGGACCCTGGCATTCCTCCTTTTCAACGGCATGCGGCAGGGTGTTTTCCGTGTATTTGCGGCTAAAAGAAACCCCGCCTGCCGTGAGGCAGACGGGGCCGTATCTCTGTTTTCTCTCTTTTGCTGTGCGGGTAGATTATTCGCCTTCTTCAGCCGGGGCCGGTGCGGAAGGAGGAGCGTTATTGCCGCGGGCTGCCTTTCTGGCTTCCCTGCGGGCGGCGCGGCGTGCTTCCAGAGCCTTGTCGGCGTCAGCCTTGAGCTGCGTCATTTCAGCTTCATTCAGCTTGCCGTCCTTGTCGGCATCGTACTTTTCTTCGATCAGCATCCAGCCGGCCATCATGATGGGAGCGCGGTTGGGATCAAGCTGAGGACGGGGACCGTCAGGGCGGTTGCCGCGGGGTCCGCGGTCACCGTCGCCGCGGCGTCCTTCACCTCCCTGGCGTCCTTCCGGGCCTCTGGGGGGACGGGGAGCTTCCGAGCGGGGGCCTCCCTGGCGGCGCGGGCCGTCCGCCATCGGGCCGCGGGGACCGCGCCCATGGTCGCCGGCTTCAGGACCCCTGGGGCCTCTGGGACCGCGGTCATTCATTTCTCCCATACGCTTGGCGGCTTCCGGGTGTTCCTTGGCCCATTCCTCCCGCATGGCTTTCTTTTCCTCGTCGGAAAGCTTGCCGTCGCCGTCCTTGTCGAACTTCTTCAGGATGGCGGCTTTCTTGGCTTCCTGAGCCTTTTGCAGATCAGTCTGCAGAACGGCTATTTCCTCATCGGAAAGCTTTCCGTCCTTGTCGGTGTCATACTTGGCCATGACAAGTTCTTCCCCGATGATCATCATGCCGGGGTTGATTTGCCTGAGCTGGAGTTCCCTCTGGTCGGAGCGGGGTCCCTGGCGGCGGGGGCCGTCGCCCCTGTGGCG
>JAJQCV010000085.1 GCA_021202525.1 Akkermansiaceae bacterium | reverse complement strand
CCCTATAAGAATGATAACGATAAATAAATAATATTCTATTATCAGAATAATGCGTTTCACCCGTTTTAGGTGAAACGCATTATTGTATGTGAATGCATAAAAATGCATTCATTAGGAATGGCTACACGTATTTTGCAAAATCCAGTATCATCGAATTCCAGATAAATCATCATGGATGAGGGCTAATAAATTTTCCACAGTATTTCCGCCCGTTATTTGTTAAAATAGATGATACGCCTCCATGCATTCCAGGCAAACGGACTGGAACGCCTTCTTCCAATGGATGCGGATGCCTGCGTTCATCAGAAAATCTCCGCCCAGAACCCGTTCATGAACGTTCGTGACGGAGCCGTTTTCATCCATATTCAGCTCCCGGAGCATATACCTGGCTCCGGACTTCAGGCCCTTTAGCCGCAGGGGCGGCGGAGCGTCCGCAAGCCACTTGTCCATGAGCCACGCAAACACGACGGCGCGGTCCTCCCGCACGTACATCAGGGAAGCCACACGGCTTTCATAAGGGGAGGAGAGGCGGTACAAGTCGCCAAACTGGACCACGGGACGGATGCGCTTGTATTCGGCCAGCGCGCGTCTGGAAAAAGCCGCATCCTCCTCCGTCATGTCGCAGGGCTGGAGCTCAAAACCCAGACGGCCCGCCATGGCCGCGTCAAAACGGAATTTCAGAGGAACGGCGCGGCCCGTCTGATGGTTGGGGGAAGCCGTCACGTGGGCGCCCATGGAAATGGCCGGGAGCAGATGCCCGATGCTCCACTGCATGAACACGCGTTCGCAGGCATCCGTATTGTCGGACGTCCAGAACTCGTGATGCCGCCGCATGGTGCCGTAATCGGCGCGGCCGCCCCCGGAGGAGCAGGCCTGGAACACCACCTGGGGAAACTCCTCCGCCAGCGCGTCCAGAACGTATTCATAGCCGCGCACGTAATCAATGGCAAGATTCCCCTGATGGCACGCATCCAGCCATGCGGAACCGGGATCGGAAATCTTGCGGTTGCAGTCCCATTTGACGTAGGCGATGCCCGGATGTTTTCCCAGCAGTTCACGCATTACGTCCAGAATGTAGCCGCGTACTTCCGGATTGCTCAGGTCCAGCAGGTACTGGCTGCGTTCCAGCCTGTTTTCCCGGCGGGGCAGGCCGATCACCCAGTCCGGATGATTCAGGAACAATTCCGATTGCGGATTCACCATTTCCGGCTCCACCCAGATGCCGAAGCGAATTCCCAGTTCTTCCGCCTTTTCCGCCAATCCGTCAATCCCGTGGGGAAGCTTGGCCCGGTTCTCCTGCCAGTCCCCCAGCCCGGCACGGGCGTCATTGCGCGGGAACCGGTTGCCAAACCATCCGTCATCCAGCACGAAAAGCTCTATCCCCAGATCCGCCGCACGCTTCATCATGCCGTGCAGCACATCCTCGGTAAATGTGAAATACACCCCTTCCCAGGAGTTCAGCAGCGTCATCCGCTCCTCATCACCGCCGCGCAGGCCGTAACGGCGCGCCCAGCGGTGCATGCTGCGGGAAGCCTCCCCCTTGCCCTCTCCGCTTCGGACCAGGATGAGGGGAGGCGTCTCCAACACGCCGCCGGCATCCAGCACATACGGAGCGGGAGCCACATCCATTCCCGCGCCCGCATACAGATAATGGTACGGGCTGTGCCGGAACCATATCCGGTAATTGCCGGGCCACGCCACCGCGCCCAGGATCACTTCCCCGGAATCCTCGCGGGCCGGGCCGTCCAGGGAAATGATGAAACCGGGGCTCCCCTCCTGCGCGGCGCGGGTCCCGGTACCGGAAGCCAGTACAAGTTCATGGCCCCGCGCCACCTCTTCCTCGCTCATCAGCGATTCTCCGCCCCAGGTGCCGCGGAAACTGGTCACAAAATACCGTTCCGCCTTCAAATTTAGATGGCCGGAAGCCGCCCGGTGAATCCGGATGCCTTCCTCCCCTTCATTGCGGATGACCGTCCACTCCATGAACACGCCGGATTCCCTGTGGGCGCGCACATGCACTTCCACTCTCACCGGATAGGCCGGATCCTTCAGATAAAAGACGGCTTCCTCCCGGTCCTCGTCCAGCCGTACAACCTCCTGCCGCTCGCATTCCAGGCACAGGGAAAGGAAGCCGTCCCACTGGATGATGCAGAGATCGTACTCCCCGGACGCATTCAGCAGACCGTCCAGGGAATCCGCCAGCGTCGCGCACAGGAGGGGTGCGGAGGCGGAATCTGAAAAGGCGTCTTCCGGCTCATGCAGGCGCGCTCCGTAATAGGCGCGCCGCACCCTGCCCTTTCCGTCGCGGAACAGGCTCATCTGGGAGGAACGGGTCAGCAAATGCACGGAATCCGGCTTCATGATCGCAAAAAAGATGGATGGTTCTATTCCGGACCGGCCGTCCGGGCCGCCCCTGTCATCTTCATTAACTCTGCGCCGGAACGGGAAGTCAATGGCAAAATGGAAAGGGCGGCCCGGCGGTGTTGCCTACTCTTTCCATAAATGGCCGGAAGGCCGGAATTTCATGGTGCTTGATTCATGCACAAACAATTTGCCGCCATGGCCCGGATGCCGGACCACGCGAGCCCGGCGCCGCTTGATGCCGAAAGTGCCGAAGCCGCGGAATTTGACCTGCGACTTCCGCTGCACGGACCGCGCAATCGTGTTCAGCACGGTGTCAAGCACCTGTTCCGCCTCCTGGGAAGTGGTTTCGCCTCCCAGTTCCTGCCGCAATTCCTGAATGAATTCTGTCTTGTTCATAAGGCCACCAGCATGAAATGCCGCCTTCTTCGGGTAAAGCGAAGACGGCGGACCCCCATTCCTGCCACCCGGACCGTCCCATTCGCGGCAGCGGAAGGGCTCCAAGTTTCTCCCTTGCCTCTCCGCGCCACCGCCATTAAGGTCCGTCAGGACATGCTCTCTTCTTCCATCAACCATTCCGGCCCGGAAAATGCCTTCAGCACGGTTTTGCTGGAGCGGCACACCTGCGTGTGGCTGCTGCTGCCCGTGCTGGCGTTCATGGCCGGATGGATGCACTGGTATATTTCCCTGCCTGCGGCGGCGCTGCTCGTGTGGGGGATCATAAAAGGGGCGCGGTCCTCCGCTCCGGCCCGGGACGGCATGCCGGAGCAAGCGCCTTTTCCCCTTTTTACGCGGCAATCCCTGTGCGTACTGGCGGCCTTCATCGTCGTGATGATCTTCTCCGGATGGGGAGGCTGGGTCAACCAGCACCCGGACCACATCGTCAGGAACGCCTGCCTTCAGGAACTCGTTTCCTCCCCGTGGCCCGTCATCTTTCCCGACGGAAACGTACTGATATACAACATCGGTTTCTGGATCATCCCCGCTCTGGCGGGCAAACTGGGCGGACTGGACGCCGCCCGCATCCTGCTTCCCCTGTGGGGAGCCTGGGGGTTCTTTCTGGCCTGGTGCTGGATTTGCGTCTTTTCCGGACGCCGCTCCGCCGTCTTCGCCCTTCTGCTGATCATGTTCGGCTCCCTGCTGAACCTGCAATGCTGGCTCTCGCTGGACCTGTTCCGGCTCCATTACTTCGGAGTCGCGGAACAAATCATGTGCAGCGCCAACGCGTCCATCCCCGTCGTTCTCTTCTTCGCCTGGCTTGCGGCAGGCCGGATGCCGCCCGGCTGGCTGCTGCCGCTGTTCTCCTGCATGGCCTTTTATTCGCCGCTGGCAGCCCTGGGCGGCCTGCCGCTGATAATCTGCCAGGGCGTCAGGCAATGGAAGGCCGACAGTAGCGGTCCGTCAGTCTTGGGCGGCCCTGCCGTCCTTGCCGCCGTCATCCCGGGAATCTGCTTCCTGATCTACTACGGCCATGTGAACGCCCCGTCCTCCCGGATGGGCCTGCGGCCTTTCTATACCGGGTGGGAAGATTTCCTGCTCATCAGCACCTCCTTTCTTGCATACGCGCTGTTCTGCTGGCGCGACTTCCGGCGGAATCCCCTTTTCCTCTGCACGCTGGCAACCGGACTGCTTCTCCCTTTCCTGTACGTCAACGGAGACGTCAACGACCTGCTTTGCAAGGGCAGCGTTCCGGTTATGGCCTGCCTGCTGGCCTTTCTGGCGCGCTCCTATGTCCTCCATCCCTCCCTCCGCCTGTGGATATGGATTCTCCTTCTGGCGGGGCTGGCCCCCAGATTCAATCTGCCCTATTACTTCTCCGCGCCGGAACCCGTGCGCCTTCATCTCAAAAACCTCCCTGCCCCGAACGGTTGGGCGGCCAGGGAACTCCGGGAACTGATTCTTGAGGAACACGCCTGCGTCCAGAACGGCTGGAAGGGTACCATGTATCATCCCGGCCACCGCTGGCATCCCTATTATTCCGGCAGTCCGGGCTGGTGGTACCGCCTGGTTTTCCGTTAATGCCCATCCCCGCGCCTGGAATCTTCCCGATTATTCGTTGAAAACCAATCCGGAATCAGTCTGGTGAAAGACAAAATCCGCGGAAAGCATCTTTTGAAAAACGGGATTCCCATGGAATGAAGACTCGGCGGCAAGGCCCTTTGCATTGTCATTGCCATTCCATTTCATCCAAGGTATACACGAGGCCGCCATGCGCCATTCCAACCCATATTCCCATCACCCCAAGCCCTGGAGCAAATGGCGCGTGCTCTTCTGGCTGTTCATGCTGTTTTTACTGGCATGCGGAGCCCTCATCTATTTCCATCCCGAAGACGACTGGAAAACGGCGGACCGCAGCAGCAGCCACCTGGCTCCGCTGCCTTCGGAAGAACCGGAAGCCGTCGTCCAGGTCTATGCCGCGCGCACCTTCGGCTGGCGCAAGTATTTCGCCGTCCATTCATGGATGGCCGTCAAGGAGAGGAATGCCGATGCCTACACCGTTTACCAGGTTCTGGGCTACCGCCTCCCCTCCACGGGAACGAGCGTCTCCATCGCCACAGACATTCCGGACCGGAAATGGTTCGGGTCTGAACCCGTACTGATTCAGGAACTACGCGGGAAAGCCGCGGAAAAAGCCATTCCCGCCATCCGCCGGGCGGCGCTGGAATACCCTTATGCGGACACCTACCGGATTATCCCCGGCCCCAACAGCAATACCTTCATTGCGACCCTGATGCGGGAGGTTCCCGAACTGACGGTGGAACTGCCCTCCCACGCCGTGGGGAAGGACTATCCGGCCGGCGGAATCGTGGACCTCACGGAGACCGGCAAGGGGGTGCGCATCAACTTCTGGGGAATAGCCGGAGCCAGCCTGGGGCTGGCGGAAGGGGTGGAAATCAGCCTGATGGGGCTGAACGCCGGAGTCGACATCCTGCGGCCTGCCTTGAAACTCCCCTTGATCGGGCGCGTGGGAATTCCCGACGCTCCCGTTACCTGGGACTGGTGGAGCATTACCCTGCTTCTGCTGGCCTCCGCTTTTCTGGCGTTCCTCCTGCTCCGGCGCATTCATCAGAAACGCAGGCAGGCGCGCCGCATTCCGCATTTCCGCCATCCCCGGGTAAAAACGAGCGACCGGATATAAAAATCCCCCCTTGCGGAAGGTTTTTCCATGCACAGCGTTCTTTCACGCGGTGAAGAAAGGGAATGAAACGGAAATTCGATTGCCAAGCGGGAATGAAGCTGTAAGAATCCGCGCCATGAAAAGACTCCTGATCCGCTCCTGTCTGATTGCCGGGCTGGTCTGTGCCGCTTCCTGCGCCTTCAACAAGGAAACGGCCGTTCAGGAACCTGCCGCCGCCCCGGCCATGCAGCCGGAACAGACGGCCGCAGCCGCCCGCCCTGCCCCGCTGCCCCCTGTTCCCGTCACCACCAGCCTTCTTCCGGAAAAAGAGGATGAAAGCGACATCTCCGGCCCGGCCGTGCTCCCCGGCGACTTCCGCCCGGGACTGCGCACCCCCAAACTGCCGGATACCCTGCTGTACGACCTGGACGGCAAGCTGATCACCCCCGCCACCCCGTAATCCATCCCTCTGCACCATGACCGCCACCATTCCCAAAGGCTTTCATCCCGAACCCTTCTCCTACCACCAGGAACTTGAACTGGACATTGACGCCCTGTCCAACGCGGGCGACGGCATCGGCCGTGTGGACGGCTGGGTGGTGTTTGTTCCGTTTGCCCTGCCGGGGGACCGGGTGAAAGCCCGCGTCTGGCGCAACGACAGGAATTATTCCTCTGCAGACCTGGTGGAAGTGCTCCGGCCCAGTCCGGACCGCGTGGACCCGGTGTGCCGCCTGTTCGGCACCTGCGGCGGCTGCCAGTACCAGCACTTCTCCTACGACCGCCAGCTCTTCTGGAAGACGCGCCAGGTGGCGGACCTCCTCCGCCTGCAGGCGGGGCTGGAACTCCCCGTAAACCCGGCCATCGCCTCCCCGCGGGAATACCATTACCGTTCCAAGATCACGCCCCATTTCGACAAGCCCAAAGAAGGCGGCAAACCCGCCATCGGCTTTCTGAAAGCCGGTTCCAGAAGGGAAGTGGTGGACGTGCCGCAATGCCCGATTGCGATGGAATGCATCAACGAGGTCCTGCCGATGGCCCGCAAGAGCGTCTATCAGGCGGCGGCCCGCTTCAAGCGCGGAGCGACGATTCTGCTCCGGGCGTCGGAAGGCGGCGTCATCACCAACAACAACGCCGTGGCCTGTGAAAAGGTGGGCAACCTGGAATTCCACTTCCTGGCCGGGGATTTCTTCCAGAACAATCCGTTCATCCTGCCCCTGTTCACGGACTACGTTGCCCGGCAGGCCAGCATGGACGGCGAGGAATTCCTGGTGGACGCCTACTGCGGTTCCGGTCTGTTCGCCCTGAGCCTGGCGGAGAAATTCAAAAAAGTGCTCGGCGTGGAAGTCAGCGAGACTTCCGCAGACTGGGCGCGCAGCAACGCCCGCAGCAACGGAATCAGCCACGCGGAATTCCTGGCGGCGGACGCCGGAGCCATTTTCGCCCAGGTGGACTTTCCGGCGGAAAAGACTGCCGTGGTGATCGACCCGCCGCGGAAGGGGTGCAGCATGGAATTCCTGACCCAGCTGTTCGCCTTCGGCCCCGGAAAGGTCGTGTATGTCTCCTGCAATCCCGCCACCCAGATCCGGGATTTGGCGGAATTTGACAAGGCCGGCTATGCCGTCACCGCCGTCCAGCCCTTTGACCTGTTCCCCCAGACCAAGCATCTGGAATGCGTGGTCACCCTGAAAAAGAAAAACTGACCTTTCCATGCCCAAGCTTTACATCAAAACCTACGGCTGCCAGATGAACGAACGGGACTCCGAACAGGTGGCCCGCATGTTCGTCCAGAAGGGGTACACCATGACGGACCGCGAGGACGAGGCGGACGTGATCCTGTTCAACTCCTGCTCCATCCGTGAACAGGCGGAGCAAAAAGCCCTGGGCAAGATGGGGCTGCTTGCCAAGCAGCAGCGGCACCGCCCCCATGTGGTGTACGGCATGATGGGCTGCATGGCCCAGAGCCGGAAGGATGAACTGTTCAAGGAGCTTCCCCGCCTGGACCTGGTGATCGGCACCCAGAAATACCACCGCGTGTTCGAACATGTGGACGGCATTCTCCGGCAACGGCAGGAACGCCGCATGGACAACCTCCGGAGCGCCTTTTCCGGCAGCCATGTATGCGACGTGGCGGAAGAGGAGGACTCCCAGAACCAGATCCGCGACCACCTGGACCCGGGCGCACGCTCCACGGCGTACGTTTCCATCATGCAGGGGTGCGAAATGAAATGCGCCTACTGCATCGTGCCCTACACGCGCGGAACGGAGAGGAGCCGCCCCATCCGGGACATCGTGGACGAAGTGGCAATGCTGGTGGACTCCGGCGTGAAGGAAGTCACCCTGCTGGGCCAGATCGTCAACCGGTATGGGCGCCAGATGGACAGCGTGGATGGAAAGGGCGGCTTTGTCCAGTTGCTGGAGGCCGTCCATGAAGTGGAGGGCCTGCGGCGCATCCGCTTCGTTTCCCCCCATCCCATCGGCTTCCGGCAGGACCTGGTGCAGGCGTTCACCTATCTTCCCAAGCTGTGCAGCCACATCCATTTCCCGATGCAGAGCGGCAGTGACCGCATCCTGAAAATGATGCGCAGACCGTACAGAAACGAAACCTTCCTGGATCTTTGCGCGCAAATGAAGCAGGCCCGTCCGGACCTGTCCATCACCACGGACATCATCGTGGGTTTTCCGGGAGAAACGGAGGAAGACTACCTGCTGACCAGACAGGCCGTGGAACAGGTCCAGTTCGACAACGCGTTCATCTTCCGCTATTCCCCGCGCCGCGGCACGCCGGCCGCCGCCATGGAGGACCAGATTCCTGAAGAAGTGAAGGAGGCGCGCAACCAGGACCTGCTGGCCGTCGTCAATGAAATCGCCGTCCGGAAAAACCGTGAACTCATCGGCACGGTTCAGGAAGTCCTGCTGGAAGGGCCGTCCAAGACCAATGCCGCGCGCCTCTCCGGCCGCACCTCCCAGAACAAGCCCGTGATGGTGGACGCGGAACCCGGACTGACGGGGCAAATCCTGCCCATCCGGATTGAGGAAAGCACCGGATTCACCTTGTACGGCGTTCCGTGCCCTTCCAGGGCGTGACGGTAACGCCGTCCTCTTCCGCCTTCAGGTACAGGGTTCCGGTTTCCGGCAGCCGATACGCAGCCACGCCTTCCGGCACGGGGCATCCCCATTCCGTCGTAAAAATGACCGCCTGGGCTCCGGTTTCCCTGATCCATGCAGCACTGCTGACCGGGTCGCGCGGATGATGCCCGATGATCAGGACATCCGCCTTCTCCGTTCTTTCCGCCCGTGCCAGGGAGGAAAACCCGGCATTCCCCACAAGCAGCACGCGGCGTCCCCGGCACGTCCACGCCAGCACCGGGCTCCGGTCCTGATGCAGCCCCGTAGGCAGCGGCTCCGGCAAATCCGCCGCCTCCACCCTGTTGCCGGGGCGCAATACCCACTCCTTCGCAGAAAACTCCGCTCCCGTGCGGCCCCAGTTCCGGGCGCCGGGATACTCCTTCAGCAAGAATTCCATCCCGGCCCGTTCCGCCCTGCCGCTCCTGGTCGCCACCACGCCGGAAGGCCGTATATGAAGGGATTTCAATATGGGAAGAAGAGTGTAGCAAACCGTATTCTCCGCACCGGCATCCACCACCAGCGCAGGATTGGAAATGACGACGGACCAGGCGTTTTTCTGCATGGGAACCACCAGGGCCCCGTTTTCCGCAGCAGGAGGCCGGGCTGGAAGATAGCTGCACGGCAGGGCGGCCGCAAACTGGGTAACGCCCAGCATGCACCCGGCCAGCCACGCCGCCGCGGCATTGCAGACGGACAATACCCAGGGACACCACGCAAACATCAGCCCGAACAGGGAAATGCCCATCAGGAAGGGAACCAGCAACGCCAGGCATATGTTGGTGAGGGGCGCATACAGGTTCCAGGTTCCGAAATGCCACGCCGTCAGCGGGATGGACATCAGCCATGCCCCCACGGACACAAGCAGGGTTCCGCGGCACGCTTTTTCCAGCCACACCAGTCCCCTTTCCCGTGCGTTGTAAATCCGGGGAGGAATGAACGGGTCCGGCGTCCACAGGGGCTTTTCCCGGTTCATGTACGCTACGATGCACACAATCACGGCAAACACGCAGAAAGAAAGCTGGAACCCCGGCTGGAAAACCTGAAGCGGGTCTATAAAGCACAGCACGATAAACGCCAGAGCCAGAATGTTGGCGGGATGCCCCTTCCTGCGCAGGACGGAGGCCAGCAGCCAGACCACCGCCATGATCAGGGCGCGCAGGGCTGAAACGGACATTCCCGTGACAAACACATACAGGACCAGCAGGGGGATGCAGGCCAGCCGCGCCACGGGGGGACGGATGAGCAACAGCCTCAGCAGGCCCAGAATCAGCATGGCGGCCAGACCCACATGCATGCCGCTGACGGCGAATACATGCATGCAGCCGCTTCTCATGAAGCTGGCCATGGTCTCCGGCCGGGCATCCGTCTTGTCGCCCAGCACGGCGGAAACCATGACCTGCCGAGCCTCGTCGTCCGGCGGCGCACCCTGTTTCAGCAGGCCTGCCGCCTCTTCCCGGAGATGCAGGGAAACCGCCAGAAATCGGCTGTGCCAGTCTCCCGCCCCCAGCTCGGAAAAGCTTTCCAGACGGACTCCGGCCGCTACCCGGTGCAGATACCCCCACCGTTCCCGGTCAAACAGGCCGGGCCCGCAGGGAGGTTTCAGGGAATAAGTCTCTCCCTCAATCCGGTACCGCTTTCCCGGTTCCAGCGGAAGCCCTCCTTCACGGGCGGAAACCGTGTAAAGCCACCTAGTCCCGTGCGGCCTGAACAGGACGGACCGCCCGGAAGCGGCATCAACGGAACCTTCCGCCGCAAATCTCCCGCCCTCTTCCACAGCCAGATTCCGGTATTGCCGCCCGTAATCCAGCAGGCTGCCTCCGGCCCAGACCGCCAATGCTAGGGCAAGCAGGCTCATGGCGGGCATCCGGAACAGGCAGGGCAGCAAGACCCAGCAGGCGCAGCACGCCCACAACCACGGGGAAACGTCTATGGCCGCACAGGCGCACAGCATGGCCAGCGCCGGAACCAGCAGCGGAGCGGAAGCCATCATCCGTTCCGGCCACGGCCGCAGCAGGTGCCGCTCCTTCTCCATGAGGGGGACGGTTTACGGCATGGCGTCCGTACCGTCCGGCACCAGGGGAAGAACGGAAGGCAGCGGCAGAACGACGTTTGCAGGGAGGGGGGCCTTGCGCTGGAGCACCTTGGGCGCCAGCGTCTCGCTCGTTTCATAGGCGCCGCGGAACATCTCCAGCTTGGCGTCCAGATTGTCGATATAATGAAGAGCCACGGCCTCCGGCGTCTTCGGGAACACCGGGGAGCCGAACGCCAATTCCCCGTGGTGGGAAGCGATCAGGTGCAGCAGGTGCATGCGCACGTCCGGGGAGGGCGGGTCCAGCGTCTTCCAGGAATCCGCTTCCGGCAGCGCCATGATGCGCTTCCACAGATTGTTGACCAGTTCAATTCCCAGAGGGATGTGGCCCAGCAGTTCGCCGGCTTCCGAATACGGCATCGTGAAATCCTCCTTCGGGTAGCAGTTTTCCCACAGTTTTCCGCAGTCGTGGAACAGGCAGCCGGCCAGCAACAGGTCGCGGTTCAGCTCCGGATTTGCCTGGCACACGGCGGAAGCCGTGCGCATCATGCCGGCCACATGCTCCACCAGGCCGCCGCGGCGTGCGTGGTGGTACGTTCTGGCGGCGGCGGCGCGCTGAAGCCGTTCTCCGAATTGTTCGATGAATTCCACGCACAAGGACCGGATGCGCGGATCGTTCATGCTCTTGATCAACACGCAAATCTCCTTCAAATCCGCCTCCTGCTTCTTCTTCAGAGTCCCGGAACCGGCCAGGAAGCTTTCCTTCTCCGCCTCCTCCAGCAGGCGCACGTCCAGATCGGCGGCCTCCATCCCGAAAGATCCCTTGGTCCACTGGCCGCGCAGGCTTACGAAACTGCGGAGAGGCAGGGAGGCCAGCACCCGGAACCAGGGCTTGTCTTCCCACACCTTCAATCCCATGGTTCCTTCCGCATCGGCAAAAGTAACGTCCAGATACGGTTTGTTGCTCTTGGTCATTTTCTGCGCGCACTGGGAAATCTGGGCAAAAACTTCCGCTTCCGTCTGGCCTTCCGCGGCCAGTTTTCCCAACTCCATGAGACTGACTTGTTCCATGCATGCCATCTTGCCCCGCTTCTCCCCATCCGTCAAGAAAACGCCGGGCGCACGGTCACTTATCTCCGTGTCGGGACAAGCCGCCGCATAAAACAGGAATACGCTATTTTTCCAAAACACCCAGTTCCGCGATGACGACATGGCTGCCTTCCAGCACACGCCTGCCGACAAAACGCAGATAGCGGGCTTTCACGGGAGCCTTCAAATCAATTCTCTGAAGGACGGGATTGGCCCGGATATTGGAAAATTCTCCTTCCGCCGCGGGCGCTCCCCATTCCCTGCCGTCCTCACTGAAATAAACGGCGTACCGGTCAACCGTACCCCTGGCGGAATCCGTGCGCGGAGTGTACAGCACGGCCGCCACATTCACCGGACGGCCCATGTCGATATCAAGCGCCTGAGGAGGAGCAATCTCTCCCTGCGGGGCATGTGTGTGCCACAAGGTACCGGAATCACCGTCAAAGGCCAGTTCCGGCGCGACGGCGGCCCTCTCCCCGCCGATCACTTTCCAGTCCCGCGAAGGTACCGGAACCACCCGCGCCGTGACGGAAGACTCCCTGCCGTCCCCCTCGCTCACCGCCTTCACGGTTCCACCGCCGGAAAGGACAAACGGCTTTTCATAAACGGGTGACTGCGGTCCCGGTTCCGTTCCGTCCGTGGTGTACCGGATAACGGCTCCCGCCGCAGCCGTCAACGTTACCCGGCCGTCGCGGTCGTAGCTGATGGAGGGAGCGTTCAGAAAACCGGGGTATTTCCACAACGAAACCTCGCAAAGCGCCGGAACGGCCTTGAACCCTTCCAGCACCACGCGCACTTCATCCGTTGTCACGGGCCTCCCTTTCAGCATCACCCTGGCCCCGATGCTGGAACCCTCCGCCCATGGGACAAACCGCCCGTTTTCGCACACTTCCACACGGAACTTGCGCACTCTCTGCCCAAGCTGGATGGGCTCCGCCAGGCGAATGACGTCAAATGTTGCAGAATCGGGCAATTTCAGTGTGAGGGAGGGGTTCCCGTCTTCCTTGGAGGCGATCCAGTACGTGGCGCGCTTCCGGTCGAGCACATGCCGCGCCCCGTACCCGTTCAGGGTGGAGGAAGCGCTCGCCTCCGCTCCTTCGGCAAAATTGCGGGAATAAAGTTCGTTCAGCAACGCACGGAATCCCGCCAAGGACTTTTTATCTTCTTCATGAATGCGCCCGCACCGGTCCGGCGGCACGTTCAAATTCAGGTTCGCCCCTCTCCCCACGCTGTTGAAATACAATTCCAGAAGATTCTCCGGCGTCCGTACACGGGAATCCTCGTGATCATGCCAGAACCAGCCCGGACGAATGGAAACGTCCACTTCCGCGGGAATCCAGTACTTCCCGTCCACGGTGCCTTCCACGCCCAACTGGTAGCGGACCGTGCCGGGGGAAGGTTCCGTTCCGGCCTGCAAGGGTACGGACGTATAAGTGGCCCAGCACGGATAACCCGCATAACCGCTCTCATTCCCCACCCACCGGACATCAGGCCCCACATCGGAAAAAATAACGGCGTTCGGCTGGAGCTTTTTCAATCCGTCCCACGTCGTTTTCCACTGGTAATAGGTGCTTCTGTCAATAGACCTCTTTTCCCGCACGCCTCCGTAATAACCGTCGCCGCCGTTCGCTCCGTCAAACCAGGCGAGAAAAAGGGGGCCGTAGCCTGTCGCCAGCTCCTTCAGCTGCCTGCGGTACATTCCGATATATTCCGGCGTGCCGTAGGAGGACGCGTTGCGGTCCCACGGAGACAGGTAAACTCCGAACTTGAGGCCGTACTTTTTGCACGCGCGCGAGACGTCTTTCACGACATCTCCCTTTCCGTTTTTCCACGGGGAGGAAGCCACGCTGTGCCGGGTGGTCTTCGTAGGCCACAGGCAAAACCCGTCGTGGTGCTTGCAGGTCAGCACCACCCCCTTGAATCCGGCATCCGCCAGTGTCCTGACAAGGTCGTCCGCATCAAAATCGGAGGGGTTGAAAAGTTCCGGCTTTTCGTCTCCATAGCCCCATTCCTTCCCGGTAAACGTATTGATCGTGAAATGAACGAAGGCGTACATCTCCATGTCATGCCAGGCCAGCTGTCCCGCGGAGGGAACGGGAAGCAACGGTGCCACTCTCTCCTTCGCCCCGGCGGTTCCCATGCCGGCCGCCAGCACGCACATTCCCAGCACCGCCAGCGCCAATCTGTTTAATAATCTTTTCCTGCAAGTCATCTCGTCCAATCATGTACGTTGAAACAGGTTCCGATTCTTTCCGGTAAACGATGCCTCTCTTTTGGTCTTTTTTCTTCAGGCCGGAATGCTACCATTGATGCAACTTACGGAACCGCCTTCATGTTACACATCGGATGCCATCTCTCCTCCGCAAAAGGGTACGAAGCCATGGGCAAGGTGGCCCTCTCCATCGGCGCCAACACCTTCCAGTTCTTTACCCGCAACCCGCGCGGCAGCAAGGCTAAAGCCATTGACGAGCAGGATATCTCCCGTTTTCTGAAGCTCGCCGGGGACAACGGATTCGGCATTCTGCTGGCGCACGCCCCCTACACGCTCAATCCCTGTTCCGCAGACCCCAAGGTCACCCGCTTTGCGGCCCAGGTCCTGCAGGAGGACCTGGCGCTGATGGAATATTTGCCGGGCAGCCTGTACAACTTCCATCCGGGCAACCATGTAGGCCAGGGAGTGGAAAAAGGCATTGAACTGGTGGCGGCGCAACTGAATGATGCGCTCTCATCCGGGCAGGCCACAACCGTGCTGTTGGAAACCATGTCCGGAAAGGGCAGTGAAATAGGAAAAACCTTTGAAGAACTGGCCGCCATCATCGAACGGGTGGAACTAAAGGAAAAACTGGGCGTCTGCCTGGACACGTGCCACGTCTATTCCGCGGGCTACGATCTTGTCAACCGCCTGGACGGCGTGCTGGAACACTTTGATTCCGTGCTGGGCCTGGAACGCCTGCGCGCCATCCACCTGAACGACAGCATGACGCCGTTCGCCTCCTTCAAGGACCGCCATGAAACCATCGGCAAAGGTTCGCTGGGTGAACAGGCCTTCATCAACCTCATCAATCATCCGGTCCTGCGGGAATTGCCCTTCTTTCTGGAAACGCCCCGGGACGATGCCGGGCACGGCCAGGAAATAGCGTGGCTGAGAGAACATTACCGCGCCTGACCCGGCGGAATGCAGACCCGCGCCGTCACAGCGTTCCTTTCCTCCCCCAGAAAAAGCTTGCAAGAGCGGTCCATTCGGAATAAACAAGGCGTGCAAATTAGTTTAAACTAACTCAGGCGCCTGTTTTTCCACAGGCGCTATCATCCGGTTTTATGAAAGAAATGCGCATCGCAAAAATAACAGGGCGTGAAATCCTGGATTCACGCGGCAACCCCACCATTGAAGCGGACGTGTACCTGGAAGGAGGGGCCACAGGCACGGCGGCCGTCCCCAGCGGAGCCTCCACGGGCGAACATGAAGCCTGGGAGCTGCGCGACGGAGACCCGGCCCGCTACCAGGGCAAGGGCGTCACCAAGGCCGTGGACAACATCCGCAATATCATCGCTCCCGCCCTCATCGGCCTGGAAGCGACGGAACAAACCACGGCGGACGCGCTCATGCGTTCCCTGGACGGCACGTTCAACAAGGCCAACCTGGGCGCCAACGCCATTCTGGGCGTTTCCATGGCCCTGGCCAAAGCCGCTGCCGCGCAGCTCCAGCAACCCCTGTACCGGTATCTGGGCGGCCCCAACGCAAAGGTGCTCCCCGTGCCGATGATGAACATCATCAACGGCGGCGCCCACTCCGACGCCCCCATCGACTTCCAGGAGTTTATGATCGTTCCGTCCGGAGCGCCCTCCTTCCGGGAAGCGCTGCGCTACGGCGCGGAAGTATTCCATGCGCTCAAATCCGTTCTTCATGGCCGCGGGCTGTCCACCGCCGTGGGGGATGAAGGCGGTTTTGCCCCCAGCCTCGATTCCGCTGAAGACGCCCTGGACTGCATCGCCCAGGCTGTGGACAAGGCAGGCTACCGCTTCGGGGAAGACATTGCGATTGCCCTGGATGTGGCCTCCTCCGAATTCTACGATCCCGAATCCGGCCTGTACGTCTTCAAGAAGTCCGACGGAAGCCGCCGCACGGCGGAAGAACTGACGGACTACTACGTGGAACTGAAAAAGAAATATCCCATCGTCTCCATTGAAGACGGCTGTGCGGAAAACGACTGGGACGGCTGGAAAATCCTGACGGACAAGCTGGGCAAAAATACCCAGCTCGTCGGGGACGACCTCTTTGTCACCAATGTGGAATTCCTGCGCAAGGGCATCAGCCTGGGCGTAGGCAACTCCATTCTTGTAAAAGTCAATCAGATCGGCTCCCTCACGGAAACGCTGGATGCCGTGGAACTGGCCATGGGCAACCGCTATACGGCCGTCATCTCCCACCGTTCCGGAGAAACGGAAGACGCCACGATCGCGGACATTGCCGTAGGCACCAACGCCGGGCAGATCAAAACCGGCTCCCTGAGCCGTTCCGACCGCATGGCGAAATACAACCGTCTTCTCCGCATTGAAGAGGAACTGGGGGAATCCGCCCGCTACGGCAACGGATTCGGCCTCTTTTAACCCATTTCTGCCGAGACTGATACAAAGCAATGCCCCATCCCCGCGCCGCATTTGCGGCCGGGGATTTTTCTTATTCCGATGGAATGGAAACTTTTCTTTGCAGGGGAATATGCAATGCTGTGGCGTCCCCTGCCCTGCATTGACTGACACTTTACCCATTCCTCCCCATACCATGCCATCCCGCCTTTCCCTGCCCGCACGCCCCCTGCTGCGCGCGGGTCTGCTGTATCTGGCGCTGCCCATGATTCTGTTCCTGGGGGGATGGCTTCAGCCTCTCTTCTCCCTCCCTCTCTGCGCCGCCGTGGCCTGCGGACTGTACGCCACGGACGGGAAACTGCCGGAAGGGCGGCTTTCCCTGACGGGACGTGGAACGGTTCTTCTCCTTCTTCTGTCCGCGGGGTGTCTGCTTCTGGCATTCCTGTGCGGTTTTACGGGCCATTTCCAGCAACATGCGGACTTCACCATCCGCAACGCCGTTTACGAACAGCTCATCGCGGAACCATGGCCTCTCGTCATGCCGGACGGCCGTTCTTTCATCTACTATCTGGGCCATTGGCTGCCGCCTGCCTGTGCGGCGTCCTTCTGCCCTCCGTCATACGCCCCCTGGCTGCTGGCGGGATGGACCTTCCTGGGGCTGGAACTGGCGCTTCTGACAGCGGCATGCCGCTGGGGAATCCGGAAAACCGCCTGGTGGGCCCTGCTTCTCCTCTGTCTCGGTTCGCCTGCCGCGTTGCTGGACTGCCTGGGCATGCCCCTCTCACACCTGTTTCCGGAATACAACGCCCAGATGGCCCAGTTCATCGGCATTCCGTCCCAAATATTCAACACATTCAACCATGCCGTCCCGGCACTCCTGTGTTCGGTCCTGGTCCTGACGCGTTCCCTGCCCGCCTCCGGCTACTACCTGATGGGAGCCCTGCTGCTGCCCGGCTCTCCCCTGGCGGCCCTGATTCTGCTCCCCTTCATTATGTATGAAACCCTTTTCCGGGATAGCCGGGCCAGTGCATCCGGGCCCGGCACGGGCGAACGCCTGCGCACCCTCCTGTGCCGCCCCGTTTTCTGGATCGCGTTCCTGTGTGTGGCAGTCATGAGCCTCTTTTACGCCCATCTGGACGGGGGCGGCCAATTCTCCTGCCTGCTTGCGGACCAATACGCGGCGGCGTTTCACTACACCATGCAACGGATGGTGCTCTATCCGGACTCCGTCAAATACGCCAGCTTCCTTCTCTCCCTGCTTCTGAATGTATTCCTGCCAGGGACACTCCTTTTCCCTGCCTGCAGGCGCATGCCCCTGTATTACATCACTCTGGGAGGAATGGCATGCTGCCTATTCTTCCGGACGGGCATGATGAACAACGAACTGCTGTTCAAGGCCCCCGCCGTGCTTTACCCCTTCCTCGCCTTTCTCTTCCTGCACGCTTTCCGCACCGGAAGCACGCGGTCCCGCATCCTCCTGGCCGTTTACGTGGCACTCACAGCCATTCCCTCTGTGATCTGTGTGACGGAAAAGCTGGGGACATTCTCTACGGACGGCGCCCTCATGCGGACGCACCGGCAGGAAAGCTACGGGGGAACGCTCTACCACCCGGAACAACCGCTCTACCGCCAATTCATCAAGAAAGACGGCCATCCCCTCCCCGCCTGGCTGTTCAAGGGATGCAGAAAGCCATAAAGCCGGAAACGGCTCAATCCAGCCGAATCCCGAACATGTCGGACAGGGAGCCTGCATCCCTGTCCAGGGCGTCTTCTCCGCCGGAAGCCGGTTCCGGAGCATCCGGAATCAGGATGGACGCGTCAATTCCCCGTAGCGTAAACAACAGCTCCGGCTGATCGTCCAGCATCACGCCGAACGCGTACAAGGCCGCTGCCGCATGCTTGCACAAATCCGCCCAGTCCGGGCAGGAACAGGAAAAGCGCCACTCTTCCGGCCTGGGAAAAAGGCCGCTTTCCGGGTCGCACAGAATACGCAGCAGCTCCGGGGATAAATTTCCCTTCAGCAAATCAATCCAGGACCCGATATGTCCGGCGCACTGCGCACGGAGCCGCTCCAGCGATTCCTCGTCCGGAGTCGCCGCCTCCGCACTTGCCTCATACAAATGCTCCCCCATCACCAGAGCGTCTATCCGGCCGGGGGACACCTTCATGTCCAGAACGCAGCCATAGCGCAAATACGTTCTTCCGGGGGCCAGCCGCATGCCGTACACCTCGCAGGCTCCCAGGCTCTTCATCCATTCCCGGCCCCAGAAATTCCTTGCCAGATTCCGTCCGGAAGCCGCCACGGGATGCAACTCCATCCCTTCCGCGGCCAGTTCCGCCGCTTTGGCTTCCGCCCGCTTTCGCAAATCCGCCCGTTTCCATTGTCCGGATTCATCATTCATTGAAAAATATCCTACATCCATTCCCCCCAATTCACAAAATATGCATTCCGGCATATTCCTCTTTAC
>JAJQCV010000002.1 GCA_021202525.1 Akkermansiaceae bacterium | reverse complement strand
AAGTCTAATAAAATCACCCCGTTTGTCAATATGTTTTAAACAGGTTTTCGAAAGATTTTTTCTACAATTTTAAAACTCATTGATTATAGGCATTTTAAAAAATCGTATTTTTCCACAAAAAAGCCCCCTTTCACAAGGAAAGGAGGCAGAATGTTTCGGCAGGCTTAAGCTTCCTTCTGCTTTTTCTTCATGGCGGCATATTGATGGACCAGCGGCAATTCGCGGAATGCTTTCAGAGCATCCTCTTTTGCCTGCGCATAGTCTTTTTTGTCCATGGCCATTTCCATCATGACTTGATAACAAGCGGCATTATAACCTCCATCGCCGCGAGTATTGGCATCCCGCATGATTTGCAAGGCGTGCCGGGAGGCATCATAGCTGTTTTCCTGCATTTCATCCGAACTTCTATAGACTTTCAACATGTAGGAGGCCAGGGTGTCTTCCCGGGGAAAGCGGGCAAGCATCTTGTCCAGAATATCAACCGCTTTCCGGTAGTCCTTTTCCTTGGCAGCCTGTCCGGCCCGCATTTCAGCCACTACGGAAGAGAAGGAGGCGTTGTCAGCGAAGCGGTCTGCATTTTCTTCCAGCAATTTGATGTAATCCTCATATTTTTTCTGTTTGCGGAGTTCAAAGGATTTCTTGAATACGCCCTCAAGCTCCTGGTCGTATGCCTGGCGCTTGGCAAGCTCTTCAGTCAATTTGTCTTTGTCCAGCGCCTCCCTGCGCGCCATATCCGCAACCCAGGCAGGCATCCTCTTGATTTCTCCTGCCCATACAACCACACCGTCACGAATGGCAACGGCGGCCGGAAAGTATTGCAGTTTAAGAGAATCAAAGAGATTCCTCACAGAGTCATCCGAAGGGATCCCAACCGGATAGGGGGACCACATGCCGGGACGTTTCAGGCATTCCTTTACCTGTTCCTTGTTCAAAGGACTCACCGACAATGCCAGCACTTTGATATTGGGATGATCCAGCAATCCGTATTTCTTCAAGACAATATCCAGCGTGTTGGCAGGAGGATCCCCTACCAACTTTCCATCCCTCGGAAAAGCTCGCCAAAAGTCGATGAAAACGGTTTTCCCGGCAGGAAGCCCCGCCAGACCGGGATGGTTGAACCACGTCTGCTTTTTCAAAAGAGGCGTATAAAAAGAGTCTTCCTGAACGGGATCCATTTCCTGCATCTTACGGGGCGGTTCCGGCGTGATTCCCTCCACCACACGATCCAGCAAGGACTGGAGCGTTTCCTTGTCCCCGGTCTGTTCCTGCAGCTTTGCCCATGCTTTTCCCAGGGATGAAAGCGTAATAGCTTTTTCCATATACTCCAGCGCCTCCTTTCCTTTGCCCTGCTTTTCCCGCAATTCCGCCATCATGCGCCACGGAAGAGACGCTTCCTTGTTTCCCTTTTTCGAAATTTCAATGCAACGGCGCAAACACCGTTCCACCAGGACGGCATCCAGTTTATCAGACGGTATGGTATCTGCTTCCAGCAGGCTTCCGGCCACATTTATCTGCACACGGTAATTATCCGGATATTCTTCTGTCAGATCATTCAGGACCGATTGCGCTTCATCATATTTCCCCTGTTGCAGCAGAACATTGAAAGGTATGGTTTTCAAATAAATCAGCCTGTCCTGCGGAAATTGATTCGATTCCTGAATTTGCTTCAAAAGGGGTGCAGCCCCCTGTCTGCCATTTTTCTGAACAAGCTTGCTGACCATCTGCATCGTCTGCATGAAAATCTTATTTTCCCTGTCTCTCGCCTCCTCCGTTTCAACCGGCAGAGACGCCGCAAAGAAGTCCGGCTTCAACATGGATGTCAACAGTTCTTCCGAGAGCTTCGCCGGATGCCCCCGCCAAATAAGTTTTCCGTTCTTGATGGCAAAAGCGTGCGGGATTCCATTTACTTCCATCGGATCCAGCCATTTTGCCTTGGTGCGCTTCCCATCCACGTCTACTGCCATGGCATAGTTAAGGGGAGCCGGCCTGTTTTTCAGAAATTCCTTCAGGGCTTCCGGAGACTTCCGGTCCATCACGTTTACCCCGATGATCTTCATGTTGGGGTTTCCCTTGAGTACCTGGTACAGATGTTCCATATGGGGCATCGCAGCAAGACAGGGGCCGCACCAGGTAGCCCAAAATTCAAAAATATATACTTTGTCTTTTTCCCATTTTTTCACGGGGTCTCCCTGCAGCCACACCTCCGGAATTCCATCCAGAGACATTTCAGGCAACGCTTCCGCCGGAGCGGCAGTTTTATTTTCTTTTTTTTCAGGAGAAGCAGCCATTGAAGGCATGCCCGCAGACAACACACAAACTGCGGAACAGCCCAAAACAAGCAGAGTGGAATTCAGCATGGTAAAACCATACTCCTGGGACCTGATGCGTCTAGACTATAGAAGAGGAATTCCCGGCAGATGGCAGAACAAGATTCATTTCTCCCCACTGCATGGAAATTCATGCAGCACCTGAGTGTTTAAGAAGAGAGAAAATACTAAGCATGAGATTTTTTGCACAAGGGCAGAAAATATCAATCTCCAACATCCACA
>JAJQCV010000036.1 GCA_021202525.1 Akkermansiaceae bacterium | reverse complement strand
CTCCTTCTTGAAATCCGGCAGCCATTCCAGCCTGAACTCCTGCGGGTCTATCCACTTGAAGGCGCAGAACTCCCGGTAATCCAGCGTGGGTTCCGGAGCATCCGCATGCAGGCGGCACAGGAAATACTCCTGTTCCTGCCCCACGAAAGGCTGATCCCTCTTCTTCCGGACGTAATCCAGCACCTCCGGCGGATAATCATAACGATACCCGCCGCGGGACTCTTCAATGGAATACTGGGAAGGCAGAAAACCGACCTCCTCGCAAACCTCCCGGCGCACGGCCTCCAGAGCCGTTTCTCCCGGATCAATTCCCCCCTGGGGAAACTGCCAGGCCCCGGGGTCCCTGGAACGCTCGCAAATCAACAGCTTTCCGTCCTGCCGGACCATCAACCCCGCCACATTGGGACGATACAATCTTTCCATGCCCTCCGTCCTAGCACAGCCCCCCGGCATTTCCAGACATGTTCCTGTAATAAAGGTGCTGTTATGAGGCATAAAACGTGAAAAGAATCTCCGGTTTCCCATAAATCCCTACCTCCCAACGGAAAAAATGCGGCCTTGTGAAAAATTATTCAGGATGCAAGGAAACGGCCATGGAAAACAGACTGAACACCACCACGGGAATCCGGAGCGACGGAAAAAACGGTAAAAAAGGACTGTCAGTTATGCCTCATCTCCTGGAGGAAAAGAATCGACCTCAAAAGACTTCCGTCCTGTAATCTCGCAAGGAATGATCCTGATGAATTAGGAGAATATAGAGGATGAACATGAACAGCGCATGCAGCAATGGAACACGGGAAACGGATCGTTGAAGAAAAAAGGAATGGGAAAGATGAATGGAAGCAAAAGCAGGAAAAAAAATCATGCCCGCTTCTCGAATTGGTCATGCTTCACCTTCCATCCCTGGGAAAAAACGAAATGATCATCTTCTTACCATTCCCCGCCATGCCCGATTCCTCAACTGGCGGCATGCATCCGCAATCAGGCAATCGGAAATCGGCAGGACATCCAAAGGACAATGCACGCCCTCCCGCACAGCATGGGTTGAAACAATGCGTCAGATTCCTTTTCCGATGCGGACGAAGAAAAACTTCCTACCCCTTCACGCTGTTCTTTGGCTTCAAAAATCGGCCGATCAGGTACTTGCGTACGGGTATATCATACCATCTCAAGCAGACATAAGCTAAAACAATACTCCCTACAACCACCCCCAGCGCACCGGGAAACGACTCCCAAAAGGTAAGCTCTTCATTCTTGACCCAGGCATAATACAGGTAAATAAACGGATAATGAACCATGTACAGGGGGTAGGAAATGTCTCCCAGGAAATTGCAGATCCGCGTCGTGTACTTGTCGGTCGTCTTTCCGGAGGCCCCAAGATAGACGAGAAGCGGGAAAAACAGGGCGAAACAGACCGTATCGTACAAACCGTTCATCCATAAATTCTCTGCTCCGCCCAGGCGCGGCACGGACAGAAGAACGACGATGGACAGGCTGCATATCCAAAAAGCCCCCTTCACCCGGGCAGGTTTGAACATGCGGAAAAGGAGCAATCCTGCGGAAAAGGAAAACATCAGCCGCAGAAATCCCGCGGTAAACTCCGTCCCGGTCAGGGAAAACCCGGCACAAATGTCACCGTACGGCCCCAGGATGGCAAATGCGGCCAGGCCGCAACCGGCGGCAAAAACCAGCAACGCAAGAGCCCTGGTGGAAAACTTGTGGATGAACAGGGCATAAAGAACGTTTCCGATATACTCGAAAAACAAGGACCAGCTGGGACCATTCAAGGGATACATCTCTCCCAGCCCCCGGACTTCCGTTCCAGGCGTGGCCGGAATCAACAATGCGTTGATGAACGTAGCGATAAACAAAGCCAGGACAGTCACCGTAGACACATCCCACACGGAACAGCCTTGAAAATAAAACATGATCCCCCCGATGACGGCCCCCATCACCACCATCGGATGCAGGCGTATCACCCGGCGCTTGATGAACTCCTTGATACCCATCTTCCCCCAGCGGTCGTCATAAGCATACCCGATCACAAACCCGGACAGGATAAAGAAAAAATCGACCGCCAGATAACCATGGTTGATATTCTGATCCAAATGGCTGGTCGCATAAGCCTCAAAAATATGGAACCATACCACCATGATGGCCGCAACCCCACGCAACCCGTCCAGAATATGATAATGCGGTTTTGTATTGGGGAGCGTAGCTGTAGAGAGTTGTGTTTCTGACATAGATAAATTCCGATCAATCTTTCTTACTTCTTAAAAACGTGTCTTCAGTTTTTCAACGTTACACTATATATACGCTAAACTTTATCTATTCTTTCTCAGGTCATTAACAAATTCTATACACTATCTAATAGAAAGAGCCGATAATGGATAAAGTTTTCCTTGATAGATATAAGTATGATATTCAAACTTATTAACAAAGATTCTCTTTTCTGCGTCTTCATCTTTTTTAAGTAGTAAAATTATTCTTATAAATTCTTAAAAAATGTAAAAAATTAAGATTTATGTATAGAAGTTATTCCATCATAAAAATATTTCAAAACAAATATTTCGAAAG
>JAJQCV010000006.1 GCA_021202525.1 Akkermansiaceae bacterium | reverse complement strand
TATGCAGAACCGGTAGATAAGGTTAACTATTTTGGCCGTTTTGTCAAACCGTCAGGCGGTTATTTGGCGCTTGTCTTGGGTAAGACTCTGTCGTGTTTATTGTTTGTTATTGATAATAAATATATTATGTTGTTGTGAAAATGCTCTGTTTTACAGGAAGAGCAATTCCGCATAGGTCGGAACGGGCCACAAGTCTGCATCCGTCAGCCCTTCCAGGGTGTCGATGGTCTTTCTCAAGTCATTCATTCCTGCCAGGATATCTTTGGTGCTTTCTTCGTCCACCGCCAGCCGCAGTGCCTTGACCTGGGCGGGCAGGAGGTCCAGCAGCTCTCCGATACGGTTGGCGCGGTCCGTCGTGGCCTTCATCCCTGCCTTGATGCCGGAAGCCTTCATCTGCGCAATGGCGGAGGTGAGCTGCGTGAGCTGTTCCGTGATGGCGGGGATGTACAGGGTTTCCACCATCAGGAGGGCCGTTTCCGCCTCAATGTTGATTTCCTTATGGAAGATTTCCGACTGGATTTCATGGCGGGCATGAAGTTCCACCGGGCTGACCACCTTGTATTTCTCAAAAAGAGCTCTGGCTTTGGGCGTTTCCAGTGCCGCCAGCGCCTCGATGGTGCCGGGCGTGTTGGCCAGCTTGCGGCGTTCGGCCTCCCTGAGCCAGGCTTCCCCGTAGCCGTCTCCGCTGAAGAGGATGCGCTTGTGCTTCTTGATGATGTTCTGAAGCAGCTTGTTGAGCGTGGTGTGGAATTCCTCCGGCTTGTCCTTGACGGGTTCCAGGATGGTGCAGATCTCGTCCAGGCTTTCCGCGACGATGGTATTGAGCACCGTCATTGGCCACGCGCAGGTCTGGGAAGAACCCACGGCCCGGAATTCAAACTTGTTGCCGGTGAAAGCGAAGGGGCTGGTGCGGTTCCGGTCGGAGGTGTCCAGCGGGAACATCGGCAGCGTATCCACGCCGATGCTCATGGTTTTCACGGTGCAGGCCTTTTTGGTACCTCCTTTTTCAATCTGTTCAATGATTTCGTCCAGCAGGTCCCCCAGGAAAATGGAAATGATGGCCGGAGGGGCTTCATGGGCTCCCAGACGGTGCTCGTTGCCGGACTTGGCAACGGAGGCGCGCAGCAGGTCCGCGTGTTCGTCCACGGCCTTGATCGTGGCGCAGAGCAGGGTGAGGAAGATGGCGTTCTCCTGCGGGCTGGAGCCGGGATTGAGAAGACTGCCGTAGCCGGGGGCGGAAAGGGACCAGTTGTTGTGCTTGCCGGAGCCGTTCATTCCCGCGAAGGGCTTTTCATGGAGCAGGCAGACCAGGTCGTGCTTGTTGGCGGTTTTCCGGAGCACTTCCATGACCAGCATGTTGTGGTCCACGGCCAGGTTCTGGCTTTCAAAGATGGGCGCGATTTCAAACTGTCCGGGAGCCACCTCGTTATGGCGCGTCTTGGAGGGAATACCGAGTTTCCACAGGGCTTCGTCCACGTCCACCATGAATTCCAGCACGCGGTCCTTGATGGAGCCGAAGTAATGATCTTCCATCTGCTGGTGCTTGGGCGGCACGTTGCCGAAGAGGGTGCGGCCGCACATCATCAGGTCCGGGCGCAGGGCGTAAAGCTGCTTGTCCACCAGGAAATATTCCTGTTCCGCACCCAGGTTGGCGGTGACGCGGATGTTTTCCGGACCGCCGAAGCAGGCCAGCAGGCGCTGGGCCTGGCGGCAGACGGCGGTCATGGAGCGCAGCAGGGGGGTCTTCTTGTCCAGCGCCTGGCCCTTGTAGGAGCAGAAGGCGGTAGGGATGCACAGGGTGGCTCCGTTGTCCGTGCGCTTGATGAAAGCGGGACTGGTGGGGTCCCATGCCGTGTAGCCGCGGGCCTCAAACGTAGCGCGGAGGCCGCCGGAGGGGAAGCTGGAGGCGTCCGGTTCCCCCTGGACCAGGCTTTTGCCGGAGAATTTGAGTTCCAGATTGCCTTCCGGATCCACTTCCACAAAGGAGTCGTGCTTTTCAGCCGTGCTGCCGTTGAGGGGCTGGAACCAGTGCGTGTAATGGCTGGCGCCCTTTTCCAGGGCCCAAGTCATCATGGCCTGGGCCACTTCATTGGCAATATCCGGGTCCAGCTTTTCATCCTTACGGATTGTCGCCAGCAGTTTCTTGTAAACGGGGCGGGGCAGGTAGCCGCGCATGGTCTCCATGTTGAAGACGTCCTGGCCGTAGATTTCCGCAATAAAGGTTGCGGCGTTGCCAACATCGGAAGGTGTGTTTGTGTGCATCTTGGTAGGGAACGCGCCAAAAGGCTCGAAATCTACCAAACCTTAAAAGAGCGTTTTTTTGCAAGCCGAATCCTGCCAGTCCGTTATTTTCACCGGGAATGCCTTTCACGGCGGCGGAAAACAGTTTTCCCTCCTGCCTCTTTTCCTGTTCGGGATGAATCAGACCGGGCTCCCAATGAATTGGAAGCCCGGTCCTTCTCGTCACATATCCATTGTGAAATGGGAGGAAGCAGCATGAAAAATGCCAGCCCGCCTGCCACCGTGAACATAGCGGATTTGGAATCCGTTTGATAAAAAACATATTTTAAGATTAATGTATATAATTATAAATCATCATGATAGTGTTATTT
>JAJQCV010000072.1 GCA_021202525.1 Akkermansiaceae bacterium | reverse complement strand
CTATCTATGAATGGGGAATTTTTATGAAATTGGCAAGTACAAAAACATTTGGCTAAATTATGAGGCACCGCTAGATTTGCTGGTGAAAGTCTTTTCCAAGAAAAATACCATTCAAGAAGAGAATTTTTCTTTTCAAACTTAAATATATAAGCCTTTCAATTTATTCGTTATTTTTCTGTTTAAAGATAAGAAATAATGAAATCTGAACAAAATGTATTTATATCAAGATCATGGCGTTTGGCTTCTGCTTGAATAATTTGATATAGGTCATTATCAAGCTTCACCTTCAAAGATATCATATCAGATTTATTCACAATAGGATTAGTTTTTGAAGAAAAATATCCTTGATCAGCCATCAAATCATAAATTGTCAGTAAGGCTTTTGCAGGGATTTCAGACTTTTTGAAGAACCATGAGTCTACAGTTCTTTTGTGAACCCCACATTGGTCTGCAAGCCAGAATCTGTCTTTTTTTATCTGCTTGAGCCAAGCTTTGACATTCTCTTTCTCATTTTTCAAGTCCACGCCACAACTATACAATTCTTTTTCATATTGATCATTTCTGCGCAATATTGTAATTTTACGCCATGGAGCGGTTATTCTCCTAATTCATGGCATACGTCCATATCAAAAACAGTGAAGGCTACCTGTGCCAATAAATAAGCTTCACAGTAAACATGTACAACATAATATAAATCAATGGTTAATAATCCTATCAACGACAAAATGTAGGACGAAAAAGATTTGATATTGCAGAACAGCATTGTTTCATTCTACAACGAAATCTTAAATTGCACGGTTAGTGTCGTGGTGAAGCAGGGCAACCCGTGGTTCATCACAAAGTATATTTGTAACGCACTTAAAATTGCGATCTTTGGTCAAGCCATCAACTATTTGGATGACGAAAAAAGGGTCAATGATACCCTTAGTGAAGATCAGAAATTATCACTCATCAGCGTCCTGGTATTGGCTATATGTTTTTTGGAATCGAAAATATGAATCAAAGAAATTCAAAATTTTGTAATTGCCGAAGTCATTCCTTCCGGTATGCTAATGAAGAGAAACTGACGGAACTTTTTGTCCCGCCGGAAAATGCCATCAAGGTGTTGCACGCACTCAAAGACGAACAGGATAAAGGACGAGAACTAGAAGTAAAGGTGGAAAAGAATGCCTCGAAAGTTCTTTTCACCAATGCTGTGAGGGCATCCAGCAGTTCCATTTCGATCCGGGAATTGGGGCGGGTCCTTTATCAGAATAACATTGACATAGGCCAAAATCGACTCTTCCGACAGCTTCGGAAAGAAAACTATCTGTGCAAGGCCAGTTCAGATCACAATCTACCCACACAATGAGCAACGGGACTTACCCTTTTTGAGATTAAGAAGGGGACTTATATTGATTCCAAGGGAACTTATATCGTGACTCGTATTACCAAAGTAACCGTAAAGGTTAGATTTACTCCTTGAATAAATTCCTGCCAAAACCGGCAGAAACAAAGTAACTAATATATTCTCCATTTCTTGTTCAAGAAGAGGAGATTTTTACTGTCTATGGTATGGTGTACCGCTGTAAAGATCTAACATGTTATTCAATCATTCTTCCGTTTCCTTTGCTGTAGTAAAACACTTTCCCTGAATTAGAGGAGGATGTCTGATAAGGCCATCAAGGCAGTAGAAATCCATTCTTGAACTCATTTCTACTGGGTGCTAGCGGCACGCATCAGAACGCGTTTTTTCAGCCAGTCGCGGACGGGTTCATCGTACAGTTTCAGGCAGGCATAGGCTAGGGCTATGCAGATAACGAGCGTGCCGGCGATGGCGGGGAGCGCCTGAGAGAGGGGGACCTTGTTGTTGTAGAGCCACGCCGTGTAAAGGTAAACGATGGGATAGTGGGTGATGTAGAGGGGGTAGGAAATATCGCCCAGGAATTGGCAGGCTTTTGAGGAGAAGCGGTCTTTCGTGTGTCCGCTGGCGGCCATGAAGATGATCAGGGGGAAGATGACGATGATGCAGAAGGCATCGTAAAGGCCGTTCAGGCGGAAGTGTTCCGCGCCTCCCACATGGGGCATGGAGATGGCCGCGACGAGCATCAGGCTGCACCACCAGAAGGCGTTCCGGATGCTGGCGAGTTTCCCCAAGCGGAAGAGGAGCAGGCCGCCGAAGAACGGGAAGATCAGCCTCGTCGTGCCGATTTGGAGCTGTTCCAGGTCCAGTGTCCAGCCGCCGATGTTGTTGCCCTGGCTGAAGCATTGGTGAATCAGGGCGCAGCCCGCTAGGAAGACCAGGATGGAGAGCCAGGTGTTGGAAAACCTTCTGACGATGGTGGCGTACAGGATGTTGGCTATGTATTCAAAGAAGAGCGACCACGCCGGGCCGTTCAGCGGGTGCATTTCCGCCCAGCCGCGGATGTCCATGGAGGTGGGAACGGGCAGAAGCGTAAAGCCGATGGTCATCACAAGCAGCATTTCCCACATGGGCGTAGAGGCCATGGCCGGATAGATTTCTGAGTCCTGAAAGTAGAAGAAGAGGCCGCCGATGAGCATCCCCATCACCACCATGGGCTGCAAACGGACCAGGCGCCGCTTGCAGAAGTCCCACAGGCTCATTTTGCCCCAGCGGTCATCGTAGGCGTAGCCGATGACGAAGCCGGAAAGCATGAAGAAGAAGTCCACGCAAAGATAGCCGTGGTTGATGATTTGGTCGGTATGGAATTCCCGGTCGCTCAGGCTTCCCTCAAAAAGGTGGAACAGCACGACCATGACGGCCGCCACTCCCCGGAGGCCGTCGAGGATGGCGTAATGGGGCTTGGGCGCCAGCAGGGAGGAGCTGTTAGGAGAGGTGCTCATGGTCGGAATGTACGTGAACAGGAATTGTTTTCTTACAGGGAGAAGGCTTGCCGCCGCCGCGAGAGAGTCGACGGCGGAAAAGTACCAAGGCACGATCATATTTTTTGATACCCGGGAGTAAAGAAAGAAAAGCGATGATTTTATAGGGTTTCTTTTCCGGGGGATGGACAGGGAAAGTTTTTTCAGGGGGACAAATGCTTTTTGTGCGGGAGCTTCGGGGAACGTGCCGTTTGGAATTGGAAAGGAAGCACGCTTCATCATCCTGCTTGCGCCGTTTTTGCAGAAATAAAGGCTTTCTTCCTTCCGAATGGGAGGGGAAGCCGATAGAAATTTATGATCCGTGGATGCCGGAAATTTCCGGCGCCGGCGGAAATCCGGCAGTCCGGATTGTTTGCGGACAAGGAATCCGCATCAGGCCAGATGCATGCCGCCGGTGACGCCGAAGACTTCAGCCGTGATGAAGCTTGATTCCCGGGAGGCTAGGAAGACATAGAGGCCGGACAGTTCCACGGGCTGCCCCGCCCGTTCCAGAGGCGTTTTTTGGCCGAATTCCGGCAGCTGTTCCTGCAACTGGCCTCCCGTTACCTGCAGGGGTGTCCAGACGGGGCCGGGAGCCACGACGTTGACTCGGATGCCTTTGGAGGCCACCTGTTTGGCCAAGGCGCGGCTGAAGGCAATGATGGCCGCCTTGGTGGAGGCGTAGTCAATCAGGTTTTTGCCCGGCTGGTAGGCCTGAATGGAAGAACAGGTGATGATGCTGGCTCCCGGCTTGAGGTGGGGGAGGACCGCCTTGGCAATCCAGAATAACGAGAAAACGTTGACTTCAAATGTTTTGACAAGCTGTTCCGTGGTGATGTCCTGAATATCCTCGGTTGCCACCTGCTTGCCGGCCACCAGGGCCAGAATGTCCAGGCCGCCGAGCTTTTCCAGGGCATCGTGAATAAGGTTTTTGCAGAATTCCTCGTCGCTGAGGTCACCCGGAAGGAGGACGATGTTGCGGCCTTCCGCTTCCACCAGACGGGCCACTTCCTCTGCGTCGCTCTGCTCTTCCGGCAGATAGTTCAGGGCAATGTCCGCGCCTTCCCGGGCGTAGGCGATGGCGGCCGCACGGCCGATGCCGGAATCTCCCCCGGTCACCAGCGCCTTTCTGCCGGCCAGACGGTTGCACCCTTTGTAGCTTTTTTCGCCGGAATCGGGAACGGGGGTCATGTCAGATTGCAGGCCGGGCGCTTCCTGTTGCTGTTTTTCATATTTCCCGTCATAGAATTGATGGCGGGGGTCCTGCATGTCGTGAATGTCTTTGCTGCTCATTTTTCCATTAATCGTGATGTTCAAAGGGGAATACCGCCGGCCGGGGAAAGTCCGGACAAACCTGATGCCGGATCCTGCTCAGGGCTTCCTGTGCCTGCATGCATTCCCATAGGCGTGGAGGCCTGGAAACCGGTCACTCGTTCAATTGAAAACGCTGTTTGAGCGTTCCATGTCATTGATATTTCAAGGATTTTGTCAAGTTGAACAATATTGTGCCTTGGTTGGGATTACAGGCTCAACCGTACCTTTTCCGTGATCTGCACAAATTCGCCGGGCAGATTTTCAGCAAGGGCGGCCGGAGAAGAAGGCCGCCTGTTTTTTTCGCCGCCATGCCTTTTTCCCGGAGAAGGGAGCGGATTGACGGAAATTCAGCGCAGCCCGTAAGCAAGGTATCCGGCCGCTCCGGTCAGAGTCATCAACAGGATGGGGTTGACGCGCCATTTTCTCAGGGCAAACAGCGCGGCGCCGAACAGGATGAGGCTGGGAATGTCCACTTCCTCCACGGATTGCCAGTCAAAAGTTCCGCAGAAGGTCAGCATCAGGATGGTTCCGCCCGCGGACATGATCAGGCCCACGGAAACCGCTTTCAACCCTTCCAGAACGCCGGAGATGTAGAGGGAACGCCGATGCCTTTGAAAGAAAAGGTGCAGCAGCAGGGCCGCCGCCACGCCGGGGAGGACGCAGCCCAGCGTAGCCGTCATGGCGCCGGGAATGCCCGCTATCTGCAATCCCACGAAGGTGGACGTATTGATGGCCAGCGGGCCGGGTGTCATCTGGGAGAGCGTGATGATATCGGTAAACACCTTCTGCGTGATCCAGCCGTGATGAATGACCACCTGGTCGCGGATCATGGGGATGACTGCATATCCGCCGCCGATGCTGAACGCCCCGATCTGGAGGAAAGCGCTGAAGAGCTGCCAGAGCATCTGCATTATCCGGATCTCCTTTCCTGTTTCATTCGGACGTGCCACAGGCTCAGGATGCAGCAGACGGCCAGAATGGCGGCTATATGGAGGTGAAAGACGAAGCTCGCCGCAAAGGCCCCCGGTACCATGGCGTTCAGCAGGGCCGATTTTTTGCGGAGAATCATCCGCCACATGTCCACCACAATGTCCACGATGAGGGCTGCCACGCCCGCCTGCATCCCCCGCAGGACGGCTTCCACGGCGGTGCTGGAGCTGAATGCCTCATACCAGGACGCCACGGCGGACAGGATGACCAGAGGAGGGATGACGGCGCCCAGGCAACTGGCAAGCACGCCTGGAAGCCCTGCGGTGCGGTGGCCTGCCAGGGCGGAGAGATTGACGGCGATCGCTCCGGGCGTGGATTGTGCGATGGCGGCCATGGACAACAATTCTTCTTTGGAGAACAAATGTTTTTTCCGGACGTAATACTTGCTGATCATCGGGACCACAATGTAGCCGCCCCCAAAGGTGAACGCACCGATGAACAGATTGATCCAGAAGAGCCAGAGGCATGTTTTTATTTTTTCTCCGGACATGCTGCCTGAATGGAATGTGCAGGGTACCGCCGGGGATGTACATAAGAGGTGTTTTTCCCGTTTTTTCCTGCTTCCGGAATGTCTTTACACCGGAAAACCCGTTTCTGCGATACGCCGTGCGATGGTAACGGCATGTTACCACATCCGGAAGGAAAATGCATGCAATTTCACAGGAAAAATGAGGTAATTGCCTGCCTCCGCAAATGAAATGGAGAGGTCCGGAAAACCACCGCCGGGGCTGCCTGCTTTTACCGGTATCCAGCAGACTGTTCCGGAATATACCTCACGTCTGACGGGCGGCGGAATGGCCGGAATCACCCACTAATCGGCGGGATTTTTTGTTATCAAATAGCAATTATTAATTTATTTAATAAGGTGCTTAATACTTGCGCCATGAACCGTACATCCCGCCTGTTCATGTATGTTTTTCGGCGGCACTTTCCGGATTCCGCCCCCTGATTACGAATATGTACCTGCCCGCACTGCCCATGATGGCGGGTCGAGCGCCGTCGTATTTCCGGTACGAGGACAGCCCTTGCCCTGCTGACAGGCATGATTCATTACAAGCCCTGTTTTCTCAGGGCCGGACGCCGTTCCTGATGAAATCCGCCGTTTCCGCATTCCGCGGATTTCAACGGCGTCCTTTTTCCAGTTCGTCCCTGCGGGCCATGATCTTTTCCATGACGGCTTTCCGGTCGTGTTCCGGGATTTCCACCGGATTGCCGCGGTAATCGCTGGTCATGGCGGCCAGGGCGCCGCCCACGTGGTGGGCGTCAAAGATCGGGAGCTTCCAAGTGGAAGGTTTTTCCGGATCAGGCACATAGGCGAATTCGGAAGCGGGGTATTCCTTGCCGTCCACTTCCTTTGTCTTGGGCTGGTGGTCCTGTTGCATAAGGGTGAGACAAGTTCCGGAAGAAGATCATTGCAGGAAAAAGCCCGATAAGACGCAATACTCCGTGCCGCAAATCCGCGCAACAGCATTTCCCGTGGCTGCCGAAGGACTTTGAATACCGGACGAACCTATTCCACGAAAACGATCTTTTGCGGGGGAATGCCCGCTTTCTCCTTTTTCTCTTTACACCCGGAGGAGAATATACGAGCATTTTTCTGTTAATTATAATAATTC
This sequence comes from Akkermansiaceae bacterium, assembly GCA_021202525.1. Lineage (GTDB taxonomy): Bacteria > Verrucomicrobiota > Verrucomicrobiia > Verrucomicrobiales > Akkermansiaceae > Akkermansia. Next base: position 13,927 of record JAJQCV010000072.1, on the reverse strand, counting down.
CTAAAATGAAAGACACCATATACGAGGAGGACAGGCTCCCGGAAGGACGCATGCCGGCCCTGCGCGTGGAACCCATGCCGGCGGATACCAACCAGCACGGCGACGTGTTCGGAGGATGGGTGATGAGCCAGGTGGACCTTGCGGGCGCCAGCACAGCCATGCGTTATGCGCTGAGCCGCTATATCGTGACGCGTGCCGTCAGCAGCCTGACTTTTGAAGCTCCCGTGATGGTGGGGGATGTGGTCTCCTTTTATACGGACATCATCAGGGTGGGGCGTACGTCACTGACGGTGAGGGTGGTGGTATATGCGGAGCGTCTGACCAAGCTGTGCAACAACGTGGCCAAGATCACGGAAGCCGAGCTCGTTTACGTGGCCCTGGGACCGGACAAGAAGCCGATTGAACTGGAAGAGTCGCGCGCGCAATTTGCCCAGTGCTGTTCCCTTGAAACGGGCGAGGAGGTTTCCTGTTCCTGAACGGAAGGGAAAACTCCGCGCACCGTCACGCGGTTTTCCGCTTTTTGCGGGTTTTCCCCTTGTCCTTGTCTACCAAGGCGAAGATGAAGGAACTTGCCGCCGCAATCGTTCCGATGGTGACGAACGTGGCGTGAAAGGCTGATTCCACGGCAGGTCCGGAGGTGGCGGCATGTCCGCCGAAACAGTCCAGCAGTAAAGAGGCCGCCGCAATGCTGACGGCAATGGACAACTGCATGATCATGGAAAGCAGGGAATTCCCGCTGCTGGCGTCCGCGTTCGGCAGGTCGATCAGCGTCAGGGTATTCATGCAGGTGAACTGGATGGAGTTGGCCGCTCCCAGCAGCGCGAGCATGGCCAGAAGAGTGAATTCACGAGTGCCGGGGCCGATGAAGTAGAAAGCCGCCAGCAGGGTTCCGATCGTGAACGTATTGATGACCATGATGTTTCGGTAGCCGAATTTGCCGAGCAGCCGCGGGGCCACCGTCTTCGCCAGAAGATTGCTCACGGCCAGAGGAATCAGGGACATGCCGGATTTAAGGGCGGAATACCCCAGCACCACTTGGAAGAAGAGGGGAATCAGGTAAGGCAGACAGCTCCCCCCCAGGCGGCAGACGATGTTTCCGGCTATGCCGATGGCAAAGTTCCGGATGAGGAACAGGGAAGGGCTGAAAAGCGGCGCTTCCGACCGGAACGCCAGCGCCCAATACACGGTCTGGAAAAGAATCCCTGCCGTCATGAGAGTCCCCATCCGGGTCTTGTTCGGAGAACCTCCCTCCGTGGAAAGGCTCAGCGTGATCAGCAGGGCGGAAGCGGAGAAGAGCAGAAACCCCGGCCAGTCGAACTTCTGTTCCTTGACGGCCTTCAGGTCCGGCATCAGCTTCCGCGTGGCCCACAGGCCCGCCAGTCCCACGGGAATGTTGATCAGGAATATCCAGTGCCAGGAGATGTACTGCACGATAATGCCGCCCAGCACGGGACCGAGCAAGGGGCCCAGCAGAGCCGGGATGGTCACGATGTTCAGCACGTTGACGAACATGGAACGCGGATAGGAGCGCAGGATGACCAGCCGCCCCACAGGCATCAGGAACGCGCCGCCGATGCCCTGGACGACGCGGCAGGCCGTCATCATGGCGACGGAGGTGGAAAGGGCGCAGAGCAGGGAACCGAACGTGAACAGGGAGATGGCGAACAGGAAGGTACGGCGCGATCCCAGCTTGTCGGAAACCCATCCCGAGGCCGGTATCAGCACGCACACTGTCAGCATGTAGGCGGTGACCAGGGAGTGGAGCTGCAGCGGATGGGTGTGGAAGCTGCGCGCAATCGTAGGAATGGCCGTATTCAGGATGGTGGCATCCAGCATCTGCATGAAGAACGCCGATGCCACCAGAAAAGGCAGGTAGCGCAGGGACCGGGATGATGTCGGCAGTTTTTCCATGAATGCTGCCCGCCAGTATCCGGCGCCTCCCCGGCGGGGGCAAGGCCGATGTCTGTCCGGCTTTTTTCAGCAGTCTCTCCCGCCGCCGGCTGCACCACCGGAAAAATGTCTGTCGGAATCAGGCGGATGTAACGGAGATAAATGCCGTCCTTTCTTTTTCTTTAAATACCCTTGATTGTGGATGGGAAATAGTCCATGCCCAACATGAACCGTAAAATTTCACCGTGAGGAAGAGCCGGGACCGCGCAAACGGACGGAAAAATCCAGACAGGGAGGCATTTTATGCTACTGGCCGAGAACCACCTGATTTTCCAGCGGTTTCCCTTCCAGAAATTCCCGGATGTTATGAAGGGTAACTTCCGCAATGTTGTGCAGGGCTTCCTTCGTGAAAAAGCCCTGGTGGGAGGTCAGAATAACGTTGTTGAAGGAGAGCAGGCGGGCAAGGGTATCATCGTCAATGATCTTGTCGGATTTATCCTCGTAAAAATATTCTCCTTCCTCTTCATACACGTCCAGCCCGGCGGCCCCCACCTTTTTGGATTTCAGACCGTCTATGAGCATATCCGTGTGGATCAGCTTGCCGCGCCCCGTATTGATGATCATCACGCCGTCCTTCATTTTCCCGATGGAGTCGGCATTAATCAGGTATTCCGTCTCCGGCGTGAGCGGGCAGTGCAGGGAGATGATGTCCGACCGCGCGTACAGATCGTCCAGCGTGGTGTAGGTGATGCCGGTTTCCTCCGCAAAGCGTTTGTCCGGGTACGGATCGTAGGCCAGAATATTCATGCCGAATCCCTTGAGGATGCGGATAAGTATTTTGGCAATCTGGCCCGTGCCGATGATGCCCGCCGTCTTTCCATGCATGTCGAATCCCATCAGGCCGTGCAGGGAAAAGTTCCCGTCTCTCGTGCGCCAGTAGGCGCGGTGGATTTTGCGGTTCAGCGCCAGCATCAGGGCCACGGCGTGTTCCGCCACGGCGTAAGGCGAGTACCGCGGCACGCGAACGACGGGCAGGCTGTAGCGTTCCGCCGCTTCCAGGTCCACGTTGTTGAACCCGGCGCAGCGCAGGGCCAGCAGCTTGACGCCGTTTTCCTTCAATGCACGGATAACTTCCTCGCCCGCCGTGTCGTTTACGAAGATGCAGGCCACATCCATCCCGCGGGTGAGCGGCACGCTGTCCGTGTTCAGATGTCCCTTGAAATAACGGATATCATAATGGTATTCGCGTTCGTTGATCGGGTTGAAGGAGTCCCGGTCATAGGACTTGGCGTCGAAAAATGCTATGCGGCAGGGATGGTCGGTCATGTGAGGGAATGGGTTAGGTGGCGGGGGTGTTTGTGGATGCCTGCCCCTGGCTGGCGACGGCTTCCATGCGCCTGCGGACTTCATCCGGATCTCCCAGGAAATAGTCTTTCTGCAGGTGCAGCGAGTCGTCAAATTCGAATACGTACGGAATGGCCGTAGGCAGGTTCAGGGAAAGGAGCTTTTCGTCGGGAATGTGCTTCAGGTACTTGATGATGCCGCGCAGCGTATTGCCGTGGGCCACGACGAGGATGTTGCCCAATGTTTTCAGGGAGGCCAGGATGGTTCCTTCCCAATAGGGCATCAGGCGCTCAATGGTGGCTTTCAGGGACTCCGTGCGCGGCAGTTCGTCGTCCGGCACTTCCCTGTAGCGCGGGTCCCACCGGGGGTTGTTCATGTCGTCTTCCGCCACGGGAGGGGGCGCCACGTCATAACTGCGGCGCCAGACCAGCACTTGTTCGTCGCCGTATTTTTTAGCCGTTTCACTTTTGTTCAGGCCCTGGAGCATGCCGTAATGCTTTTCATTCAGCCGCCAGCTTTTGGCAACCGGCAGCCAGTCCTGGTCTAGGCGGTCCAAAACGCAGTTCAGCGTCTTGACAGCACGCTTGAGGTAGGACGTATAGGCCTGGTCAAAAGCCATTCCCTTGTCTTTCAGCAAGTCGCCCGCATAATACGCTTCCTGCACCCCTTTTTCCGTCAGGTCCACATCCGTCCATCCGGTAAACCTGTTTTCCCGGTTCCATGTGCTTTCCCCGTGGCGCAGCAGAACAATTGTTTTCATCTCGGTTAGTTTAGACAAACTTTCCCCGGTTTTTGTGCAAAAAACGGGATGTATGACATTATTCCGCAACTTGTTTGCGCCGGCAGTGCGGAAAGGGAAAATGTGATTGGCAAGCGTCTTCAAAAAGGGTAACAGTCCGGGATGATGAAGCAACATGGCTGCATGGGGGCTGTCGCCCTGATAGCCGGCATGGCCGCCCTGGCATGGGCCGGGCCGGAAGCCGTCCGGAATGTGGAAAAACCCGCGCCCTCCCGGGGAACCCCCGCCGTTTTCAAGTTCGGCGGAGAGGACAACCAGGAATTCATGCTGAACGGCAAACCGTTCCAGATACGCGGTGCGGAAATGCATCCCCAGCGGATTCCCAGGGAATACTGGAGGCACCGCATCCGGACCGCCAGGGCCATGGGGCTGAACACAATCGCCTTTTACGTATTCTGGAATGACCATGAACAGCCGGACGGCAGCTTTGATTTCAAAACCGGCAACCGGGATTTGGCCGCGTTTCTCAAACTTTGCCAGGAGGAAGGCATGTGGGTGCTTTTCCGGCCGGGGCCGTACGTTTGCGGAGAATGGGACCTGGGAGGGCTGCCTCATTATCTGCTGAAAGACCCCAAGGCCAGGCTGAGGACAACGGAAGACGCCAAATTCATGAAGGCCCAGGCCCGGTATCTGGAAGCGGTGGCCAGAGTGGCGGAGCCGTTTCTGGCCAAAAATGGCGGCCCCATCCTGATGACCCAGCTGGAGAACGAATACGGCAGCTACCAGCGCAAGGACCCCAAGTACATGGAATGGCTGAAGACGTTCTGGACCCGGAAGGGATTCGGGCCGTTTTACACGTCCGACGGTGCCGGGGAACATTATTTAAAGGGAGTTACGCTTCCCGGTGTGGCCGTGGGGCTGGACCCCGGATTGAACGACGGGCATTGGAAGATTGCCAACAAGTGCAACCCCGGCGTTCCCGTCTTCTCCTCGGAAACGTATCCGGGCTGGCTGAGGCACTGGGGGGAAGGCAACTGGAATCCGACTCCCGAAATAGTTGATCATGTCCGCTGGTTCATGGACAAGGGGCGTTCTTTCAGCCTGTTCGTTTTTCACGGGGGCACCAACTTCGGCTTCACGGCGGGAGCCAACAACGGCGGCCCGGGGAAATACCAGCCGGACCTCACCAGCTACGATTACGGCTCCCCTGTGGATGAACACGGCCGCATGAACGAATATTACACCCGGATGAGGGAGATCATTCTGGCCAAGCTGCCCGCTGAGGCGGCCGTTCCGGAACCTCCCGCGGACATTCCTTCCATGGAGATACCGGAATTTACTCCGGAGGTGCATGCCGGATTGTGGGAGAACCTGCCCAGGCCGTTCCGTTCCAAATTTCCGCAGCCGCCCTACTTTGAACAGTGGAACCAGAACCAGGGCATGGCCATATACAGCACTGCCGTTCCGGCGGGCCCTTCCGAAACGCTGGAACTGTCCAATGCCAGCGATTACGCGCAGGTATATCTGAACGGAGAGCTCATCGGCACGCTGGACCGCCGCCTGGGACAGAAAAGCCTGGTTCTGCCGGAGCGCAAAAAACCGGGAACGCTGGAAATCCTGGTGGAAGCCATGGGCCATATCAATTTCCACATCAGCATGGAGAGCGACCGTAAGGGATTGCACGGCGCCGTGAAGCTGGGACCGCGCGAATTGAAGGGATGGACGGTCAGGGCGCTGCCGCTGACAGTCGCTTCCATCACGCAGGCTCCCAAAGGGAAGGGATCGTCCAAGACGCGGGCTGGAGCCCATTTTCGCGCCGTTCTGAACATTGAGGACCCCCGCGACACCTTCCTGGACATGTCGCGCTATACCAAGGGGTACGTATGGGTCAACGGCATCAACGTGGGACGGTACTGGAACGTGGGACCGCAGCTGAGGCTGTATGTGCCCGCGCCTTTCCTGAAAAAAGGGGAGAACGTGATCGACATCCTTGACCTTCACGAAACGGAGCCCAGGGCCGTCCGCGGCATGACGGAGCGCAACAAGGAACCGGGCAAGGTCAATACGAAGAACCTGGATAACCAGTGGTAAGGGCGGATAGCCGGGACGGATGATGGCCGCCTTTTTCCCGGCAGGGAAGAAATACGGAGTTCTTCCGGCGTCGCCTTTGCCGTCAGGATGCCTGCGCCGTCTTCCGTTTGCGGAAGGCGGACTTGAATTCCTGCCAGTCGGTGGTTCTCAGCAGTTCGGAAAGGTTGGAATAATAGGACTTGTGGTGTCCGAACCGTTCGTCCTTCAATTCTTCCTCGGCTTTTTCCGGGCTCCAGCCCTGTATGACGATGCGGTAGGCCGCGCAGACAATGCCTGTGCGGTCGGAACCGTGCCAGCAGTGCACTAGGATGGGTTTGGGAGCTTTATCAATCAGCAGCAGGCACTGCATCAAATCCTGGGCGGTTACCTTTCCGGCGGCCAGCCTGATGCGGTAAAGGTTCAGGGAAGTTCCCTGCGCTTCGTCGTCGTCACTGTGGTATTCCCGCAGGTTCAGCACGGATTTGATGCCTTGTTTTTCCAGGGCTTTAAAACCACCGTCGTCCGGCTGGGCGGAACGGTACAGTTCTTCGCTGAGTCTGTAGCAGTTGTTGACGTTTTCCACAGGCACGGGTACGGCAGTTGCTGGTGTTGCGTCCGCCTGGATGGGCGGCATGCAGCCTGCCGTCAGAAAAAGCATCAATAGAAGGAGCTTAACAGGCATGGCGGCATCAGGGGGCGATAGGATAACCCACGCTCTGGGCATACAAAACCTTCTTGAACATATTGAGTTTCAAACTATCATGAAGGTTTTCCTCATTCAGCATGGCACGGAATACGGTGCCAAGCCCGGCGGAAGCGCAGAAGAGATAAACGTTCTGACCGACAAAGCCGACATCCGCGCAGGCCGTCGTCAATTTTCTTTCAGCGTCAAAATCGCCGGGCTGTTTGGACTGGTCCGCCACGTAAACCAGATTCAGGGGAGCCTGGGCTACGAATTCCTGCGTACCTGTTGAAGCCCTCAGGTCCCCCTGCATCACTTTCTTCAATTTATGCGTCTCCGGCTCGTAAAGGTAGGCTGCGTCCGGAAGAACCACGTAAATTTCTATTTCATTGGAGTTCCGGGATGACGGCGCGGTCCGGTAATCCGCATCCTCGCGGTTGACGCCCTGGGCGGCCCAAAGCAGGGAGGAGAGCACCTCGAGAGGAATGGGCCGGTCCGCGAAGGTCCGGATGGATTGGCGTTCCTGCAGGGCCTCCATGAGGGGCTTGCCGCCCTTCCTGTCCGGCTCCGGCAGAATAATGTCATTGCAAAGGGCATTTCCGGAAGAAAGCCATGCGGAAACGAGAAACAGGCCGGAAAGATGGATGCGGAACAGGTTCATGCGGGATAAACAGTAGTAGAGTGTCTTGAACGGAATATATGTTGGATGTTTCCCTGACTTTTTGGGAAGGCGGGGAGCCGTTATCCTAGGAAATGAATAGGGTTGTGCAAGAAAAAAGAAATGGCCCTGTTTTTCTGCGGATGCCTTGCCGGAAAAGGCGCCGTGCCTTCCTGTTTTCCCGGTGGCAGGCGCGGGAAGGAAGGCAAATGGAAACTTGTCTCTGTGAACAGGTTGTTTCAGATTGACCTAGAGGTAATCTTGCGCTTTTATGTTAAACGGAACCAGGTGCTGCGGCCTCCTTCCAAATTGTTGATTTATCTGAATTGCTTTAATTTCTTAAATTGCCTTATGAATATTCCCCATTCCTGGAATCCGCCCCCGCCGAAACGTAAAAAATCCTCCTCCGGCGGATTAATCATGGCGATTGTCGTGATACTGGCTCTGGCGGGCGGCGGCGTTGTGTACTACCGTGTTTCCGAACAAAGAAAAGCGGAGGCAGCGGAACTGGCTGCCAGAAAAGAGGCGGAAGCCCAGGCTGAGCGTGCGCGCAAAGCCGCAGCTCAGGAAGCCGCCCGCAAGGAAGCGGAAGCCCGCGCCCGTGCGGAGGCTGAGAGAAAGGCCCGACTGGAGGCGGAACGCCGAGCCGCTGAAGAGGCCGCCAAAAAACAGCAGAAGGAACCGGAGGAAGTGAAGCCGGCTCCCGTGGAGCCCAAGGAGGAGCCCATTGTCCAGGAAGAAGACCCCCCGGCTGGAGATTTTCAAGAAGCCCGTGCTGCTCGTCAGCCTGAAAGCCAACGATGCCGCCAACCGGAAGTTGTTCAAGGACGCTTTTGACCTGGCTCTGGAAACAAGCCGTTATGATTTATATGCGGAATTCCTGCGCGCCAATCTGGAAAGGGATGCCGTAAAGGTCATCAAATTCGGCAAATTTGATGAAACCATGTATAAGCAAAGCCCCATGCTCATGCGCGCCAACGAGCTGTACCAGCTCATCAGCAAGGTGGGGCCGGACACCATCCGGGAACAGACCATGGAAAGCACACCCAGATATTTTTATCCGTGGCTTTTCTCTGATGAATCCAACCCTGTAAAGCTCTTTCTGCGTACGGTGGCGCGGGAGCAGACACCCAAGGAACAGTGGGCCGGCACCCTGCGGAAATGGGCCGAATTCTGGATGAAAACGTCCGCCATGCCCCGCAGCAAATATTCCTCCCTGGCGCTGGCATGCGCCATGCTGCATCCAGGCATTGCCTCCAGTCCGTCCAAGTTGCGGGCATCCTCTTCCGGCAACATTTCCACGACGCCCCTGACGCTGGAACAGGTATTTGAATATTTCATGGAAATGGACGAGAAGCATGAACTGCTGACGGACATTACCAAGCTGAGCCCGTCCGAGCTGCTGTTCATCGTGGATGTCCGCCTTCCGCGGTCGGAAATGGACTGGGCGCGCAAAAAGGTGCGCCTGACGCGCAAGGGGTGGGGTGGCGCCTACTCCATGATCCGCTACCGCATGGACCGCGCCGCCCTTGGCAAAGATCCGTACAATACCTATTCCTTCCAGGAAATCCTGGATGAAGGCGGCATCTGCATGGACCAGGCCTATTTTGCCGTCAACACGGCCAAATGCAACGGCATTCCCTCCGCATACGTTACCGGTGACGGCAACCGCGGGGCGCATGCCTGGGTGAACCTGCTGACGACGGACGATACGTGGCAGTCCTACGGAGGTTACGGATACAATACCGGCCATTTCTCCCATCCGCATAACCGCAAGTCCAAACATGAATCCACTCTTCTGCAGGGAATGGACAGGAAAGTGAACGGCGCCAGGCTGGATGCCACGCTGGATTATCTCTCCCTGGCGGACCTGTTTGAAGAAATGCAGAAACCGGACTGCGCCAGAGTCATGCTGGAGGCCGCCACGGAAAATACGCCGGGCAGTCCCCTCGGCTGGGAACGGCTGATTGAAGTAATGGCGCGGCCTGAAAGCGGGACAAAGCTGGAAGAATGGGACAGGCTGGTCACCCTGATCAAGCGGAAATTCCGCTCCCGGCCGGACTATCTGGCCATGGCTGCGCGCGTGGAGGACGAATACATCTTCCCCCAGCGCGATGCCGCCACCAACAAGCGCAATGTGGCCCGCGACCTGAAGAAACTGGAAAAGGAAACGGACGAAGGCCGCAGCGACCTGACCTCCGCCGCCATCAAGCGGCAGGCGGACATCCTGATGGAAAAAGGGGACAAGGCTGCCGTGGCGGCCCTTTACCGGAAGTCCATGAAGGATTATGCCGTTCGTGCGGAAGTGTTTGAAGCCCTGATGGGACAGTATTACCGTTATATCTCGGAAGACCAGGCCGCCGTGCTCCAGCTGGCCAAGGAGGCGGAATCCTCCTACAACAGGTACATCCGAACGAAGTCGGACGATTATTTCAAGGTGAAGAAGGAAGCCTCCATCCAGAAAAGGATTGCCGGGTATTACGAGAAGGGCGGCAATGAAAAAAAGGCCGTCTTGCTGCGGAAGGACGCTGAAAAGAGGGAGAAAAACAGCAAGAAAGGTATCAGGGAGGAACGTTGATCCGGACGGCTGCCGGAGTGGGGGAGACACGCTCCGTTTCCGCCGGGAAGGGAGCGCCGTCCTCTCTTGTCCCGGGTTGCGGCATATCCGGGGAATGAACGTTTTTAAGCTGGAATGCTGTCTTATCTTCAACTAATACATGTCCCATATGGCAAGAGAACCTTACGCGAACTTCTGGCCCAAAGTGGCGGATACCGCTTTTGTGGCGGACAGCGCCGACCTGATCGGCGATGTCACCATCGGAGAGCACGCCAGCATCTGGTACCACACCACCCTGCGTGCAGACATCAACAAGATCGTCATTGGAGACTATTCCAACATTCAGGACAATAGCTGCATGCACCTGGCGGACGATTACGGCTGCTATGTGGGCAATTACGTGACCGTGGGCCACGGCGTGATTCTGCATGCCTGCACGGTGGAGGACGAATGCCTCATCGGCATGGGGTCCACCATTCTGGACGGAGCGGTGATTGGCCGCGGGTCCGTGGTGGGCGCCAATTCCCTGGTGACCAAGGGCACGATTATTCCTCCCAATTCCCTGGTGCTGGGTTCCCCCGCCAAGGTGGTCAAGGACCTGGGGCCGGAATCCCAGGCCAACAACCGCAAGTGGGCGGAAAAATACGTGAAGGTGGCTACCCGCTATACGGAGCGGGTCATCAATCCCGGTTTTTAATTTCCGAATTTTTGCCTGCCATGCCGGAAGAAAAGCTGATTACCGTGGAACCTTACGCGCTGCTCTATACGCGGGCAGGCGCGGGGATATGCCTGCGTGATCCGCTTACCGGCAAGGTAGGCGTCATTTTCATGGAGCTGCCGGACGGCATGGCCCTGGAACAGGCGCTGAAGGGCGAACGGCCGGAACGGCCGGACACTTCCTCCCTGCTGGCGCATCTGCTCTCCGCCATGGAGTGCCGGGTCAGGCTGGTGCTGATTAACGGGCGGAAGGATGAAGTCTTTTATGCCCGGGTGGCGGTGGAGGCAGTCAATGAAGTCATGGAGAAGCTGGTGGAACTGGACGCCCGTCCGTCCGACGCCCTAATGATTGCCGCCCGCTTTGGGACCGGAATCAAGATCATTCCCGCGGTATGGGAGAGCATGGAAAATATTTTCCCCCAGCTTGAACAGCTGGAGACGGACTCCGTGGACAGCCGCGCTCCGGTATATGTGGCTGATCTGTAGGGGGGAGCCATGCGTTTTTGCTCCATCCGGATACGGCTTAACTGAAAAAAAACTTGCCAAGCACGGGGGAAGTCTATACATTCGGCCCACATCACTTCAAGTGGGTAGATTCCCGAGCGGTCAAAGGGGGCAGACTGTAAATCTGTTAGCATTCGCTTTCGAAGGTTCGAATCCTTCTCTACCCACCACTTTATTATCAACAAGTTAGATGTATTTTTAGCTCTCTTTCAAGAGAGCTTTTATTTTGCAAAAAAAGGCACTTTGGAGCCATTTTAGGCACTTTTAGTGGCACTCAAGTGGCACTAAAAGGGGTTGAAAAACGGATTGTAGAAGGTATTTTAGATGAATGCCCCGTAAAGCTTCTCTGACTCCAAAATATGATGCAGGCCGTGAAAAAAAGGGCTGGCGGCCTTGGTTTCTCTCTATCCCTAAAAAAAATTCTCCAACGGGCAAGAGACACCGACTTTTTTTTCTACAAAGGAAAGCGCGCGAGTAGAAGCCAAAATGATAGAAAACCAGATTCGGCAAAATGGGATGGATTCTTTCCGGCTTTCCTCCGCCGATGCTCAACACATGATTTCCGCTAAGAAAATGTTGGAAGGGCATGGCCTTTCTTTTCACGAAGCCGTCTTGTTTTTAAAGAAGATTCTGGAAAGGGGCGTTAACCTTGATGAAGCCTATGCTCTTTTTTCACGGGGGTGCGAAGTAGAAGAAGAAAGAAAAGGGTCGAAAAAATTGTATGAAGCCGTCGACTATCACATTTCCCTAAAAGAACGGCAAGGAAGGCGGGGGAGAACCATCGGTCAATTGCGGAGCATTCTCAATAAGATAATGAAACAAAATTTGGATTTAGCCGGAAAGTATCTTACTGATATTTCTATTGGGGATTGCTGGAGCATGGTAGAAAATTTTTCTTCTTCTGAAAGACAAAGAGGAGATGCAAAGAAAATGTTGAGGGCAGTTTTTAATACAGCGATGAAGAATGAATGGGTAACAAAAAATCCTGTATTGGCCGTTACTATTGGAGCGATTCAAGAAACGGAGATTATTCCTCTGACGCTGTCGGAAGTGAGACAATTGTTTGCCGCTTGTAGAAAGGCGAATGAAAGTGAGGTGGAGAAGAAGAGTCTAATGCTGGATACGTCTGATTGCCTGATTCCGTTGGCTATTATGCTATTTGCGGGGATTCGTCCCGAAGAAGTCACCCGATTGGGATGGAGTGATGTTAATGAGGAAGAAATGATTATTTCTGTTCGTGGGCAATCTTCGAAAACCGGAGGCATCAGACATGTCAGAATACTGCCGCCTTTGAAATCTTTTTTAGAGGTTTTAAAAGATGTAGAAGAGTCTGAAGGTAGGATTGTCCCTAAAAACTGGGCGAATAAATGGGGTTGTATTCATAAACGGGCGGGATGGGGAAAAAACAAACCATGGCCTTCGGACGTGTTAAGGCATACGTTTGCCTCATATCATAAAAAGTATTTCAATGATATGGCTTCCCTAAAGGATGCAATGGGGCATACAAGTGAGAAACTTTTGAGAGACAGATATATGAATCTCAAAGGAGTTTCAGAGAAGACAGCAAGGGAATTTTGGTCTCTGACGGCCCAGGATTTAATTGTAGCTGGATAACTTCTTGTTAGGAAGAGTTCAGATATGAGAAGACGGAAAAAATTTGAAGTCCATCCGGGAGAAACTGTTTTTTTACCAAGGACGGAATTTTTAGGGAACATCTCTATAACGTAAGAGAAGGAGTGTTCATTTACAGGGATGGAAAGTTTTTTGTCCGCCCCTATTTTGCTGATAAGAAAAATAAGTTGAGAAATTTATCTATAAGAAAAGGGATTATCGAAAATGGATGGTATATTCCTGAGTTTGGAGATTTTCTCGTTTTAGCACGCCTAAGGAAGAATGGAAAGAGACCTTTTGACGGAGAGATTAATCCCTCAACTAAGTTTTTAGCCTCGTTACCTGAACAAGCCAATTTGCCCGCATCACAAATTCCATCTAGATGTTTTGTAAAATATGGTCAGATAAAGGCTCGTGTGAGAAAACGCATAGAAAAAGCTCTGAAGAATTTTGATTATGAAGATTTGAAACGAGTAGCTTCTTTAATGGAAATCGCCAGTAAGTATCTATACTTGGAAGAGCCTCCCGAACAGAAAATACCGGAGCAACTGTGTCGGTTTTCAAAAATAATGGAGGATTTATTATCAAAAAATTTATGTCTTCCCGACCCTAAAGAGGTTCGTGAAGAATGGATAAAACGATTTGATGAAGAAATATCTGATGAAAATGATAAGGCAGATATAAGGGCATTGGGAGAGTCGAAAAAAAGCTCTAAAAGGATGAACGAGATTTTAGAGCGCTGGGGATTCGAATGGCTCAGAGAACCAATAGATGATTATTTTGAGTAAAATCATCTAAAATGCTTAAAAGCATTTGCGGCGATGACAAAAATGCGGGGAGTATGCTTTCATAAAAGGCATGCAAACCGTAGCATCTTCGCAAAAAAATTTATGCCGAATCAGCAAATTCGCAGAAGAATCGGGACTTTTTACGGAAGGCTCCCGACCTTCTCGCCGGACCGTCTATAATTGGAAAAGATACGGCATTTTAGAAATGGTCCAAATAGGCAATAGCTCCTTTGTGGACATTGACAAAACCAGGGAGCGGATTTATCAGTCTGATATTTATTTCCGAAGTAGGCGGAAATAAGAAGAGGGATTTTGAACCCTTTTGCCCCACTCCCCCTTTTTTTAAAATGAATTCTATTTGTCCTTT
>JAJQCV010000023.1 GCA_021202525.1 Akkermansiaceae bacterium | reverse complement strand
CCGCCCGAACCGGTCCTTTCTTCCCCCCTTCCCGGTCCCCGCCCCCTGAAAGATTCCCTCCGGCATTCCCAGTCCCTGAGAACGGCTATTCTCTATCAGGAAATCCTGGGAAAACCGAAAGCCCTGCAAGGTTTCCGGCAGTAGCCGGAACCGATGTTTTCTCCGGAGCACACTTCATCTCATCCCGGTGATCAGGCCCCGGCTGAAAGGCGCCCTGTCTTCCAGCATTCGCTCTTGCACGCAGAAGGTGGAGAAGGTAGTCTTCATGCCGCCATGACAGACACACCTTTGCGGATTGCCGATCGTGAATTCACCTCCCGCCTGATGATGGGAACGGGGAAATTTGCCTCCAATGAGAGCATGAAGGAGGCATTGGAAGCTTCCGGCTCCCAAATCGTGACTGTAGCCCTGCGCCGGGCGGACCTGACGGGCAATCACGATCCCGCCGCCAACATTCTGGATTTCATCAATCCGGAAAAATACCTCATCCTTCCGAATACCAGCGGAGCGGCTACGGCGGAAGAGGCCGTGCGGCTGGCCCGTCTCGCCGTGGCGGCCGGACTCCCCAACTGGATCAAGCTGGAAATCCACCCGGATGCGCAGTACCTGATGCCCGACCCCATTGAAACGCTTAAGGCAACGGAAATCCTCGTCCGGGAAGGCTTTACCGTTCTTCCCTACATCAACGCAGACCCCGTGCTGGCCAAACGCCTGCAGGAGGCGGGAGCCGCCGCCGTCATGCCCCTGGGTGCGCCCATAGGTACCAACAAGGGCGTGCTTACCCGTGAACTGATCAATATCATCATTGAGCAGGCCACCGCTCCCGTGGTGGTGGACGCCGGCCTGGGCGCCCCCAGCCATGCGGCGGAAGCCCTGGAAATGGGCGCGGACGCCGTCCTGGTGAATACGGCCATTGCCGCCGCAGGCAACCCCTCCCTGATGGCGGAAGCATTCGCCCAGGCATGCCGTGCAGGCAGGTCCGCGTGGCTGGCCGGACTGCCCGCCGTCTCCGTCAAAGCGGCCGCCACCAGTCCCCTTACGTCCTTCCTGCGGTCATAAACTTTCCGAAGAATTCTTTTACAGATATCCCGGCGGCTGCGGTGGATTCCAATTGGGCACCACCATCATGCGCGTGTCCACAAGTTTCTCCGGTCCCCAGGCATATCCTTTCCAGCGTGAGAGAAGGATGCTTCAACTCCAGTTCAGCTATCACTCCCGGTAAAAGGTTATCATGCGGAAGTGATTGCCGATCCATTGACGTCAACTTTGTCCGAGCAATCTGGAAATTCCCATGAAACCCGGGCCTCTATCCTGCATGAGATAGCGCACGCCCTGGCCTGGATGCGCCACGGCGACCTCTTCCACGTTCCGCAATGGAAAACCAGTTGCCGGGAAATAAGAGCCGTTCCATGCGCCGCCAGGCAAAAAGCCATCCGCGTCACCATCCACCAATAAGCCCGGCGCTTGCAAACTATGGGAGAAAACGTCGGCAAATATCACCCTCTCCCCGCATCCATCAAGCTCCTCAAGTACATGATCCGGGAAGACAAGCCCGAATTGCAGAGACAACCGGAAACGATGCTTGATAAAAAAGATTGACCGGGTTGATATACAGTGCCGGCCGCCGCTGCTGTTGTACAGATAGTTGAAGTTTTCTCCCTGATGGATTTGATCTTCTATCGCTTCACAGCAATTACTGTAACAGTCACCAATCCTGGCTTTTAAACTGGCACTGCATTTGGAGATCGTCCAAAACCATGATAGGAATATTTTTATATGATCATACATCTGGTAAAGATTCCCAATATATTCTTATATATACTTTCGTACAGAAATACATCAGTTCAAACGAGCCCTTAATATTTTTCCACCACTTGGAAACAGGGTGTAAATGTTTTAACCTTTCCTTCAGCAATTGATGCTGCCGGGCCGGAACCAGGGCTACTCTCAATCCGGTATCGGATTCTCTTGAATCAGCGTAATACTCGCTACGAGGTATTTCGTCTTTGTCACAGGGTATGGAGTAAAATAATCCTCCCCCTACGGATGTAATCGATAAGCCTCTGTCGGTTGATAAATTGCCGGTATCCGTTTTCCAGTTGACAGGATTGCTGCCATACAGACGATGGGAATGATAAAAGTCCGCACATAATTCCCATACATTGCCCTGCATGTCATGGAATCCCCAGGCATTGGGTTCCTTTAATCCAACGGGATAGACTCTTGCCCTTGTATTGTGAGGATTCGTCCATGCTATTTTCTCCAGATTGCCGGGAAAAACGATTTCCTTGCCGCAGGAACAGGCCAATTCCCATTGAGCCACCGTGGGTAGGGAAAAACAATATCCTTCCGGAAGAATTCCTTGCTGTTGTGCCATCTCAGTCAATCGATCACAAAAATCCAGGCATTCATAGTAGGATACCTGGCACATGGGGTACAGCGCACCCGTTGCGATGATCCCTTCCTCATTCAGTTCCGGAACCGGTGTCCATCCCATCACTTTTTTCCATTCCTCCTGTGTAACTTCGTATTTTCCCAACCAGTAGGGATAAGTAATTTCTGTAGGGGGATCGGATCCTGTAATTCGGTAGCTCCCTTTCGGAATGAAAATCAGGGGGAGGCTGTGTTTCGAATCAGGGAGATCAATTTCCAATATCTCTCCAGCGTGCCCAGTCTGGATATTGGCTGCTGCCGGGGAAACTCTATCCAGACATGTGATGTCATTGCCTGGATAAAGTAAAAAGATAAGCAAAGTCAGTAATGCTATAATAAAAAAACTGATTTTTTTATTATTTTTTATCCATTTTATGATCCTATTATTC
>JAJQCV010000068.1:528-20859 GCA_021202525.1 Akkermansiaceae bacterium | reverse complement strand
TCCCCGCCCATGCCCAGCTTGACGTCCACAGGGACGGATACATGTTCCGGCTCTCCTCTGTAACGCAACCGTATCCCGAGGCTCTCCATCTCTCTGGCGGGGGAAAACTCCAACTCGGCTTCCCATATTATTGAATCATCATTTCCGGATGAAGAATAACTGTCCATGCCGGCGGACAGCAACTTGCCCTTTTCATCAAGCAACTGAAATTCATCCAGATAAAAGGGAGTATCCACGTCCAGGCAAATCGTTACGGAAACGGTCTTTTTTCCCCCTTCCCCTTCCACGTGAAATCCTTGAAATAAAGCATCCCTACCGGCCTGTCGTCAGATGCCACCACATCCTCCAACTTCCCCGTATTCCTCTTTTCACCCCCCGGCAAGGGAATGAGGACGGACGCCCCCTTCCGCAGGGGAAGTACATAAACAGGGCTATCCATGATGCGCGCCACGGGAACCCTCAGCAATCCCTTCAACCGCACCCACTCCGCCCCGGGAGAAGGAAGAGACGGAGCAAAGCCTTCAATCTCCACATAGGAGATTCCTTTTTTCCGGCTTTGATCCATTCGCCCCAAATCAAACCTCACCGGAGACAATTCCCTGCCTGTGGAATCCACGGCCTCCATGAATTGCTGCTCCGTATTTGAAAGATTGCAGAACCCCCAGCGGTCAGGGATAAAAAGGACGGCATGGCACTTCCATTCCAATGGTCTCTCCTCTTCCCCAAACCACCAGCCACGGTCCAGTCCCACTTGCGTAAATGACAGCCCCACTTCTGCGGGAACATCCTTTCCGCCCTCGCTGGAGAATACCACCCCGGAAAACAGAAGAAAGAATCCCGCAGCGCATCCTATGGACTGCATCATGTTCATATCATTCGCCCTTTTCAGAATCCCGCACCAGTCCGGACATGCCGAATTTAATTTCTACAGGAATATTCACCCGTTCCAATCCGGCCATGTAATTCACGGCAACATGAACTTTCCCTCTCTCATCCGGATTCAATAAATAAGACCAGGACCATGAATATTCCCCGGATGAGCTGCTGCAGCCGGATGAATTTTCTTCCGCCGGAAAAGGAGCGCCTTCCGGCGTCGTCAGTTTCAGCCGTAAAATCCCCATATACCGGGAAGATTTCAACTGCACCTCCATCCTGACACCCCCGGAATCCCCGTCCCGGACAAATGACATCTCCAGGGAACCTGGTCCATCCTTTTTCCTTCCGTCATCCTCAAGAACGGCGTCTTTCAGAAGCAAAGGCTTCTTCTGGTCTTTCTGCCCCACGGTGAAGGAAAGACCTTCGGACAAGGCCTCCTCCTTTCCGATAATGCACGGAATTTTCCCTTTCAGTTCCACCCATGCCGCCCCGGCCGCAGGGAGCCAGTCCCTGCATTCCATTTCCAGTACCGGATGTTCCAGCTCCTCCATCAACAGGGAGTCTTCGCAACAGAGGACGCCGGAACGGCCGCCCGTGGAATCATGCGCAGCCAGACGGGCATCTTTCTCATTGCAGTACACCATCCTCCACAAGGCGGGTTTCATGATTTTCAAATCCACATGAAATGTCTTTTTCGGATTTTTGACGCCGGGCTGCCACCATGTTTTGGCATAGGCCGAATACAGGGATGCGGAAAGAGTTTCCTCCTCCGGAACGTCCCCGCTGCGGGAAAGGCATACGGCCAACGGACACAAGGCGCATACCGCTAGGAACTTCACAAAACCATTTTTCATGAATGATTAACGCTAACATTTCCCGTTCAAGGGGCAAGAGAAAAAATCAACATTCCGGAGGCATTGAAAACCGCCGGACCTTTTTCCGCCGTTTCCTGCGGCATTCGCCCCCCTGCCTCCATAAAAAAACGGGATACCCCGTCAAAGGGACATCCCGTTTCCGTCTGAGATGCGGCAGGCAGCCGTTAACTGCCGTAAGAGGATTCCACGCGCCGGGCCACATCCCGGTAGCCATATTCGGCATCGTAAATCTGCTGGAATGCCGCCAGGGATTCCTCCTTCTTGCCGAGCTTTTCATAAAGCAGGCCGATCATGTAGAGGATTTCCTTCTTGGTGTCATTCATTTCAATCAATTCCTTGTTGGCCTCTTCCAATTGGCGGAGGGCCATGTCGTGCATGCTCTTGGCATCATAGCACTTGCCGAGCAACAGCATGGCGCGGATGCGGATATGGGGGTTATTGCGTGCGCGCTGGAGTTCCGGGATGGCCTCCGTATAGTTGCCGCAGTCAAAGAGGGCCTGCCCGAGTTCAAAACGCGTCTGCGGATCCGTGGGATTGTTTTCCACGCGCTGGCGGCACAGGGCCACCTGCTGTTCGGCGGCTTCCCGGCTGAACTGGGCCAGCTGCTCCTGAAGCTCCTTGTTGTCCGGGTCCGCAGCGGCGCGCTTGCGGATTTCCTCCACCTGGGCCTTGCGCAGGCGCTCGTTCATTTCCCCGGCCTTGTTTTCCAGGGAGATGTCGTTGTTGCTGAGGCTGAAGGCATAGCTATAGAAGGAGTAGGCGTTGGCCCAGTCTTCCATCTGTTCGTAAACGTTGGCGATGTCCCGCACCACGGCCTGATCCTGCTGGTTCTGGGCATAGCGGGCGGAAAGAAGGCCCAGGCGTTCTTCCAGTTCCGCACGGGTAAGAC
Source organism: Akkermansiaceae bacterium (assembly GCA_021202525.1). Lineage (GTDB taxonomy): Bacteria > Verrucomicrobiota > Verrucomicrobiia > Verrucomicrobiales > Akkermansiaceae > Akkermansia. The sequence continues at coordinate 18,219 of JAJQCV010000068.1, read as the reverse complement.
CTTTCTTGTCGCTCTTGTCCAGGGCGTTCGTTTCGGAGGAATCCTTCATCACGTCCTTGAAGCTCGTGGCTTCCTCCCACTTCTGCTGCTGCATCGTGGCGCGGGCCATGCAGTCCTTTTCGCTTTTCACGGCCAAGCTGTCCGTGGGGTCCAGCTTCACGATGTCGTGGAACACTTCCGCGGCCTTGGCCGGAAGATCCCTGGCGACATAGTGGGCAGCCAGCATATGGAGCATTTTCTTGTTGGTGGGATGCCCCTGACGGATGGTTTCCAGCGCAAAGGCGGCCAAATCCGGAAAGTCCACTTCCATGGCGGCGGCGTACAGCGCCTCGTTCACCGGAATGCTGTAGGGATCGTTTTCCAGTTCGTCCTCCAGGGAGGAAAGCTGGGTAGCGGCATCCTTTTTGGATGAGGTGAGCTTGCTGGTGCTGATTTTCATGCCGCTGAACAGGCCGCCCTTCTTGGGCTCCGGATTCAGCTTGATTTCACAGGCGCGCAGGGCCTGCCGGCCTTCCAGAAAGCCCGGCAGCTGCTTCACCAGCGCCTTGAGAAGGCTGACAGCATAGGGAAAGTTGTTCATATCCACCGCCTGGCGGGCGCGCACCCAAAATTCGGCCTGCTGGGGGGTCAGCTGGTTTTCTGTAATCGTATCAATCATGGAACTATATGAGTGTAAATGATAAGCATCGAAAAAACTCCAAACAGGGAGTTCCCGCATGTAATAGTTTAATATTATCAATCAGGGAGGCATATTTCAATCTTGTTTTTTGTTCCCGTTAGGAAAAAATACGCTGCATGAGACTGGACGCTCTTTTATCCCGCTACGGGTACTGTTCCAGGCGGGAAGCGCCGGGATGGATCAAACGCCACACCGTTACCTCCGGGGGGGGCCGCATGCGCCAACCCCGCGGACAAAGTTCAGGCGGAAGACGTCCTGATAGACGGCGAACCGGTGGAATTCCCGGAGGGGCTGTATGTGGCCCTCCACAAGCCCGCCGGCTACACGTGCAGCCACGACGAAGAGGAAGGGGACGTAATCTACGACCTCCTGCCCTTCCAGTGGAGGCACCGGAATCCCGCCGTTTCCTCCGTCGGACGGCTGGACAAGGAAACCTCCGGCCTGCTCCTGGTCACGGACGACGGCAAGTTCATCCACCGCATGACTTCCCCCAGGCACCACGTTGCCAAAGTGTACGAGGCTGTTACGGAAGAGGACATCCCGGCGGAGGCCGTGGAGCTGTTCGCCGCCGGTACGCTGACGCTGGAGGGAGAGAAGCACCCCTGCGCCCCCGCCCGCCTGGAAATCCTGGAACCGCGCCGCGCACTGCTGACGCTGACGGAAGGAAAGTACCACCAGGTGCGCCGCATGCTTGCCTCCGTGGGCGCTCCCGTGGCTTCCCTGAGCCGCGTTTCCATCGGCAGGCTGAAGCTTGAAGACCTGGACCTGGAACCCGGAGGCTGGACGCCCATCCGTCCGGACATGATTTAATCCCTCCTTCCATGTGGATTCCCATCTCCGACGAGCCCATTTCCTGTTTCCCTCATTTTGATGTGGCGGTGGAGTCGGAAGACTGGATTGTGGTGAGCAAGGGAGCCCCGCTGATCGTCCATCCGTCCAACGGGAAGAAGGAACCCAACCTGCTGGAAGGCGTGGAGGAGCTGCTGCGTTACGAACTGGTTAACGGAGCCGCCCTTTCCCTCGTCAACCGGCTGGACAGGGAAACCAGCGGCCTGACCCTGATCGCGAAAAACAGGAGCGCCGCCCGCCAGCTGGGGCGCGCCATGCAACGGCGGCTGATGCACAAGGAATACCTGGCCATCGTCAGAGGATGGCCCGAATGGAAGGAAACGGTCTGCACGGCCCCCATCCTGCGGCAAGGGGAAGTAGCGGAAAGCCGCATCTGGGTAAAACAGGCGGTGCATGCCGCCGGAAAGGAATGCATCACGGCATTCCGTGTGGAGCGCACCCTGGAATCGGCCGGCGGCCCCCTGGCCCTGGTCCGGTGCATTCCGGAAACAGGCCGCATGCACCAGATACGCGTGCATCTGGCGCATCTGGGCCATTCCATCGCGGGGGACAAGATTTACGGCCCCTCCGAGGATTGCTACCTGGAATACATCCAGCACGGCTGGAGCCGGGAACTGGAGGAAAAGCTGATCCTGCCCCGCCATGCCCTGCACGCCTGCCGGCTGGAGTTTCCCTTTGATGAAGAAACCTTCACCGCGGAATCCCCTCTGCCGGAGGACATGAAAAGGCTGCTGGGCCTTTAGGAAGGCAAGCCTCAGATCACCTGGATGACGTCGCCGCGGTCAAACCGGACCTTGGCCAGGCGGGCGTATTTGTCCGCTTCCTCATCCCGGTAGCCCAGGGCCAGCGCGCAGAGCGTATAATACGGAGAATCCTCCAGTTTCAGGATGCGGTCATACGCCTCCGGGTCCATGCCTTCCAGCGCGCACGTGTCTATCCGCAGGTCCGCGGCGCAGCTCATCATGAACCCCAAGGCGATATATACCTGGCGTTCCAGCCATGCCTTGAGCACGTCCGGGGATTTGGAGCCCGCCAGCTCAACAATGCGGTCCCGGTAAAGGTTCAGGGATTCCATCGTCACGCCGCGCACTTCCACAATGCGTTCCAGATAGCGCTGTACGTCTTCCGGGGAAAAGCCCCTCCGCGCGCAGAACACCACCAGCCGGGAGGCATCCGTCACCTGCGGCTGATCCCAGGAAACGGAGCGAAGCTGCGCACGAACGGACGGATCCTGCACGTCAAGGAACTTCCACATCTGCAACCCCAGGGAGGAAGGACTCAAATGCAGGGATTCCAGCAGGGCGTTCCAGTCCGCCTCCGGAATGCGGCGGTCCGGGTTGAATATTTTGGTGGCGTAGCGCCATTCCAGCGTTTTAATCAATTCCTGAGCATTCATATTCTTATAAGTCCAATGGTTCGAGGCTTCCCGCGGATGCATGGCGCCAGAAACGCACTTTTCATGCCATCCGCTTCCGCCCTGTATGCCCCATCATCCTTTTTCCCTGCCGGAATGCAAGCCAAGGTTCCGGCACACAGGCGTCATGGAGACAGGACGCCCCGGCCGTCATTCGGAAGAAACGGCAGCAAACAGGACAGGAGGAACGCATGCTGTACCGGAACGGCGTAATGCGCGGAAAAAGGCTATCTCCACCATTCCCGGCATTTCCCTTTGCCGTCCTCCGGATGCAAGGCTATAGGAATTTGACCGGCATATGATCCCCGGTCTCCTGAATCGTGAAGCTGATACCCAGGCCGAATTCGTTCTTGCCGCCGTTTTTACGGACAAAAGCCCCTACGCCCAGGTACCACGAACCCATGTTATGATATACGTTGTATTCCTGGATATCCAGCTTCCCGTCCAGCAGGGAGAAGCGCCATTTGCCGCTGAAAGCCCAGGCTTCCGAAAAACGCTGGAGAATGCGCAGGTCAAGCTGGCTGTTGTCCTCCAGCAGGGCGTGCTGGTTCAAATAACGGTGGCCCACGGAAATTTCCGTGGACCGCCAGGGCATGAAGCGCAGGGAGTTGTTATACTCACGGCAGCCGGAAACCTTGTCCTTGCCCAGAAGGGGCGCCTGCATTTCCGACCGGAATTCCATCCACGGCACGGGATTCCAGCGCATGAAGGAGAACAGGTTGGAGAAGTCCCGCTGGTTGACGGGGTCATACAGGTAGGCGTCCATGAACACGTCCCAGGAAAACCAGCGGTGGGAATTGGCATCCCGGCTGGTCATCAGCATGTTGCGGAGCCCGTAGCGGAAAACCAGTCCGGTAGACAGGGAATCGATCTCCGTATACCTTCCCATGCTCAGGGAAAGGGGATTGGTAGTAGGCGTTTCCCCGTCAATCTGGGGGTAAAGTTCATGCAGCGTGTTGGTTTTCACGTACGCCAGCGTGAAATGCGGCTGGACAATGTGATTCATGCCGTTCAGCCCCAGCGAATCACTGTACACGGAAGAATAGCGGCGGGAGAATTTGAAGTCCGCGTCCGCCCCCGCGTAAAAAATGCCCTGGTTGAGCGGCTTGTTGTCCCCCGTATCGTAATATCCCGTGTAGCCGCCTCCCAGCTTGGGGGTGAGGTTCAGAAATCCCATGATTTTATGGGAAGCGGAAAATTCGTGGAACGTGTGGAACCTGCTGTATCCGTCCGTCATGAGCATGCGGGCCCAGTAGTCATAGGCAGGGCTTCCCGGGTCCAGGCGGTCCACCAGGTCCCGTAGATCCGTCCGCATGAAGGGAGGCACATACTGCTTCAGGAAGGCAAAGCTGGTGCGGCTTTCATACATGACGGGGGAGCGGAAGATGGGAGACTTGATGCGCTCGTAGCTCAACTCCGTCCGCTGGTCCGCCATGTAGAAGTTGTTGGGCACGAAACGGTGCAGAAGGGAAAAATCATTGGTATCGTCCGTGCGGGAAAGAAGTACCGTGTTGTCCGGAGAAGAGTTGCGCTGGTAGATTTCCGGATAGAAATCACGCAGCATGTACTCGTCGCTCAGCATGTTGACATTGGCCTTCAGGCGCCATTCCGTCAGGGCGTTTTCCCGGAGGGACCACATCTGCTGGAGCGCCAGGCGCCACCTGTCGGGGTCCAGGTGTTCACGGTATTCGTCGTCGCCCGCAGAAATCTTCGCCCCCCGGTCATGGGTCATGTACACGGACAGGCCCGTCATGTCCGGGCACCTCTCTTCCAGCGGCACGTCCCGGATGTCCAGACCGTACGCAAAACCGCGCCGGGTGCGGTAGTCCAAATGCAGGGTGCCCAGGTAATCGGCGGAGGGCATGTGGTTTTCCACTCTCCTGTTCCCCAGCAGAAAGCCGTACTCGTTCAGCAGGTAGGGCCCCCATATGGACCTGACGCCGGGCATGGGCAGGTACCCAACCTCCGGATTCAGTGAATGGCTGAGGTAGGGGAAATAAAAGAAGGGGACGTTGCCGTAATGTAGCGTCAGATTCTTGAAGGAAAACCTGTCTTCCGGGTAAACGCGTATCCTGTCCGCGGAAATCCAGGTGAGGGGATCGCTGACGTCCTCCGCCGTCACGGAAGCGTTAAACGCCTCCAGATAGGACTGCCCCTTCTCGTCCGTCCTGTACTCGAAGTTGCCGCTGCGCAGAATCATCCCGTCCACCTTCGTCCGCAGTGCATCGGACGTGAACGAGTCGCTTTTCCGGTCGTATTCCGCGCTGCCGGCGCGCGTCAGGCTGCTCGTGTTCGTCCGGCTGTCATGCTGGTAAATGGACAGGTTGCCCTTGAAAAAAACCTTGTCGGCGGCGGCATCCACCTCCGCCCGGTCGGCAAACACTTCCAGCCCGGTGTCCGTAACGATGTGGACCTGCGGAGCGCCTTCAAAGATGAATGTCTTGCGGTCGTGGATATAGTTGAAAGGACCGTCGCTGGAGATTTTCAGATAGGAGGGCATCTCCGGCATCATGGAACCGGAAAACAGGTTTCCGGCGCGTTCCGTCCGGTCTTCCTTCCCCTCGTCTCCGGCAGGCGGTCCGCCCGGAGCGTTTTCCGCAGCCGTTTCCGCAATCAGGGGCACACCCAAGGCGATCAGCGCCGCCGCGCCCCATAGCTTTGCGTTCATCCCTATCATGGCTAGTGCACAGAACACTATGAGAAAGGACAAAAGACAAGCCTAATGTCACATTTCTCCGCCAGTGACTGCCAAATTTCACCGGGCAAGAACGCCGTTGGCAATGATGCCCCAGTCCGCCGTGTTCCCGTCTCCGGCGTCATCCACGCGGATTTCCAACTTTTTGCCGCCCTCCACCGCCACTTGGACGGGCACGGAAGAGCCGTCTTTCAGCACGGGGGATTCAAAGAGCTTTTTCCCGTCCAGATAAACGCCGAACCTGACGCTGCCGCGGGAGCCGAACGGCAGCCCCACATCCGCCCGGAATTCCTTCCAGGCGCCATCCAGGTCATAGGCGAAAACCGCCGGGGCATGCGCCAGAATGAAACGTTCCGGACGGCCGATTGTCTTGAAGAACGGAACAGGCCCCAGATCCGACGGGAAGAGAACATCCCACAGGGGAACCGCCCAACCCACCTGGGCCACGGAAGGCTTGCAGTCATTCAGGCTGATGCTGGCAAGCTCCGCGGGAACTCCGGCGGGCGTGAATTCCTGGGAGGCATCCCTGCGCTCCAGGGCGCGCTTCCAGACAGGAAGCCATTCCTGCACCTCCGGCCTGGCGCCATGCCTGCGTTCCACTTCCGCCAGCGCCTTTCTCGCTTCATCCATGCGGCCGCGTATCCACAGGTTCTGCACATCGCCGAAGTAGACGGACTGAGCCAGCGAAGGCACCCTGGCCCCCTTCCCGTCCAGCCACACGGGCAGCGTGGTCATGCAGCGCGTGCTGTCGCAGTTCAGGACGGCCACGCGCATCTCGATAAAGCCTCCCTTGAAGCCCGGCCTGCAAATGGTCAGGTCAAACTCTCCCTCGCCGTTCAGGGCGGCACCCACGGCATTGGAATCATAGTCGGAACCGCCGGGCGGGTCCAGATGGGCCACAACCCCGTAAGCAGGGCGGTCCAGCCTGACCTTCCCCTTCAGGCGCAGGCCGTCCTTGACGGGAACGGCCTCCAGCCGTTCAAAGGAACCCGGCACGTATTTGCCGATCATGCGGCCGAAGGAGGCGTCCGTGGGGAGGGACGTTTCCACACCGTTGAAGAGGGGCACGCTGGCCAGCTTCAGGGCGTCTGTCGGCGCCAGGAACGAGCCCTTGCCCTCCTTGCGCAATTCATTGCCGTACGTATAGTTGCCGGAACCCATCAGGGATTCCCCGGCATCGGGATAATCCCATCCCGTCCCCGTGTGGGGAAGGCCGAAGGAGTGCCCCAGTTCATGAGCCGTTCCTCCTATGTAAATGGAGGCATTCCTGCCTTTGGTGACTTTGAAGCGGCCTCCTTCCATCATGGACGTATCCAGGAAATTGGCGGGGTCCAGCCCTTCCTGGTCACAGGTCCAGCCGGTGCCCTGGTGGCTGAAGCCGCCGCCGTAATAGGGCCCCACGCCATCCGGAAGCTGGCAGATGATCAGCACATGCTCCTTTTCAATGTCGATGCCCTTGGAAGCCAGCACCTTCCTGGCGGCCTCACGGGAGACGGGGCCGGAATTCTGCACGTTCATCCCGCTCATGGGCTTGTCCACATAAGCGTCATGCACAATCAGGCGTCCCCGGTCGTCCAGGTCCAGCTTGAACGTCAGGGGAGGAAAGCCGTTGGCCTGCATCTGGTCCGCATAATAGGCCTGGATATTTTTCAGCAAATGGTCATACCGTTCCCGGTATTTGTCCAGGGCCGGCCTGTCCTTGAACGTTACGTAAACCACATGCAGCTTTCTGCCGGACACGGGTTTTCCCTGATGATAGGCGCTCAATGTCTTCCAGGCCGCTTTTGCGGCAGCGACGTCCCGGGGATTCGCCTTCCAGCTCACGGGCAGGCGGGTAAACTGCGCCCCTTCTGCGGGCGCGGCAGGCTGAGCGGAAGCGGCGGTGGAGGCATCCCCGTCCATGCCGCGGGCATTCCAGATACCCGTCCCCAGGACAAGCAGGAGCACAAAAAAGCGTTTAGACATAAAATCCATGAAGTCGTCAGGATATACGCGTGAAACGGAGATGTTTTATCACCACATCATTCACTAGGCGGTTCATGTTCACGGAAAATGAATCATACGCCAGCTCCACGCGGCACGGCCCCGGCTTCAGCACAGCCTCCACGGCTGTGGAATAAATGAAGTAGTCCCAGTTGCCCGAACGGGACGTATGGGGGAAGGCCAGCGTGCCCGCACGCCGCCCGTTCAGGTACAGGCTGCGCATGGCGCAGGTATTGCCGTCGGAAACGTCATAGGTGCCGTTGGCAAAAAACGCATCCACCCGGTACACGCCCGGACGGTCGATGTTCACATTGTAAAACAGGGCGTCCGGAGACTTCGTGACGCGGGAGGACCAGACCTCGTCCCCGGCGAGGCCGCAGGGGCGCGTCTCCAGGCGCGAATCCGCGGAAGGATACTCATTGGGCTCATTCAGGAAGGATTCCCGCCCATCCAGAGCAACCGCCATCACCTGATAATGCACTTCCCCCTCCGCAGAGGCGGCAATGTAATAGCAATATTCCGTCTGGGATACGGGAATGCCGTTCCGGAATACACGGTAATAATCCGCCCCGTCCACGGCGGCCCAGGCGATGCCGTGGCGGCCGGCCTTCCATTCGGGGGACGCCAGGCTCCGTTTTACATGCGACAAATTCACCTGCCCGGCGTTTTCACCATCTGAAGCCAGTTCCAGTTCCACACCCATCCTTCCCTTCCCCCCCGCGGGCAGCACCGGGTCCGCATCCTGCCCGTTGATCCGACACCGGACAATCCGCCTTCCCTGCCCGCTCATCCTGACATCAACCGTCATGCCGCGGTATTCCAGCCCGGACAGTTCATGTACGCCCGCAAAGGAATCCGGAATGCACGGGTGGAACTCCAGGGAGTCCGGGGAAACGCGGAGTCCGAACAATCCCTTGTAAAAACCTCCCAGCATGCCGGCAATGCTCCAGAGCTGGCTGTCGGAACTGAGCAGGAGCCCCTCGTCCAGCCCCGTTTCCAGAAGAAGGTTCTCCTTGTTGGTGCCGCACAGGAGCGCCGCGCGCACCATGCAGGCCAGCGCCAGGGCCAGCCCGCATTCATTCCCTGTGGCCGCCGCGGCTTGGGCATAATACCCCTCCAGGAACGGCCAGGTGGCCCGGTTGTGATACGGAGCCACGTCTTCCGGCATCTGGGGATGGAAACAGGGAATGCCGTAAACGCAATGGGGCATTGCGGCTACCATGCGCGCCGCATGGGCGCCATGCGCATGGCCCAGTAGCACGCAAAGCATGTTTCCCAGGCTGTCCACCTTTTCCGACAGCACGGGGTACCCCCGGCCATACAGATACTGTCCGTACAGATCGCTGCCCGGAATGCGGAAAAACTTTTCAATCACTCCGGAAAGGGCCTCCCCTTTTCCGTCCCATTCCCGTGCCTTTCCTTCCATCCCCAGCTCCCGGAACATCCGGGCCAGCATTTTCCGGGCTGCGGCATGCAGAATCATGGTGGAAAGGCTGGAAGAATCCCCGATGTCCGCCGAAGTCATCCAGGCCGGATAGCTCTGTTCCCGCCAATCCAGGAAGGAAGACTCCCCTCTCATCAGGCCGCCTGTTGCGGTGAGCACCTTTTCATCCTTCAGGCAGGTTTTTTCCAGCACGCCGGACGCCCGGAGCAGCCAGTCCCCGTCCCCCGTCAGGCAATACGCCTCCCACGCGGCGATGCTCCACACCACCCGGTCCGAGGAAATGGGCCAGGAACCGCCCGTTCCGGTATCCTGCTCCACCTCTCCCTTCCGCACACGGGCCTGCAAACTTTTCATGCAGGCCTGGACGTTCCACATCCCCAGCCCCAGATGAGTGGCGTACGCAATGTCCCTGGTCCATACCGTGGGCCAGTTGGCTCCGGTACGGAAGGTGCCTTCCTCATTGATCAGGGCTCCCGCCTCGTTCAAGGCCAGGCAGTACGCCTTGTTCAGAACTTCAAATCCGCTGTGGTAGCGCGGGCCGTATTCCGTCTCCGGCACAATGCGCCATTCGGAATATCGGCCGTTCTTCATGGTCCTCACCCGGCCATCCTTTTTCACTTCCGCCCAATGGGAGTCATCCTGGCTCAAGCGGCTTCCGGTCAGCGTAAACGCTTCTCCCCTGTATAATATGCGGTCCTGGTCCATAAATGAAACGGCATTCGGGTCTATTACCCTGCCTATAACATGAAAATCAATTCCTGTCCCGCCGAAAATGAGGCTTATGAAATGATGCGGACAATAAAAAACCGGGCTCCCCCGCAGAGGAACCCGGTTTATAAAACACAAATCAACGTTTAGTGCTGCAACAGAGAAGTAACGGCGTCGCGTTCCTCCTTCAGTTCATTGACGGTAACGTCAATCTTTTCCTGGGAGAACGCGTCGATCGGAAGGCCCTGCACGATTTCCCAGCCGCCGTCCTTGGTAGTGCGGATCGGGAAGGAGCAGATGATGCCCTTTTCAATGCCATAGGAACCATCGGAGCAGACGGCCACGGAATACCAGTCGCCTTCGGGCGTCTGGGTAGCCAGGCTGCGCACGGTATCCACGGCGGCGGAAGCGGCGGAAGCGGCCGAGGAAGCTCCGCGGGCCTTGATGATGGCGGCGCCGCGCTGCTGGACGGTGGTGATGAAGTCGCCCTTGAGCCATTCCGTATCTTTGATGACTTCCGTAACCGGCTTGCCGCCGATCTTGGCATTCGTGAAATCCGGATACTGGGTGGAGGAGTGGTTGCCCCAGATGGCCACATTGGTCACTTCCGTCACATGAACCCCGGCCTTTTCAGCCAGCTGGCTCTTGGCGCGGTTTTCATCCAGGCGGGTCATGGCGAAGAAACGGTCGGAGGGAACGCCGCTGGCGTTATGCATGGCGATCAGGGCGTTCGTATTGCACGGGTTGCCGACGACCAGCACGCGCACGTCCTTGGCGGCGCTGCGGGCGATGGCCTGTCCCTGGCCAATGAACACCTTGCCGTTGATATCCAGCAGGTCCTTGCGTTCCATACCGGCCTTGCGGGGAACGGAACCGACCAGAAGGCACCAGTTGGCGCCGGCAAACGCTTCATCCGGATCACTGGTAGGAACGATCTCGTTGAGAAGCGGGAACGCGGCATCACGCAATTCCATCACAACGCCTTCCAGGGCATTCATGGCCGGAGGAATTTCCAGCAGGCGCAGATTGATGGGCTGATCCGGTCCCAGCATGCTGCCGGAGGCAATGCGGAACAGCAGAGAGTAGGCAATTTGTCCGGCGGCTCCTGTAACGGTAACGGTGATAGGTGTTTTCATAACTTAAACTAAAAATGGACAGATTTGCTCTGTCTGACCGCAGGTATAACACAACCGGAGGATGGGCTCAATCAGTAACTTTTTATGCTGGCAGAAAAAAAGCATTCCCCATTATCATTCCTCATTATGCTTGAATATGCCCCTGCCCGCATTTATTCTTTTTTTACTTAATTTTTTACCTTCATCATGAATTTAACCATTATCGGGAGCGGATATGTTGGACTGACTACGGGCACCTGCTTCGCGGAAATGGGCCACCATGTCATCTGCGTAGACAACAACAGGGAAAAAATACGGACATTGCAATCCGGATCCATTCCCATTTACGAGCCCAAGCTGGAAGACCTCATCAAGAAAAACGTGGCCGTGGGGCGGCTGGAATTCTCCTCGGACATTGCTTCATCCATCCCTCAAAGCGACGTCATCTTCATCGCCGTGCCCACGCCGCCCAATACGGACGGCTCCGTGGACCTGACCTACATTGAAAAAGTGGCGCGGGAAATCGCCGAAGTCCTGAAGCCGGAAATGGGCTACAAGGTTATTGTGGACAAATCCACCGTACCCGTCAAAACCGGAGAAAAAGTCAGACAGACCATCAAGCGCTACGCAGGACCGGACGTTCAATTCGACATCGTTTCCAATCCGGAATTCCTGCGGGAAGGCTGCGCCGTGGACGACCTTCTCCATCCGGACCGCATCGTCATCGGAGCCAACTCCGAACGGGCCATGAATGTCATCAAGCGCGTTTACCAGCCCATCCATGCCCCCATCCTGGAAACGGACGTCAATTCCGCGGAACTCATCAAGCATGCGGCCAACTCCTTCCTGGCCCTGAAAATCTCCTACATCAACGCCGTGGCCAAGGTATGTGAAAAAACCGGGGCGGACGTGGAACTCGTCGCGGAAGGCATCGGGATGGACAAACGCATTTCCCGCCACTTCCTCAACGCGGGACTGGGCTACGGCGGCTCCTGCTTCCCGAAGGACGTAAAAGCTTTCATCAACATCAGCCGTACGCTGGGCATCCCTTTCACCCTGCTGGAGGAAGTGGAACGCATCAACGACTCCCAGCACACGCACTTCCTGGATCAAATCAGGGACCGCCTCTGGGTGCTCAAGGACAAGAAAATAGCCGTATGGGGCCTGGCCTTCAAGCAGAACACGGACGATATACGCGAATCCATCTCCCTCAAGCTGTGTGAAAAACTCCGCAAAGAAGGGGCCATCGTCACCGCAACGGACCCCAAGGCCATCGGCACGGCACGTTCCAGGCTGGAGGAACTGGGCGTCACTCCGGTGGAGGACATGTACGAATGCGCACGGGACGCGGAAGTGCTGATTATCGCCACGGAATGGAGCGACTACGCCAATGCGGACCTGCAAAAACTGGCGGAAGTCATGCGCAACCACATCATTTTTGACGGAAGGAACATCCTTTCCCCCGCCAACATACGGGCCGTGGGATTTGAATACCACTCCGTGGGCCGTCCTTTCATCGAAGAAGCCTGATTCCGCCGCAATCGGCGACCAGCGCCTGCGCCTGTACAAGCAATTTAAAAAAGGCCCCGGAGCGACTCAACGCTCCGGGGCCTTCCATCATTAATGCGCTATCCTGCCAATCCTTTAAAACTCAAACTGAATACCCGCGCGCAAATAGAACCCGGGATCATAGTGGTGTTTCTCCAGTTCATGATTCCCGTTGCTGGTCTTGATGGTGCCGGAATTCCCGAAAGAAAAGCCTACGTCCGTCATCAGCCTGGGACGCACGCTCCCCCAGCGTCCCAGCCCGATATTGGCACCCACCCCGGCAATGCCGGAAATCCACTCGAACTGCCGCACGCGGCGGTCATGATGGATTGTCCACGTACCGGTCACGATGGAAACGAAAGGCCCCCACGTCAGCCCTTCGCCCACCCTTTTGGTGTAGGAAAGGCGCGCGCCTTCAAGCTGGAGGCTCCAATTGTTGCCCGTCTTCCACTCGAACTGGAACACGGGGAGCAAGGGAGCGTCCCCGAGCTGGGGGTAATAACCGATCCCGATGCCGTAGCTGAACCGGTCATTCAGAGGCCCGGCAATCATGGCATAGCCACCGAAAAAGATATTGTTATGCGTCCAGGTATCAAAATCCGTGGAAATCTCCGGCGTGAAGCCAAACACCAGGCGCGTTTTTCCTGAAATGACGCAGGAGGCATTCATGTTCAGCCAGATCGTATACAGGCGGTCCACGTCCATTTCATCCGCCCCCTGCCCATTGAACCAGGTCATGCGCAGGCCCGTTATCGCGGAGAAGTTCCAGGAGCCGCTGGACATGCGGCACAGGTTCACGTCCGTTACCCAGTTCTGGATATTTACATGGCCGTGACCGTTTCTGGAATCCATGGGCCCCAGCAACTCGAAATAAGACTGGGTGGGGAAAATGGACTTGGAAGAAGAAGATTCCGAGTCCGGCGCCGGAGTCCTGGAATAGCCTCCGGAATAAGCCTCGGCATAATAGGCGGAATCATAACCGTCGGAAGAATCGGAATCCGGGTAGGGGAGAGTTTCAGCCTGGGCTGCAAGGGACATGCCGACCACAATAGAGAGACTCGACAAAAATCGAATGGACATGACGGGAAAATATATGCGCGCATGCAAGCGGTCAATCAAAAGATATACAAATGACTAATTAATTGATCTTCCATTCCCGAACAGCAGGGCAACGGCGATCATCAGCGCAGCAAGAAACAGATACAAAAGCGCTATCCTGCTTCTCCGGGCAGACAGAAACGCACAAACCACGGAAAACACAAAACACGCCGCCGCCAGCAAAAGAATGATCCCCGCCATCATGGGCATTCCCGCCGCGCCCGCACCCGCGGCCAGCAGCGTCCCCGCCACATACCCGACAAACGACCATCTCAACCCCGCAAGCCAGGGAAACGACGTAATCCTCCGCCGGAACCTGATCATGTTGCAACTTTGCTCTCCATTTTTAAAATCACAAGACAAAAATCTGCCTACAGATAAAACACAAGTACAAAACCACCTATAAGAACAGGCTTTTCCAGCCGAATTAATTTACCTACTATCGTATCGGTATCTTTCAATTTGAACAATTTTGCCAGTGTAATTATCTCCAGCTTGTCTAGCAGAATCACTTCAATCTTTATCCAAGAAATCATCATGACTTCTCCTTGCATTCTTTCACTTCTTCATGAAAAAAGATCTCCAAATCTCCCTCATACACTCACAAAAAACTTCAAACCAGCGCCGATACTCTGTCCTTGTTTCCCGAGGGAAACGACGATACTTAGCATTGCGATATTTGTTACTATAATATGAACTGTTTCTTTGGTCAGTAAAATGTAATGCTGAAAATTCTCTTCTCATTCCGCCGTAATACAAAATGAAATTTCCTCGTCACAAGGTCATTTTCTCTCATATTCTTCAAAAAGGGAATGTTTCACGGGATGAGCAACTTCATGAGTACTTGACAAATCCGTTCCATAAATTCTTTTCCCACGTTACTTTTACTAAGAAAATATGCAAAAAAATCTGAAAGTCTTCACTCTACAGCAATCAATAACTCCGGTTCCACCTCAAAGGTCTTTTCAGTAAAAACTTTCCTGCTACAAAAATAAAAAGAGAGTAAGAAGAAAGCCCGCAGGGACAAAAAGAGGAATCGACTCGCACATTCTTTGACAAACGGAATCCTCCCTAAAAAATAAACACTATCTATGTCACATAGATAAATATGGAACGGAGGATTTCATCATTTTTTTGCCGATACTCGCTTCTTTCGTTCCCATGGAGAGATGGTAATACAGGAATTTGAGACCACTCAGATTTTTTACTTCAACTTCGCATTCATGTCCAAAAACGATCATATTACATTCGACGAGTATGATTTGGTTCAAGTTGACAATTTGTGACCTGCTTATTCTTACGAAATGATCAGGTAATTTTTCTTCAAAAAACTTCATTGTCTTCATTTCAGAAAACGTGTGAACACTTCCCGCATATAGGCAGGTAATATCGACATATTGCTTCGATGATTCCAGAATGAGAATATCATCTACACGAATCATTTTTACGCTTCCGTCGTAAATGGTAAGGAATGTTTTCATCCCGACAAAATAAAATATTTCATACGGTGTCTGTACGGTTTTATGCGTCGCAGACGAATCTTCATGTTGTGTAGGATTGATTTTATACACAAATATCTAATTATGAATTGTTTATAACTTTAATTCGTGATAACTGTATCTAAACGGATTCGTATGGACATCGAAAAAGAACGGGAAAAAGCTGTAGCTTATGTGAGAATGTCGACAGATCATCAGAAGTACTCGATCGGAAATCAACTGGATGTCATAGAAGACTATGCGGCCAGAAATCATTTCGAGATAACGGAAATATTTTCAGATGAAGGTAAAAGCGGAGTCCAGCTAAAAGGAAGAAACGCAGCTATCCGCTTATTCGACAGAATCAAAAACGGCAAAGCCGCGTTCAAACATCTCCTTGTCTATGATGTAAGCAGGTTGGGAAGATTTCAAAATGCCGATGAGGCCGCTTTTCACGAATACGAGTGCAATCGGGCCGGAATACTTGTGCACTATTGTGCAGAAGGGTTTTCCAACGACGGAACGATGGCCTCATGTTTTACCAAAACGGCAAAAAGAATCATGGCGGGGGAGTACTCTCGAGAACTCTCCTCCAAAGTATTCAGAGGTCAGTGCAATTTGATACGGAGAGGATTTCGCCAAGGGGGGACTGTTGGCTATGGATTGAGAAGAATGCTTATCAACGAAAAAGGAGAGCATAAGGAAATACTGACCAGAGGCACTTATAAATCCATACAAACCGACCGTGTTATCCAGGTATTGGGACCGGACGAGGAAGTCGAAACTGTACGATGGATTTACAATTCATTTGTCAACGAATTTAAAAATGAACGTGAAATAGCGCGCCTCTTAAATCAAAAGGGAATAAAAACGGATTTTGACCGGGATTGGAGTGCCGCCGCTGTTCTTCAAATACTGACGAACGAAAAATATATGGGGAACAATGTCTTTAATAAAACTTCAGGAAAGCTGACCGATTTTCTTCCTTTTGAACCTCGCAGGATAATCAGGAACGACAAAGAAAAGTGGATACGGGCAGAAAGAGTATTTCCCGCGATTATCGATTCCATGACATTCCAGATCGTTCAGGAAATGATCAACGAACGCACGAAAAGATTCTCCAACGAAACTTTGCTGGAAAAACTGAAACAATTATATCTCTCCACGGGGAGAGTCAGCGGCATTCTCATTGACGAAAGTAACGAAATGCCTTCCAGCGCTGTTTATTCACATCGATTTGGCGGATTGCTGAGAGCTTATGAACTAATCGGTTATACTCCCCAGATAGACTACTCTTACATTCAAATCAATAAGTATCTTCGCAAATTGCATACAGATACGTTGCAGGAAATGGAATCCGGTTTTGAAAAAGAAGGCATCCTTGTCGAAAGAACGACAACGGAAAATGATGGAATCAGATTGATTAACCGGGAAATCAAGGTGGCTTTGGACATATCCAGATGCCGACGCATGGAAACGGGAAGAAGCAGATGGCATTTGCGGATGGAACAAGGCATGGACATTGATTTTTCCATTATTGCAAGAATGGAAACAAACAATATGACTATCAAGGATTATTATCTGATTTCCCGATTTGATAAAAATTTCATTAATTCAAGAATCCATGAAGAAAACGGATTTTTCATGGAAGCGTTTAGATACGATACCCTTGAATGGCTATATGAAATATTTTCCAGAACAAACATTACCAAATTAGCACGATGAATAATCAAGAATGCATCATACGGACAATTCCCGTCCAAAATATCCGAATCGTCAATTCACGAAAACGGGATAAAAGGAAATACGGAGAAATTGTAGAAAGTATTCAGACACTGGGTCTCAAAACACCTATTGTCGTTACGCCGAGAAGGTCGCAGGAAGATGATATGGAATATGATCTTATCTGTGGAGAAGGACGGCTGAATGCTTTCAAAAATGCAGGCGAACAGGAAATTCCTGCAAGAGTTGTATCGACATCCAGGGAGGATGCATTGTTAATGGGCTTGGTTGAAAACATAGCGAGGAGACAGGCGAACAAAATTTCCCTGATCAAAGAAGTAAATCGGCTTTCGGAAGAAGGTTATAATGGAAGAGAAATAGCCCGCAAAGTAGGAAAGACGGAATTCTACATCAGCCAACTCAATGCTTTGATGAAAAAAGGGCGTCCGGAAATCGTCAATGCCGTGCTCACGGAGAAAATGAATTTTTCAACTGCCTTCAGAATCGTTTCCTGTTCCGATGATCAGGAAATTCAAAAGGAAATCAACGACGCTTATGAATCAGGTGAAATCAAAGCCAAGGACTTGAAACTTATTCAGAATTTTTTGTCGACACAAAAGCAAAATGCACGAAAAAAAACAAAAGCAGGATCCGTTATTTCTGAATTTAACAAACGGGTGAAATACAGCAAAAATATTATACGGAAAGTAGATTCGTGCGAGATGACACTGGCTTTCCTGAAAGGAGCGTTCACGGTAATGTTTCAGGACGAAGGTTTCATTGCCTTGCTTGAATGCCAGGGCATCGTCGATATCCCCTCACAGCTTCAATAAGATGAAAATATTAAAACCGGCTTTTGACCTGAATTCGATCAGAATCAATATTGAAAATCTTGAAGAAACGGCGCACAGGAAAAATTATAGAAATTTGATTTCGTACGCTTCCATATTGTCTTCCA
>JAJQCV010000068.1:0-518 GCA_021202525.1 Akkermansiaceae bacterium | reverse complement strand
CGGGAAGTCGGCATTATTCAACCTCTGGTAGTTTGCCCTTCCAGCAAGAACGGTCGGTACAGAATTCTTGACGGACATATTCGATTCTATGCCTTGAAAGAACTTAACCAACAATATGTTTATTGTATTATTGCCAATGATGACGAGAGATATACGTTCGATGCTCAAATAAATAATCTCAGCACATTTCAGAAGGCCGCTATGATTGCCAAAGCAGTCAAAAGCAATGTTCCCTTGGAAAGAATAGCGGCAGCTTTGGCAATGAGTGAAAAACAAATTTTATCTGACATGAATGTCACGGAAGGATTGGATGCAAAAGTCGTAGGAATTTTAAGGACGGCAAATGTAACGGCAAAGGCCTTGAAAGAATTGAGAAAAGTAAAAAATGTCAGACAAATACAAATTGCTCAACACATGAAAGCTGTTCACAATTTCGGTTTTACATTTGTTTCCTCTCTGGTGGCTTCATCGCTCCCATGTCATTTTGTCGATCCAAACCAGCAAACAAAGAACAACAG
>JAJQCV010000112.1:62025-68951 GCA_021202525.1 Akkermansiaceae bacterium | reverse complement strand
CTCCAACGCTCTTCCCCGCCCGGCCAACTTTCCCACGCGCCCCGTTGCCATCCCGCCAAGCGCTCCGCGCACCCCGCGCTGTGCCAGCGCCTGCGTCATGGACGCTCTTACGGGCAAAGTTCTCTTCTCGCACAACGGCATGCAGCGCCGCCAGGTGGCCAGTACCCAGAAGCTTGTCACGGCCATGGTCGTGCTTGACCACGGCAGCCTGGACAGAAAGGTAGTCATCCAGCCGTCCGACACCAAGGCGGACCCCACCAAACTGGGCTTCCGCTCCGGAGAGGTCTATTCCCGCCGCGAACTGCTCAATGCCCTGATGATACGCAGCTTCAATGACGTAGCCCTTGCCCTGGCACGGGACACGGCGGGGTCCGTCCCCAGATTCGCCCAGATGATGAACGCCAAGGCCCGCCAGATGGGCATGTACAACTCCCGATTCGTCAACCCCAACGGACTGCCTGCGGACCAATACTCCACGGCCATTGACATGGCGCGCTGCGCCTACTACGTCTACCGGAACCCGGAACTGCGCAACATCATCTGCAAGCGCCAGTACGCCTTCACCCGCGCCAACGGCAGAACGCTTCTCCTGCGGAACACGAACAAACTGCTGGAACAGCACTCCTGGGTCACCGGCATGAAAACCGGCTACACAAACGCCGCCGGGCGCTGCCTGGTCTCTTCCGCCGGATTCAATGGACGCCACGTCATCGTGGTCGTGCTCGGCTGCCATCCCTCCCGCATCTGGACGGAATCGGAAAATCTGCTCAAATGGGCTCTGGGCGGGGCGGCCTGAAGCCTCCCCGGAATTGGGGTTGACTTTCACGGCCCGACCCGCTATCAGTCCTGCCTATGTTACAGGCAGGTATTGTAGGTCTTCCCAACGTCGGCAAATCCACCCTCTTCAATGCGGTCACCAGGACCCGCAAGGCCCAGGCGGCCAACTACCCCTTCTGCACCATTGACCCCAACGTGGGCATGGTCACCGTGCCGGACCCGCGCCTGCAGGTGCTCTCCAACATCTCCGGCTCTGAAAAAATCATCCCCACGCTCATTGAATTCGTGGACATCGCCGGACTCGTCAAGGGCGCGTCGGAAGGAGCCGGACTGGGCAACCAATTCCTGGCGAACATCCGTGAAGTGGATGCCATCGTCCAGGTGGTGCGCTGCTTTGACAATGACGACATCATCCATGAACTGGGTTCCGTGAACCCTCTGCGCGACATTGAAATCATCAACTCGGAACTCATCCTGGCGGACATAGCCACCATGGACAAGCGGCTTTCCTCCCGGGAGCGCAAGGCCCGCAGCGGAGACAAGGAAGCCAAGGCGGAAGTGGCCCTCATCACCAAACTCCTGCCCCACCTGAACGAAGGGCTCCCCGCCATCACCTTTGAAGAAAAGCTGGACGATGACGAACGCAAGCTGCTCCGTTCCTTCCAGCTCCTTTCAGACAAAAAAAGCATCTTTGCCTGCAACGTCAATGAAGACGAACTGGCGGCCGCCACCAATGACCCGGACTCCCATCCCTACGTCTCCCAGGTAAGAAAATACGTGGCGGAGCACCACAATGCGGAAGCCATCGTCATCTCCGTCAGAATTGAGGAGGAACTCATCGACGTATCGGAAGAGGAAGCCGCCGAATTCCTGGAATCCCTCGGCGTGCAGGACTCCGGTGTTTCCGACCTCATCCGCGCCGTGTACCACCTGCTGGGCCTGCGCACCTACCTCACCACCGGCGTCAAGGAAACGCGCGCTTGGACCATCCCGGACGGAGCCAAGGCTCCCCAGGCGGCGGGTGTCATCCACACGGACTTTGAACGCGGATTCATTGCCGCGGAAGTCGTCCATTATGACGATCTCGTTGCATGCGGCAGCAAGGCCGGAGCGCGCGAACACGGAAAGCTGCGCATTGAAGGCAAGGAATACATCGTGAAGGATGGGGACGTCATCGAATTCCGCTTTAATGTCTAGCCCGGAACTCCCCCGGAATTCCATTGACTTTTCAGAACGCAGAGAGCAGATTGCTCATAACTTCACACCACCTTATGTCTGATTCCGACGTCAAATCCACACCCCTGGCAGCCAAACACATTGAACTTGGAGCCAGAATGGTTCCCTTCTCCGGCTGGAACATGCCCGTGCAGTACACCGGCATTCTGGACGAACACAAAGCGGTGCGCGAGGCCTGCGGCATCTTTGACATCTCCCACATGGGCCAGTTCACGGTATCCGGCACGAACGCGGCGGCATGGCTGAACTCCATGCTCACCAACGACATCAACAAGCTGGACATCGGCCAGGGCCAATACTCCATCATGCTCAACGAACAGGCCGGCGTCATCGACGACCTGATCCTGTACCGCATGGAGCCGGAAACCTTCTTCGTAGTGGTGAACGCCTCCAAAATCGATGAAGACTTCGCCTGGCTCTCCGCCCACAAGCCCGCGGACGTAACGCTGGAAAACCACTCCGACGAATATGTGGGCCTCGCCGTCCAGGGACCGCTTTGCGGGGAAATCTTCGCCAAAGTCATTCCCGGAGTGGAACTGCCGCCCCGCAACGGCATCGCCCGCATCACGGTGGACGGCGCGGACCTCATTGTCTGCCGTACCGGCTACACCGGGGAAGACGGCTTTGAATTCTTCTGCCCTGCCGCGGAAGGCGTCAAATGGTTTGAAGCCTTCCTGTCCGCCGGAGCCAAGCCCTGCGGACTCGGCGCCCGCGACAGCCTGCGCCTGGAAATGTGCTATCCGCTGAACGGTTCCGACCTGGCTCCGGACAAAACTCCGCTGGAAGCCGGACTGGGCTTCTTCTGCGCGCTGGACACGGAATTCATCGGCTCCGGCATTCTCCGTGAACAAAAAACCAATGGCCTTACCCGGCGTCTGGCGGCCATTGAATACACGGGCAAGGGAGCCCCGCCCCGCGCCCATTACAAAGTTCACCTTCCCGGCGGCGAAGCCATCGGGGAACTCACCAGCGGCGTACTCTCGCCCTCCCTGATGACAGGCATCGCTCTGGCGTACCTTCCTGCCGCCCATGCCAAGGTCGGCACAGAGCTGAAAATAGATGTCAGGGGGAAAAAATTCCCCGCCCTTGTGGTCAAAAAACCCTTTTATAAAAAAGGCTGACACTACAACGCAAAAATAAACTGACAAATCCTGTAAATTACTACACTCTTACCTCATACCACCAAATCTTATGCACGACGTACCAGAAAATCTGCTGTATTCCAAAGATCATGAATGGATCGAAATTGACGGAGACATCGGCACCATCGGTATTTCCGACCATGCCCAGGCTGAGCTCTCCGATGTAGTCTTTGTAGACCTCCCCGAAGTAGGAGCCACGGTCGCGGCCGGGGACGCCGTAGCCGTTGTTGAATCCGTCAAGGCCGCCAGCGACGTGTACACCCCCGTCTCCGGTGAAATCCTGGAAATCAATGAGGAACTTTCCAATGATCCCTCCCTCATCAACTCCGATCCCTACGGCGCGGGCTGGCTCTACAAGATCCGCCTGGACGTTCCCACGGAAACGGAAGACATGATGAACGCAACCGACTACGAGGAATACTGCTCCTGAACAGCCCCTCCTCCTCCGCCCCGGCGATTCCGTCCCGGGGCTTTTTGCTTTAGCCCGGCCCCTCCGGACCGGGCGCCACACTGCCAAACACCACATGAACACCCACTCAGACTTTGCCAGCCGGCATATCGGCCCCCAGGGGGAAAAACGCCGGGAAATGCTCAAAAGCCTCGGCTATGAAACGCTTGAAGAACTCATCGCGGACATCGTCCCCGCTGACATCCGCATGAAAGCCCCTCTGGACCTTCCCGCCGCCAAATCGGAACCGGAAGCCCTGGAGGAACTCCGTTCCATCCTTGGAAAAAACAAACTCCTGAAATCCTTCATCGGCCAGGGATACTACGGCACCGTCACTCCGTCCGTCATCCTGCGCAACGTTCTGGAAAACCCCGGCTGGTACACGGCCTATACGCCCTATCAGCCGGAAATCGCCCAGGGACGGCTGGAAATGCTCATGAACTTCCAGACCATGGTGGCCTCCCTGACGGGGCTGCCGGTCGCCAATGCTTCCCTGCTGGATGAAGGAACGGCCGCGGCGGAAGCCGTCTCCATGTGCCGGAACACCCGTCCCAAGGCCAACACCTTCTTTGTGGCGGACACCTGCCATCCCCAAACCATCAGTGTCATCCGCACACGTGCCGCATGGCAGGGCGTCAACATCGTGGTAGGGGACTGGACCGCTTTTGATCCTGCTTCCGTCGGTGCGGACCTTGCCGGCGTCCTGGTCCAGTATCCGGACACCCTGGGCCGCATCAGCGACTACACGGACTTCTTCTCCCGTGTACATGCCACCGGAGCCCTCTGCGTCGTGGCTGCCGACCTGATGGCCCTCACCGTCATCAGGGAACCCGGCTCCTTCGGAGCGGACATCTGCGTGGGCAACACGCAGCGCTTCGGCGTCCCGATGGGCTTCGGGGGACCGCACGCAGCCTACATGTCCTGCACAGAAGCCCTGAAGCGCCGCATGCCCGGCCGTCTCATCGGCATGTCCATAGACCCGCAGGGACGCCCGGCCTACCGCCTGGCGCTCCAGACGCGGGAACAGCACATCCGCCGGGACAAGGCCACTTCCAACATCTGCACCGCCCAGGTCCTCCTGGCCGTCATGGCCGCCTTCTACGCCGTATACCACGGGCAGGAAGGCCTCAAGCGCATCGGCACGGAAATCCACCGGAAAACGAAAAGCCTGTACAAGACCC
This sequence comes from Akkermansiaceae bacterium, assembly GCA_021202525.1. Taxonomy (GTDB): domain Bacteria; phylum Verrucomicrobiota; class Verrucomicrobiia; order Verrucomicrobiales; family Akkermansiaceae; genus Akkermansia. The sequence continues at coordinate 64,167 of JAJQCV010000112.1, read as the reverse complement.
TCACGAAAGCCGGCATCTCCATAGAAAACAAGGACTTCTTCGACACCCTGCTCCTGACGGCGCCGGGCCGGGCGGACGCCCTCGTGAAACAGGCTCTGGATGCGGGATACAACATCCGCAAGGTGGATACCGACCATGTCGCCATCTCCCTGGATGAAACGGCTTCCTGCACGGACGTGGCCGCCCTGGCCTCCGCTCTCACAGGTACGGAAACTTCCGCCCCCTGCTGCTGTGAATCCCCGGCATGGGCGCCCATCCATACGCGCCGGACCCCCTTCTGCACGGAAACGGCCTTCAACTCCTACCACTCGGAAACGGAAATGATGCGCTACATCCGCCGCCTGGAATCCCGCGATCTGGCCCTCAACGAAGCCATGATCCCGCTGGGCTCCTGCACGATGAAGCTCAACGCCGCCTCCGAAATGATCCCCATCACATGGCCGGAAACCTGTTCCCTCCATCCCTTCGTCCCTGCAGACCAGTCTGAAGGCATCCGGGAAATGCTCTCCACCCTGGCGGACCGTCTGGCGAAAATCACGGGCTTTGCCGCCGTCTCCCTCCAGCCCAACGCGGGCGCGGCAGGAGAATACGCAGGGCTTCTGGCTATCCGCCGCTACCAGCAGCATGCGGGGGAAGGCCACCGGAACGTCTGCCTCATCCCCACCTCCGCACACGGCACGAACCCCGCCTCCTCCGCAATGGCCGGCCTCAAGGTGGTCCCCGTCAAATGCGACGAAGCGGGCAACATCGACATGGACGACCTGAAAGCCCAGGCGGAAGCCCACCGGGACAGCCTCTCCTGCATCATGGTCACCTACCCCTCCACGCACGGCGTCTATGAGCAAACCATCAGGGAGCTCTGCGACATCATTCATGCCAACGGCGGCCAGGTATACATGGACGGTGCCAACATGAACGCCCAGGTGGGCCTCACCTGCCCCGGCTGCATCGGCGCGGACGTCTGCCACCTGAATCTTCATAAAACCTTTGCCATGCCTCATGGCGGCGGCGGTCCCGGCATCGGCCCCATTGGCGTGGCGGAACATCTCGTGCCCTTCCTGCCCGGCCATCTCAGCCTGGACAGTGAGGAAGGTGCCGTGGCTTCCGCGGCATGGGGTAGCGCCTCCATTGCCGCCATCTGCTGGATGTACCTGTCCATGATGGGTCCGGACGGCCTCAAGGAAGCAACGGAAGTCGCCATCCTGAACGCCAACTACATCGCCAAAAAACTCGGCGGCCTGTTCCCGGTTCTCTACTCCGGCAACAAGGGCCTGGTGGCCCATGAATGCATCCTGGACCCGCGCCGGCTCACCCATGACGCCGGCCTTACCGTGGACGACATTGCCAAGCGGCTCATGGACTACGGCTTCCACGGCCCCACCATGTCCTTTCCCGTACCCGGCACCTTGATGGTGGAACCTACCGAATCGGAACCCAAGGAAGAACTGGACCGCTTCATTCAAGCCATGGAGTACATCCATGCGGAAATCATGGCCATTATCAACGGGGGAGCGGACAAGGAAGACAACGTCCTTAAAAATGCCCCGCACACGGCGGAAATGGTCTCGGCCGACGAATGGAAGCACCCCTACTCCCGCAGCCAGGCGGCCTATCCGGTGTCCGGACTGCGCATCCACAAATTCTGGCCGTACATCGGCCGCGTGGACAACGTGTATGGAGACCGCAACTTGATCTGCACTTGTGACACGGTGGAGGAATTCTCCAAGGCAGTGGAAGCGTAAAAACAAATACCCCCTTAACCGCGAAAAGCCGTCCCCTGATCCGGGACGGCTTTTTTATTCTCATCCGGCAGAATAAATCCGGCCGCTCTGCATCTCCCCTCCTGAAATATTAGTCCACAAAGGAGTTATCCGAAGTTCCTTCAAATTGCCTGCCATGATCGGAAAAAGCACCTTTCCCGGTTCATGCTGTTACTGATTGCAAGAAACCTCCTTTCCACAGAAAAACGATTTAAACTAATGACTCTATTACTTCTTCCCTGGGAATCGGATTATAAATTCGAAGTCAATATAAAAAGCCAGAATTTTCTTTTTCTCACGTTCATTTCCAAGGAATTACTCATAGCTTGCCAAGGCAGGAGGGCCAGCCGTTATTGCTGCTTCTAAAGTTTCTGCATATGTT
>JAJQCV010000112.1:0-62015 GCA_021202525.1 Akkermansiaceae bacterium | reverse complement strand
ATTTGTTATATAAAAAACAAAATGATTGATTATAAAAGATATATGATTTTTTATCTTAAAATGGTTTCCTCAAATTTTCAGCGAATTTATAATCCGCTATTGGCAAAGAGAGTGGTGACCAACTCGCCACCATTAATCCCATATTTTAGTCTGTCTATGAAGAAAACATTATTCCTGGCGGCCCTCATCACGCTCTCCTCCATCGCGGTTCAAGCGGCCACGGTGGTGATAACATTCGGCGTAAACTCCTTGACTCAAGGCACATCCTCCATGGATGGCACCTATCTTGGGGAACAAGGAAAAGTAAATCAGATCAAGACCGGAAGTTCAGGGAACAGCTATACAAGCGGCGCCCTCAAAAACTTCGATGGTTCATCTACGGGCATCACTCTGGTAACAGGAGCCTCGGCCTGCGGTTCCGGAGGTATCCTGACAGCGGATAACATTCAAAATTCCCACAATCTCGAGAACTCCAACAAGTTTTTTGACACATTCGGTTCCGACATGACAACGGGCAACAATGGAGGAGGATGCATCAATAAAAATCCCGGCCCTTACACCATGCAAATGCGGGGGCTCTCTGCCGGGAGCTATACGCTGACCATGCTTGTAGGACGCGGCAACCCTTTTGGTACAACCTCTTCAACCTATGATTTGACCGGGAATATAGAAGGACTCTCCGCCACCCTGCTTGACTACTCGGCCGGTTCCAATGCCTCCATTTCCGGCACGACGTTATCTTCGGAATTCGGAGCAGGAGAATGGGCCCTGGTGAAATACACCTTTACGGTCACTGAGGACAACACCACGCTGAACCTGACCTCAAACGGTACCGGCAACATCAACGCTCTTGCATTATCCAGCATCCCGGAACCCGCCACGGCCTCTCTAGGCTTGCTGGGTCTCGCAGTCCTGGCTATGCGCCGCCGCCGGGCTTAATGCGGCTCAAGCTCTCTCATCAATGGAGGCCGCAACAATGACGGTCTCCATTGATTTCTTTTTACGGAATCATCCGGTCGGAGGGATTCCCCATTGAGAATATACATTTTTTTGTTAGAATAAGGAATATGGAACGCAGGCGCTCCTTTAATCTCATGAAATTCCTCCGCGGCATATCGGCAACTCTCCTTCTATTCCTGGCCGGTACAGGTTCCCTGAATGCGGAAGAAATAGGTATCGGCGTCCTGAACGGAACCGTGGCTACGGAAGCGGCGTTTCTGAATGCCCAGCCTGGAACACTGGCGCAGGAAGGAGAAACATGGAACTTCATCACTCCGGTGACGGCGGGCAAAACCTCTGCAACAGGCCTGAAAACTGTTCGGGGGACATCCACCCAGGCCGCCATATCCTTCAACAATCCCGGCTACTGCTTCAGCAACGGCACGTTTGCCGCCGCCAAGAACCGTGACTACCTGCTCATGGACTCCTGGGCCGGAATCCGGGGCACGGAAAATGTAGTCATCTCCCAGCTCCCCGACTCCATGGCGGAATACTGCCATGTGGAAATCTACGGAGATTGCAACACCACAGACCGCGACATGCTCTATACGGTCAACGGCATGGTGAAAACCATCCAGGACAGGGAAAACTTCTCCGGCACATTTAACGAAGGAGCCAATAAAATCACTCTGCAATATGTTCCGGTCGTTAACGGCGCCATCACCATCACGGGCAACGGAACGGACTCCACCCGCTCCGCCATCAACGCCGTGCGCCTGATCTCCCCTGCTCCTGGCACCATCTCCTTCACCGCTACACCTCCTGAAATCACGGAAGGAAGCGCCGCGGGCGCGGAACTAAGCTGGAAAACCTGGAAATGCGGACACGTAACCTTAAGCACAAAAGAAGGTGAAAACATTCCCGTCACCACGGAAAACGGCACGGGAGCGATCACGGTCAATCCTGAACAAACGACTACCTATGTGCTGAACGCGCGGGGAGAAGACGGAACGGAATCTACGGCGGAAGTAACGGTGACCTTCAAGAAACAGGAACCGGAAATCCTTGTATTTGAGTCGGATAAAAAGAGGGTAGTCCCCGGAGCGGATGAGGAGGCCACCTTGACCTGGAGCACTGTCAAGGCACAAAACCTGGAACTGACGGCCAACGGAAAAAACATCGCCATCACCAGTGAAAACGGAGCCGGCTCCCTTCGGGTCAAACCGACGGAAACAACTCTCTACACATTGACGCTGACCGCCGGCGACGGAACGCAAAAAAAACAAATCTCTCATCATCTCCGTTCTGGCGGAAAATACGCCCAATGTCCTGGTCTTTCTGGTGGACGACATGGGCTGGCAGGACACCTCCGTTCCTTTCTATTATCAAAACGGCCAACCCGTTAAAACGGCACTGAACAACTTCTACAAAACCCCCTCCATGGAAAGGCTGGCGGCACAGGGCCTGAAATTCACGAATGCCTATTCCTGCCCGGTCTGTTCCCCCGGCCGCACCTCCCTGATGACCGGCAAAAACTCCGCCCGCCACCGGGTCACCAACTGGACCAACGCCACCTCCGCCACGCTCAATGAATCGGGAGGCGCCCTGCCCCATATCCAGGCGCCCCAATGGAACATGGGAGGCATGGCTGAAACGGAAATTCCCCTTCCCCGCGTCCTCCAGAATGCGGGTTACCGGACCATCACGGTGGGCAAGGCGCACTTCGCTCCCCCTTCCAGACTCTTCTCCAACCCCATCCACCTGGGCTTCGACGTTAACATCGCCGGCAGCTCCATCGGTCAGCCGGGATCCTACCGTTCCCAGGACAACTTCGGTTCCGGAACCTACCACGTCCCGGACCTGGAAGAATACCATACCCAAGGCACCTCTCCCACGGACGAAAAGAAAAAGCAGAACTTCCTGACGAATGCCCTGACACAGGAAATGAAAAAGCAGATCAAGCGGGCAGTAGATGACAACGTGCCCTTCTTCGCGTACATGACCCACTATGCCGTCCACCAGCCGCACGGCAATCCGGACCCCAACGGAGACTATGACACATACACCGTTCCCAACGGCTCGGCCTTTGAATCCGGAGTACAGGTGAATGCCAGTCTCCGCACCTTCGCCACCCTGATTGAAGGCATGGACAAATCCCTGGGCGATCTGATGGATTATCTGAAAGAACTGGGCGTGGCCGACAAGACGCTCGTCATCTTCATGTCCGACAACGGGGGAGACGCCCCCATCCAGCAGAACTACAGCCACAATATTCCCATGATTGAAAAGGTCAGCGCGGTCGCTCCACTGAGAGGCCGCAAGTGCAGCCGGTACGAGGGCGGCACCCGCGTTCCGATGATCGTGGGATGGGCGGAAGTGGACCCAGAAAACCCCATCCAGCAGGAATACCCCATTCCTCAAAATGCCGTGAACCACGACATCGTGGCCATGTGGGACATCTATCCCACCATCCTGAGCATGCTCAAGCTCAAGGTGCCTGTGGAACAAAAGGTGGACGGGGAAGACATCAGCCCCTACTTCCAGGGAGACGCCTCCTTCCACCGCACCCAGAAAATCTACCATCACTACCCGCACCACCATACCTACGCCAACTTCTACTCCACCTACCGGGAAAGAGACTGGAAAGTCATCTACAACTATATTGACCAGTATGCCCATACGGACCTCTGGACCAGCAACGGCTACACGACCGCGGGCCGTTTCCCGTGGCAGCTCTTCAACTTGAAGGATGACATCAGCGAAAGCAACGACCTGGCTCAGGACCCCGCCCACCAGGTACGCCTGATGCGCATGGCGCGCGCCCTGATTCGGGAACTCAACCAGGCAAACGCACAATACCCTGTCCTCAAAAAAGATGGAAAAATCATCGCCACGGCCTACATCCGCATGCCGGACCTGCCGGATGTGGACTCCGACGGGGACGGCGTACCGGACCTGATTGAAGACGCCAACGGAAATGGCCTCATCGATCCCGGGGAAACGGACCCGGACGATCCTTCGTCCGTCGTGCCCCTTCAGGAATAAACACTCCGACCAACAGGACAAGAATCATGAAGCAACCACGCCATTATTCCGCCGTTCCTGCCCGCATGCGGCTTGGCAGGCTGGTCATCTGCGCCGGAATATTCCTTTCAGGGGCTCTCCTCATGGGCGACACCGTCATCAATGCCGGAGGAGGCGTCAGCAATGCAAAAAAAACGGGTAACGGGGGAGGCACGCTGGACTACGGCCAAGTCACCATCTCCGGGACGGCCGTCTATGAAAACAACACGGTCAGCGGATTTTCCCAGGGCGGTGCGGTTTACGCCGGTTCCGTCATCCAGAATGAGGCCGTCTCCTTCTCCGGCAACCGGGCGGAATCCGGCAGCGGCGGTGCGCTCTACTGCCGCGGAAACGTGAAAATCGCGGCAGGCTCCTCTTTCTCCGGCAACATGGCATCCCACAACGGAGGAGCCCTGTGCCTGGATGCCAATGACGGGGAAGCCCCCCGCACCGCAGACATTGAAAGCGGAAGCACCTTCACGAACAACAGCGCGGGCAAGCTGGGAGGAGCCATCTATGCAGCCGGCAAAAACGCCGCCTGCCAAACGGAACTGACGCTCCACTCCGCAGACTCCTCCCGCCCCATCTCCTTCAGCGGCAACTACCGCGGAAAAGCTGTCGGAGCCTCTGCGGGCGGAAGCGCCAACTCCATCACGGTCATGGGCAACGTCAGCATGGTCATGCAGGCGGAACAGAACTGCCTGATCAGCATGGAGGACCCCATCTACTCCTTTGCGGGATACTCCGCCACCTCAAGCCTGCGGAAAACGGGGCCCGGTACCCTGGGATTCGGTGGAGGCATTTCCCGGTGCTACTTTCCGGTAAGCGTGGAAGCTGGAACGGTGGAACTGGGCACGACAGCCTCCCTGCAGGGGATGACGGAACTGGACATAACCGGAGGAGCCCGTCTGGGCTTCAAGCTGCCCGCAGAACCGTCGGCAAATGCCAAATGGAGCGCTCAAGGGCCGGTTAACCTGAATGGAGCTGCGGAACTCCACGTGACCCTGCCGGAAATGACGGACACAAAACAAGGCAAAACCTGGAAACTCGTGGAAGGCAGTGCCCTGTCTATGACGGACCAGCCCTCCGTCTCCTATGATCCGGCAACAGCCGCTCCGTGGCAGCAGGCGGGCAGCTTCTCCCTGCACCGTGAGGAAGCGGCAGGAAAAAGCGCACTGGTCTTAAGCTGGACTCCCAATCCCTCTCCCTATGAAAAATGGAAGAATGACCATTTTACCGACGATACTCCGGAAGACCAAACCGCTCCGGACGCCTCCCCCGCCGGGGACGGTATCACCAACCTGATGAAATACGCTACGGGGTTGCCTCCCCTTCAGCCCTGCGGCAGCGTTACTACGCTGGCGGTCAGGGAAGTGGATGGAACTCCGCACCTGGTGCTGGAATGGCCGGTAAATCCGGATGCCACGGATGTCGTCTTCACTGTGGAAAGCTCGGCAGACCTGGAAAAATGGGATGACGAGGGCACAGTAACTCCGACGGGCTCTCGCGGCGAGTACCAGGACCGGGTAGCGATTGATCACAATGCGCCGGAACGCCGCTTCCTGCGTCTGAAAGTGACGCGGGAATAAAAGGGAAAGGCCTCTCCGGTCTTAAAAATCCTCTTCTCTGCGTTTTGTAAAAGTAAGTTGCCCCGAAGGGAAGGAGCTTTCCATGCTCCGGCTCTCCATAAATAAACTTTACCTGGAACAAATCGAAACCATTCCCGCCTGCACCTTGTATCCACCTCTCCGGATAAACCCGTTCCTAAACTAGGGAGCCTCTCCTCATGGACAGACGTCTATAAATCTGGGAACACATCAATTCCACGGAGGATCTCCGTACTTATTCTCTTTCAGCTGGCTCTCCCCATAGGACAAATACCACAGCAGCAGCCATCCCAGCGCGGGCATCCCCAGGCACACCAGCCAAATACCGCTTCTCCCCACATCGTGCAGGCGGCGCACCATGGTAGCCGCCAGAGGAATGGCCAGGACGGACAGAACCAGATAAAACAGCCCCAGAAAAACGATTCCCATCCACGGCGCCGGATAGGAGAAAAAACCGTACTTTTCCACGGCCGGGAGGCAAACCGCGGCCAGCCACACCGGCCCCAGAGTGGCATACACCTCCCGCATTTCGCTCTTGCCCGCGCGTCCCCGGAAGCTGCACCACTCCCTGACTACCCTGCGCCAATACTTCTTCCGTGACCAATGGGGAACAAAAACTCTCTCGCCACGATTCGCCTCTCCTTCCGCCGCCACCATATCCCCATCCTCGTCCAAAACCGTCATGGACGGAATATAGGAAGACAAAGGCTTCCAAGCCCCGTCGGGCAACTTTCTCACCAGAGCCTGGTTGGACAACCATCCCTGGTTCCGGGCCTGCAACAGAAGTACCAGGGCAACGGGCCCTTTGGAAGAACCGTCAATTGCCTGGTACTCGTAAAGATCGCTCATGGATCGGCTTTACTTGCCATCCGGGGAATGGCTGAACGCGGAAGCGGGAATTTCCTGCTTGGGCAGATTGGGGCCTTTCCACTTCAGGGTCAGTGTAGAACCGGAACCGGCCGTTCCCACATAACCGATGCGGATGGGGTGCAGGCCCGCCTTCAAATACACGGGATTGCTCTCTTTCCCCAAATCGGAGGATACTTCCGTTCCGGGATTGTACACCTTGTCCGCATCAATCAATTCCATGCCGTGCAGGCGTACAAAAGCCTTGCTCCCCTTGTTGGCGTCCGTAGTCAGATAAAAAGTGTAGGCGCCGTCTTCGGGAACATTTATATAACCCGTCAGCTCCACGCCGCGCTTTTTGGGACCGTTCATCTTGACGGACGGGGTCTGCATCACGCCCTGGGAAACCGCCGGAGCCTTCATCTGGCGGAAATCGGGAACCCAGGGGAATTCCCCTTCATACAGGGACCACTTCAGACCGGGAACTCCCTTCGCTTCCACGGCAGGCACCAGAGCCGTATCAAACACCGTCTTGGAAGGATGGGACGCCCGGCGGTTAGCCAGTGCGGCAGCCTTCATGCGGGCCTGCAGCTCCGGCTTGGAGGCGGCCAGATCCTTGCTCTCCTGCGGATCCTTCAAGGTATCGAAAATCATGAAATCCTTGTCCGCATCCTTCACCCCCATGCGCAGGCCCTTCAAGCCGTCCACAAAAACGATCTGCTGCTGGCCGCGCTGGGCTCCCTTGTGTTCACCCAGAAAATCCTTGTACCCCGGGGTTTTTCCTCCGTGGTTGTACTCAGTGTAAACAATGCCGGGCTTCTGCTGGTCCGCATGTCCTGTCAGTGTCGGCATCAGGGAAACACCGTCGCTGCGGGCCGGAACAGGCACGCCGGCGGCATCCGCCAGGGTAGCCAGCCAGTCATGGAATTGGCCGGGCTGAAGGCTGACCTGTCCCTTGGGAATGCGGGCCGGCCAGCGCACCAGCGTGGGAACGCGCATGCCGCCTTCCCAGCAATCCCGCTTGATGCCGTCCATCATCCCGTAACTCTTGAAAAACTGCGGATTCTGCGCGCCATGCCAATGCTTCATATCCGCGCCGCCTTCATTGTGGGGGCCATTGTCGGACGTGAAGACGATCATCGTATTATGGTCTATCTTCAAATCCTTCAGCAAATGAATCAAATCCGCCACCACATCATCCACACGGCGGATCATGGTGGAATGGCGCTTGGCCACCTCATTCGGAAAACGGGAATTGTCCGGATAAATATAAGTATCCTTGTCCTTCTCCGCCTTGGGGTCAAAAGCCGTATTTGCGGATTCCGTGCCGTTCTTCTTTACCCATTGCAGGCCACCTTTCACACCGCCGCCGGAAGGATAAGGCGTACCGGGAACCGTCAGGCTCCCGTGAGGAGCCGGAAAAGCCAGATACAGGAAAAACGGCTTGCCGGTCTTGCGGGCGGACTTGCGCTGGTCCATGATCCACTGCTTGGCACGGGCGCCAAACAAATCCGTGGAATAGGCGGTCAGGGGAACCTGCTCCTTGATATTCTTCCACTCCGGATTCGGGGCATAACCGTTGTATTCAAAAATATCTCGGGACTCGGAAGGATAGTGAAAATGTCCCGCCAAATGGTCCAGAATGCCGTAAAAATAATTAAACCCGCGCTGGTGGGGACCGCCCGTCACCGGGCCATTGCTCTGGCCACCCCCGCCTACACCCCATTTGCCGATGGCTGCGGTATCATATCCGGCTTCCTTCAACACGGAACCCAGCGTATGGGAATCTTCAATAGGATGGTCAAACCGGTTGTTCCTCACCACGCGGGAAGTTCCCTGGTGCACGCCCAGCAGCAGGGAAGCGCGTGCCGGAGCACATACGGGCGCGGCGGAATAATGGCGGCGCAGTTGAATCCCTTCACGGGCCATGGCTGACAAGGCCGGAGTTTTAAACTCGTTCTTCCTTCCCACCGTGCGTCCATTCAAATTCTCCTGGCTCCAGTTGGAATCCAGATCGCCCCACCCCATGTCGTCCACGAGGATAAAAATAATATTGGGCTTGGAAGTCTTTGCCTGCCCGGAAGCGGGCTTCACTGTTTGCCCTGAGGCGGTCATGCACAGAACCAGGAGAGCAAAGAAAACGGTGAAAAAATGCAGCAACTTCATATGAAAAGGTGATATTATATATAAGAACGTTAGAAACAGAGAATATTTTACATAAAACAGTCCATTCCTCAAGCTAATTGAGAATTCCAGGAGAAGATTGACTCTCTCCCCTTCAAGAGCTGCAACACCAGTTGCTATGAAACTACCCCATACCTTATCCCTATGCGTCCTATTCCTCCTGTCCGGAACGCTCTACGGCATGGAAGGGTGGATGACTGACCTGGAAAAAGCTAAAAGAAACTCTTGGACCCTGAACAATATGGCGTTCCGGAAAACATATTTACATGCGGGACCTTCAAAAAAACATCTGAAAGATCGGTTCGCTCTGCTCACGCAGGATTATCTGCCGGACCATCTTATTCAACATCCGCCTTCTTACAGGAAGCCGCTGGTTTGCCTTCCGTAAAAAAACAAGGAAATTAAAATCTTTTCTTCCGGTCATTCCGCCGGAAACGGTCGTTCCCGCGGTCTCCCCGTTCGCTACGGAATCCGCTCCGGCCGCCCCGGAAACCTCCGCGGTCATTGCGGTCACGGTCTCCGCGGTAGCCGCCGCGGAATCCTCCACCGCTGCGGCGGGGCGGACGAGGTGAATCCGAGGAATATTCAGGAATTCCCTTATCCTCGCGCACGTTCACTTCATACCCGCAAATGGTGGCCGTAGCCAGGGCATCCAGAAGCCGGGGAGCCACGGACGCATCCACTTCAATCAGGGAATGCTTGCCGAAAATGCGGATATCCCCCACGGCGCCCTTTTCCATTTCCACCGTGTTGTAAAACAATCCGGCAATATCCTTGGGCCGCAGGCCAATCATCTTGCCGCCGTTCATGAACAAGGTCACCGTATCCCCGTCATGGGTCCAGGAATCACCCTTCTGCGGGCTTTCCGCTTCATCCCCGGCCTGCTGCACGCGGCGCGTCCTGCGAGCGGGCTTGTCCTCCGGAATGGGCTGGACTTCCCGGTGAGTACGCGCCTTCAGCAACTCAAACAGGGCGGTGGCAAGAGCTTCCGGAGAAGCCTCCACGTCCTTCAACTCTTCAGGCAGGACAGCCTCCGGCGTGAGACGTTCCAGAATATCGTCCACCAGGGATTCCGTCCGGAGCTGGTCCACCTGTACGGCGGTAAGCACGGGTTCCGGAGTAAGCTTGACGCCGATGAAGCGTTCGATGCGGCTCATCAGGGAAAAATCCCGGCGGCCCACGAACGTAATCGCCTTCCCCTTGCGTCCGGCCCGCGCCGTACGGCCGATGCGGTGCACGTAATCCTCCGGATCGCGCGGCAATTCAAAATTCACGACGGCGTCCACATCGTCCACATCCAGGCCGCGGGCGGCGATGTCCGTGGCCACCAGCAGGCGCAGGCTCCCCTTGCGGAAGGAATCCATCACGCGTTCGCGCATAATCTGGGGCATGTCCCCGTGCAGGCGGTCCACGGCATATCCTCGGGCCGTCAGGCCGTCCACAATATCGTCCACCACCTTCTTGGTATTGGAAAACACCAGCCCCATCTTGATCTTTCCGGTATCCAGCAGGCGACTCAACACCTCTATTCTGGAGGAAAAGACCACTTCATAATAAACCTGCTCAATAGTGGGAACCGTCAGTGTGGGACGTTCAATGGAAATCTGGATGGGGTCCTTCATGAAACGGCTCACCAGCCGGTTGATCTCCGGAGACATGGTGGCGGAGAAAAAAAGAGTCTGCTTCGTTTCCGGCATGGCCTCCGCGATGCGTTCAATATCTTCCAGAAATCCCATGTCCAGCATCTCGTCCGCTTCATCCAGAATCAGCATGCGGAGATGGTCCAGGCGCAGGGCGCCGGACTCCATCAGGTCCATCACGCGGCCCGGCGTGCCTACCACGAACTGCACCCCGCGGCGCAATGCATCCAACTGGGGGCGAAAAGAGGAACCGCCGTAAATGGGCACCGCGGAAACGCCGTCCATGAACAGGGCCAGCTTGTCCACCTCCCGGCAAATCTGCACGGCCAGTTCCCGCGTGGGGCACAGGGCCAGCACCTGGACGGCACGCTCATCCGGATCAATGCACTCCAGCGCCGGAATGGCAAACGCAAGCGTCTTGCCGGAACCCGTATGGGAAAGCCCCACGATATCAGACCCTCCGATGGCCGCGGGAATGGCTTGTTCCTGGATAGCGGACGGGGTGTCGAAGCCGAGAACCTCGATGGCCTCCAGAACTTCCGGTGAAATGCCAAGCGTCGAAAATGAAGATGTCTGAGTCATGGGGAAAAGGGCTCGGTCAGAGCCACGGGAGAAGCTGAACATTATTACCCGCCGTGTCCAGCCAAAAGAACGAAACATGCAGCCACATGCCACGATTTCCGCAGGGCGCCCAATCTCCCGGAAAAAGGCCGCTTCCGCCCCTTCTGGTCTTTACGTCCGCACACGGGCTTGCAACTTGCGGGGAAACCTGTACGTATGTTACGAACTCACATCATTCAATTCATGGATAAAACGCAATCCGGCTCCCGTTCCTCTCTCCTCGGCATTTTCATCAACATCCTTCTGCCGGTGTTGATCTTGGACTATTGCAGTGCAGGTCCCGCCAACCCGCTGGAACGGCCTTCCGGAGAAAGCTTCTGGCACATCGGCCCCGTCTGGGCCCTGGTAATCGCCCTGTCCCTTCCGCTGGTGTACGGAATCCGTTCCCTCGTCGTCACCAAAAAATTCGACCTCATGTCCGGCGTGGGCATGGCCGGCGTGCTGCTCACCGGCATCATCAGCATCTTCGTCATCGGTCCGGGCGGCCGCATTCACGGTGCCACTCCCTGGCTCTTCGCCGGCAAGGAAGCGCTGATCCCCCTCATTCTGGCCGCTGCCGTCATCGTCTCCCGCTCCACAAGCGCCCCCCCTGCTCAACATGTTCATTTACACACCGGAACTATTCGACGTCCGCAGAATAGAGCAGGCGGTGGCATCCGGCGGCAGGGAACGGGACTACCAGCGCCTGCTGGCCGGGTCATCATGGATTCTGGCGGGAACGCTCGTGGCGTCCTCCATAGGCAACTTCTTCCTGAGCCTCTCCTTCATGTCCTCCGTCATGCGCCTTCCTGCGGAAGAACAGCAGGTAGCCTATAACGTAGCCATCGGCAGCATCACCTGGTGGGGATTCCTCATCATCGGCGTTCCCATCCTGGGGGCACTCATCTTCATCATGATCAACCTGATCAGGCGCCTTGGGGAACTAACCGGGCTCACGCGGGATGAAATCCTTCTCAAATAAACATCATCATGCGTCACTACATTGCATTCATCCTGGCGGCGGCGGCACTCAATGCGGCATGGGCCGCCGCACCGCAATTCAACCGGGTATTCGGTTCCCACATGGTCCTGCCCCACGGAAAAAACGTTCCGGTCTCGGGAACGGCGGACCCCAACAAGGAAATATCCGTTACCTTCGGCGGCGCCACGCTGAAAACGAAGGCGGACTCCAAAGGCAGCTGGACCGTCACGTTGCCCCCCATGCAGCCCAATGCGGCCGGACAAACGCTCACGGCCTCCCAAAACGGTGAAGCCGCCACACTGGAAGACATACTGGTAGGGGAAGTCTGGCTGGCCTCCGGCCAGTCCAACATGCTCTTCCGCCTGGACCAGACCCCCACGGGCAGGCAGCAGGATATCGCCGCTTCATCCGATCCGGAACTGCGCATCTTCAACAACGTTCCGCAGGCGCACACGGCGGGAAAAGCATACACGGACAAGGACTTCGACTCCCTCACAACGGACAGCTTCTACAAGGGAGCATGGGCGGTCAGTTCCCCGCAATCCTCCGCCCCCACCTCCGCCGTAGCCTACTACTTTGCCAAAAAACTCCGCAAGGAACTGGGGATCCCGGTAGGCATCATCCATTCCTCCCTGGGCGGCTCCGAGATGGCCGCCTGGATTCCCCAGTCCGTCATTAACTCCAACAGCGGGCTGCGCAGCCTGAGGGGCAACGACTGGCTGCAATCCCCTCTCGTCTCCGCCTGGGTGCGCGGCCGCGCCAGGCAGAACATTGCGCCAAGACTCAAGGACGGGAGCCCGAACCATCCCTTCAAACCCGCCTTCCTGTATGAATCCGGAATCTCCTGGATGACCGGGTTCCCCATCAGCGGCATCATCTGGTACCAGGGGGAATCCGATGCGGAAATCATTGACAACGAGCAAAACGCCATGCTTCTCGGTACGCTTATCTCCTCCTGGCGGAAGGCCTTTTCCAACCCGTCCCTGCCCTTTCTGATGGTTCAGCTCCCCCGCATCAACGACAAATCCGCCCTGCGGGCCGGATGGCCGGAATTCCGGGAAGTTCAGGACCGCATCGCAAACACTCTTCCCAAAGTGTACAGCGTCAACACCATCGATCTGGGGTCCGTCAACTCCGACGTGCACCCTCCCCACAAACAGCCTGTGGGGGAACGTCTGGCGGACACGGCCCTGAACAAAATCTACGGCAGGAAAACTCCCTGTGAGGGCCCGTCATTCAAGGCCGCCAAAACTCAGGGTAACAAGCTCCTGATCCAGATGGACCACGCCGCGGGGCTGACGACCACGGACGGACAGCCTCCGGCCCATTTTGAAATTGCCGGGGCGGACGGCGTTTACCACCCGGCGGAAGCAAAAATCATCTCCACGCGGGACAATGCCGTCATCCAGCTCACCTCCCCGGACGTGAAAAACCCCAAGGAAGCGCGGTACTGCTGGGCATCCTTCGTCACGCCCAACCTGGTCAACGGAGAAGGACTGCCCGCCAGGGCATTCCGCACGTCTTCCTCCGTAAAACCTGTCAAACACTGATAACATCGACAAATGAAAAAGGCCATCATTGCATCCGTCCTGTCCGCACTCTTCATCGGCACTCTTCATGCGGCCCCTGTCAAGGTAGCCTGCGTAGGAGACAGCATCACGTTCGGCTCCGGTCTCAAGCCGGGAGATGCCCGCTACCCCCAGGTGCTCGCCACGCTGATGGGACCGGCCTATGACGTCAAGGGATTCGGCAACCCCGGAAAAACGGCGGGAGACTATCCGGGGCAGGCAGGCCGCTGGTTCGGGAGCACCCCCCCAGCACAAGCAGGCCCTGGACTTCAAGGCGGACGTCTATATCAGCAACCTGGGCATCAACGATACGGGCCGCTGGTGGAACCCCGACCTGTTTGTCAAGGGCTATGACGACCTGTTCAAGGCATGGAAATCCGCCAGCCCGAAAGCCAGATTCCTTGCCTGGGGCATGCTGGGGCCGGACTACCGCGGACCGCTCGGCAAAAAAGCCTTCCCGGGCAACTGCTATCCGGACGTACGCAAATACGCTCTATCGGACAACGGTTCCGCCGCCAACCGGCCGGAAGCGGAAAAACTGATCGCCTCCGTGGCACGCAGGCACAAAGCCGCCCTGTTTGACGCCCTCACCCCCCTTTCCGGCCACCCGGAATGGTATGTGGACGGTCTGCACCCCACGGCGGAAGGCGCCAGGCGCATTGCGGAAATCACCTTCGCCAAGCTGGTGAAAAGCATGAAAATCAAACAACCGGTTCCCCAACTGGAACCGGGCGCGGACAGCCTCATCATCAACAACAAGGGAAATTCCGGCATCCTGATGGACGGCTGGAGGCTCACGGACGGAGCCGGAACGCTTGTCTTTGAAAACGCCACGGTCGTTCACCCCGGAGACAGGATCATCATCAGCATCGGAACGGAAACGCAAACGGACCCGACGAAGCCCCTGACAATCAAATCCGCCAAATCCCCTTCCGCGTTCAAATTGCTGCCGCCAAGAAAATAACGCCTTTCATCCTCTTTTTCCAGGGCTATTCCCACGAGGAAACGGCCCTTTTTCTTTACCGGCTCTTTGCCGGACGGCACTGGCCGTCAAGGGAAATGGCGGAATGGAAATTATATTGCGTTTTATTTGAGCATTTTTGCTTCCGGTGAGGTCATATAGTGCATGGAACAGAATAAATGCAAATCTCCCGCATGCTGCCTGCTGGGATCTCTTGCCACAAACACCAGCATGGACTTCGGCGTTCTGCTGCTGCGCCTGGGCGTGGGCGCGATGATGCTGGTGCACGGCATCCCGAAGCTGAACATGCTCCTCAGCGGAAACTGGGCCATGTTTGAAGACCCGCTGGGCATCGGTTCCTTCCTTTCCCTGCTGCTTTGCGTAGGTGCGGAAGTAGGATGCTCCGTTCTTCTGTTCTTCGGCTTTTTGACGCGCCTGGCCACCCTCATCCTCATCATCAACATGTGCGTGGCCCTGTTCCTTTACCTAGGCCTGTCCGGATGGGGCGCCCAGGAACTGGCGGCCATCTACCTCCTGATTTACCTGACCCTCTTTTATACGGGACCCGGCAAATTCTCCGTGGTTGCATGGTGGCTCCGGCGGGACTGCAAAATAGAGGTGGAATAAGCGTCTCATAAAAGACCCCGGCCCGCGCGGCCTCATGGCAAAAATACTTCTTTTTTCACTCGCCGCGGCAGGGGCCTTCCTTTAGGATGTGGCCACACCTAGTCCATCCGTTCATGTCCGGCAAGTTAACCTATAAGCAATCGGGGGTCGATACCAAGGAAGCGGCAGCTTTTGTATCCGACATCAGTTCTCACGTTAAAAGAACACAGAAAAAACGCTCTCTGCACCAGGCTTTCGGTCTCTTTGCCGCCGCTTATGACCTGAGTTCCTACCAAGAACCCGTCATCGTCACCGGATGCGACGGCGTCGGCACCAAGACGGAAATCCTCTTTGAACTGGACATGGTGGAAACCGCCGGCAAGGACCTCGTGGCCATGAACGTCAACGACATCCTGACCACCGGAGGCGATCCCCTTCTCTTCCTGGACTATCTGGGCATCTCCAATCTGGAAGCGGAACGCACGCGCATCACGCGCCTGGTAGCAGGCATGTGCGACTATCTGGAATCCTGCAACTGCATCCTCGCCGGCGGGGAAACGGCTGAAATGCCCGGAGTCGTTCCCGAATCCATCGTGGAGCTTTCCGGCTTCTGCATCGGGTGTTGTGAAAAAAGCAAGCTGATCGACCCCACGACCGTACGTCCCGGAGACGTCTTCATCGGCTACAAATCCGACAGCTTCCACGCCAACGGCTGGAGCCTCATCCGCCGCGTTCTGGAAGAAAACCCGGACGTCGTCAACGAAGAGGAACTCCGCTCCCTGCTGCAGCCCACCCGCCTATACCATGACGTGGTGGAAGACATGCGCCGCTCCAACGTCATTCCCAAGGCATACGCCCATATCACCGGAGGCGGCCTCCCGGAAAACCTGGAACGCTTCCTGGGAGACTACGGCGCGGACCTGACCATTCCGTACTGGGACAATGAGGCGGCCCAGAAAATACTGAAGCACGTGGATGCCGGAGACCGTTTCAACACGTTCAACATGGGCATCGGCTGGGTGGCTATCGTCAAACCGGAAGACGTGGAGGCCGCGCTCAAGGCAGGCCCGGGCGGCGTAGTGATCGGCACACTCAGAGAAGGCCGCGGCATCCATGTAAAAGTAGAGGGCGAATAGAGAACATCATTTTTCCGCGTCGGTTACACCACACTTGCAGGACAATCCTTTCATATCAATCCCATGAGCGATTTTCTTAAACACGAGTGCGGCGTGGCCGCCATTCGCCTGCTTAAGCCTCTCTCTTACTTTCAGGACAAATACGGCACCACCCTCTGGGCATTCAACAAGCTGCTCATCCTGATGGAAAAGCAGCACAACCGCGGCCAGGATGGCGCGGGCATCGGCTGCGTGAAGCTTAACATGCCTTTGGGGCAGCCCTACCTGTTCCGCACCCGGGACGCCAGCAAGGACGCCCTTACCACCATCTTCAACGGCCAGATCAAGAAGCTCAACAAGAAAATCCGCCGCGGCCAGGTCAACCTGAAAGATGCGGAAGACATCAAAAACAACTTCGACTATGGCGGTGAAATCCTGATGGGCCATCTGCGCTACGGCACCTCCGGACTCTTTGACGAAGGCTCCTGCCATCCCTACCTGCGCCGCACCAACTGGCCCACGCGCACGCTGATGGTGCTGGGCAACTTCAACATGACCAACACGCCGGAGCTCAACCAGCGCATGATTGAGCGCGGCCAGCATCCCGTCTTCGGCACGGACACGCAGACCGTTCTGGAAGAAATCGGCTACCATCTGGACGAAGCCCACACGGACCTTTACCGCGCCCTGCGGGACAGCGGCATGCCCGGCCCGGAAATTCCCCACGCCATCTCCTCCCAGCTCAATATCCAGGAAATCATCCACAACTCCGCCCAGCGCTGGGACGGCGGCTACGCCATCATGGGTGCCATCGGCAACGGAGACTACTTCTGCCTGCGCGACCCCCACGGCATCCGCCCCTGCCACTACCTGATTACGGACGAATTCATCGCGGTGGCCTCCGAACGCGTCCCCCTGATGACCGTATTTGAAGTGGAAAGCGAACAGGTGCACGAGCTTCCTCCCGCCAACATGCTTTCCATCAAGGCGGACGGCACGCACGCCATCACGGAATTCACCACGCCGCTGAAACCCACCCCCTGCTCCTTTGAAAAAATCTACTTCTCCCGCGGCAACGACCCCATCGTCTACCGGGAACGCAAGGCTCTCGGCGCGGCCCTGACCCCACAAATCGTGGACTCCCTGGAAGACCGTTTTGACAAATCCGCCATCACCTACATTCCCAACACGGCGGAAACCGCCTATTACGGACTGCTGGAAGGATTGCGGGTATACCGCCGCAAGCGCGTCCATGCCCAGCTTCTGGAAGCCCTCCGGAACGGAACGCTGGATGAAAAAATGCTGGACAGCGCCATCTTGAAACGCTGGCCGCGCGGTGAAAAAATCGCGCACAAGGACATCAAGATGCGCACCTTCATCACGCAGGAAAAAAGCCGCGCCCAGCTCGTCTCCCACGTATACGACCTTACATACGGAGCCGTGGGACCGGAAGACGTCCTCGTCGCCATTGACGACTCCATCGTCCGCGGCACCACGCTGAAAAGATCCATCCTGCGCATCCTGGGACGCACCAATCCCCGGAAAATCGTCGTCGCTTCCACCGCTCCGCAAATCCGGTATCCGGACTGCTACGGGATCGACATGTCCGAACTGGGCAACTTCATCGCCTTCCAGGCCGCAGTCTCCCTGATCAAGCAGCACGGGAAAGCCCGCCTGCTGGAAGAAGTGTTCCAGGCATGCAAGGCGGAACTGGCCAAACCCAGGGAAGAACGCCGCAACTGCGTCAAAGCCATTTACGACGGCCTGACGGATGCGGAAATCTCCCGGGAAATCACCCGCCTGGTCACCCCGCACGACGCACCGTGCCCGGTGGAAGTCATCTTCCAGACCATCGAAAACCTCCACGCCTCCATTGAAGGACCCTGCGGGGACTGGTATTTCACGGGCGACTATCCCACACCGGGCGGCTACACCACAGTTAATGTGGCATACATGCGCTGGTTTGAGGGTAAAGGGGGCCGTGCATACGATTTGCCCTTGTAGGTCCCCCCGATTTTTAGGTAATCTACGCCTGATATGTCGGGCCCCATTGATTATACGACCCTGGAAGACACTGAACTGGTCGCCAGAGCTCGGGAAGGAGATTCTCGTGCTTTTGACGAGCTGGTGATCCGCCACAGCCGTAAGCTCCATGCTACGCTGTACCAAATGACGGACAACTACGACGATGCCTATGACATCGCCCAAGAAGCGTTTTCCAAAGCCTACAGGGCCTTGCGCTACTTCAACGGTCAAAGCGCATTTTACACATGGCTTCACTCCATTGCCGTCAACCATGCCAGGAACTTCCTGAAAAAGCGCAACCGCAGAATGACCTACAGTCTGGACGACGACGAATACGGCGACCATACGGAAAAGGACATGAACATGGCGGATGAAACGGATGGGGCGGACCCCGAACGCCGCACTCATTTAAACGAACTTCAGCTCAAGATCAACGAAGCGCTCAAAAAGCTCTCCACGAAACACCGTGAAGTTGTGGTTCTGCACGATGTCAAAGGGCTTAATCATACGGAGATTTCCGCCCTTCTCGGCATCTCGGAAGGAACGCTCAGATCCCGATTGCATTATGCCCACAAGGAACTCCAGGGATTGCTGGCGGAATATCTGAGCTAATGCGTTAAAAAATATTGAACACTGTATCCTGCTGGCCTGTCAAACGCTTAGTCCTGAAATCAGGACCAAACACCCTAACCCATATTATACACAAAATCAACGACGATGGATAAACAATCCACAGAACAAAAAGAGGAAACTCTGGTTGCCATGCTGGCGTCCTTCCGTAAGGAAGCCTGTTATCATGACAATTTTGAAGAAGACTTCCTCCGCAATTTTCATCTGAGAAAGGAAACCGATCAGGCTACTCAATCTACTTGGAAATTGTTGCTCGAACGCCTGGACAACTATCTGCAGAACTTTAGAGGTTGGCAGTGGATATACGCGTCCATGTCCATCGTGACATTGGCGGCCGTAGGCGTTATCATAGCGTCTGGGGACATGGAACCGGCGGATGCTTACGTATCTGCCCCCCGTATCCCCGACGGGAAACTTCAACCCGTTAGCGACGAAGAAGTAGAAATAACCTCAACTGACGGTGCAACGGGAGCGACAACTACGCTCACCACGGATGCCCCGTCTAACGAAACATCGATCAAAGAAAATCAGCTACAGACTGATTCCAATACCGATGACAAACCGGTATCCCGAGTTCTCATTGAGATGTAAATGCTCATTATGAACTTGGTGGTTCCCATATTGGCAGGCATAGCCGTCGCAGGCATTATTCAGCAAGCGGCGGCCGTGCCTGCTCCTTTTAAGGTAACGGCTGTTCCGCAACAGGCAAACGGAGAATCATACACGACCCTGGCCGCCCGGACGGGCAAAGACTTTATTGCCGCCCTGATCCCCTACAGGGTTTTTAAAAACGGAGCCGTAACCTACCACCTGGGCGGCAAGGAAACACCGCCCCTCCAGGTATGGGCGCAGGAAAAGCTTACGGGACTGACGCTGTTCAAGGTAAATCCCGCCCTTCTCTCCGGCACATCCCCTGCCATCGCCGCAAGTACCACCCTCAGACGGGGCGCCAGGCTTGCCTTCACCAACAGCGAGAATGAACCCACGCTGGGCATTTACGTGGGCATGGAACACTCCATAGGGGACATCAGCTTTCCGTTGCGTCTTATCCGCGCCCAATTCCCCAAACTGGCTGCACCCCCAATCGGCCAGCCGTGCTATGATGCGGATAACCGTCTCGTCGGCATCGTTCTGGGTGTTTCCCGCAAAGGCACCTGCCATCTTCTCCCGGCCCAGGCCATCTCTTTCCTGGCAGAAAACCCCAAAGCCAAACGGGTGCGGCTGGGCTGCCTGCTGGACATCAACTCATCCACGCCCGTCGTGGAAGGAATCATCAACGGCGGCCCGCTGGCGCGCGGCGGCATCCAGACCGGAGACATTCTCATGAGCATCAATGACGTCCCCATCCGCAACTACGGAGACATGCTGGATGCCACCTACTACCTGACGGGAGAAAAGCCCCTGACCATCCAGGTCATACGCGGAACCCAGATCGTGGAAAGCAAGGGCATTATCCCCACGCAGGACTCCCGCTGATGCGGACCCCGCACCCGGAGGAATGAAAGGAGCGCCCCTTCCCGCCTCAAAATCGGGACTTTGCCTTGTTTCAGGCTTGAACTTGACTGCCGCCCCACTTAAAAAGGGGCGTGCTTCAAATCGTCTTCAATAAAATCAGTGCTGCGGAAATATCCCGCATTCCCACGCTGGAACAACTGGACCTGCTGGGAGAATTCCAGGTTTCCGAATCCATGCTTCAAACGCTGGATGACGCTCGTTTCGGCAAAATGGAAAAAGACGGCAAAACGCTTTACCGCTACGTGGCCAAGGACTACC
Source organism: Akkermansiaceae bacterium (assembly GCA_021202525.1). Classification (GTDB taxonomy): domain Bacteria; phylum Verrucomicrobiota; class Verrucomicrobiia; order Verrucomicrobiales; family Akkermansiaceae; genus Akkermansia. Next base: position 41,476 of record JAJQCV010000112.1, on the reverse strand, counting down.
GCATCTACTTTGAAGTCATTGACGGCAAGGTAGTCGTTCACCGCGTCCTGCATGCCAACAGTCTGAACGACTTTTTATTCCGCACGAACATCTCTCCCACGGCGGGGGAAGATGAAATCCTGAGCCAGTCCAAGCACTTCTGGAAGCTGATTGACGAAGGCAAAAACTCCTCAAAAGCCTGACCTTCCCTATCCATGGCCTGCATCATCCTAGGCGTCACCGGCTCCATTGCCGCGTACAAGGCGGCGGACATCGCTTCCGCCCTCGTCAAGCACGGACATGACGTGCACTGCGTCTGCACGGCCAAGGCCCTGGAATTCGTCACGCCCCTCACTCTCCACACCATCTCCCGCAACCCCGTTTTCTCCTCCTTTGACGATGAAAAAGGGGAATGGGTTCCCCCCCATATCCAGCTGGCTCAAAACGCCGACCTCCTGGTCGTGGCGCCCGCCACGGCAAACACCATGGCAAACTTTGCCCACGGCATGGCGCCGGACATGCTCAGCTCCCTCTACCTGGCCTGCAAGGCCACCGTGCTGATCTGTCCCGCCATGAACGTCCGCATGTGGGGGCATCCCGCCACCCGGAAAAACACGGAAATCCTGAAACAGCGGGAACGCCACCACATCTTCGGCCCCGCCGAAGCCGGCATCCTTGCATGCGGAGCGGCCGGAGCCGGCAAGCTGATGCCTGTGGAACTGATTGTGGAAAAAACGCTTTCCCTTCTGCCGTAAAGGCTGTGTAAAAATCACCCCATGCCTTTTTATTGGTTTGCCCCCGGAGGGATAAATCTTTTATCATCCCCGGTATGAAGCTGCTCACGCTTTTCCTTGGAACCCTGTTGCTTTGTTCCTGCGGGTCTGACAAATATCCCGTCAGCTTCCATATGCAGACAGGCGCCTCCGACAGTCAGAAATTCTCCTTCCGGAATGAGGATGACGGTTACTACTACTCCAAAGTACCCTTCATCTCCCAGAATGACATTGACTCCTACTACTCTTTCCGGGCGGCTGACAATACTTACGGGGCCGTATTCAACATTAAAAAAGGCCTGCACAGCCGGGTGGAAGGGGTAACCGCATTAAATCTCGGCAAGCAGATACTACCCGTCGTCAACGGCCACCGCATGCAGCCCATGCGCCTCTACAACAACCCCATCAAGGGAGGCAAACTGGCCGTTCTGGGCGGCTTCTCCCCGGCGGACCTTGCCGCCATGGCGGAATTCATCCCTCCGGCGGACCCCAAAAGGGAAGAAGCCATTAACAAGCTCGCCCCCGTCACCAAGCCTCTGCTTCCTGCAATAGACCCCACCAAGGAGAAGAAAGAAGCCAAGGACCCTGAGGACCACAAAGACCGCACCGTGATCAGCACCCGCCGCGGACGGCTCTGATCCCGTACGTTTTATGAACACGCACAGCAAGTTCCTTCTGTTCCTGTCCGGATGCCTCCTGTTTCTGTGGAGCGCCTCTTTTCTGGCGGCGGACATTGCCGTGCGCTTCCCTACCTCAAACACGGCCCTTCTGAACAACCGTCCGCAGGACTTTTACATGTATGTGGACCGGAACTTCGAGGGTCAGAAATCCCAGCCCTGGCAGGCCGGAGCCTACGGCTTTACCCGCACCCTGGTGAGAACCCAGGCAGGCCCGGTAGCCACCAAATTTCATGAAGGCATTGACATCAAGCCCCTCAAAAGGGATGCCGCAGGCGTTCCCCTGGACGATGTCCACCCGGTGGCCGGCGGCATCGTGGTCCATGCCTCCGCAAATCCGGCGCACAGCAACTATGGCCGCTACGTCGTCATTGAACACCGGCTGAAAGACGGACCGCTCTACAGCCTTTACGCCCACCTCGCCTCCGTCAACTGCCGGGAGGGAGACCAGGTAGGCACCGGAAACGTCATCGGGCGCCTGGGCTATTCCGGCGCAGGGCTGAACAAAACACGGGCCCACCTGCATCTGGAGCTCTGCCTCAAGCTTCAGGACAACTTTCAACCCTGGTATGACAGCCTGAAAATGGGCACGCCCAACCGCCATGGCAATTACAACGGCCTGAACCTGGCGGGCTTTGATGCGGCGCCCGTCCTCATCCACTGCAAGGACGGAGAGGAATTCTCCCTGTCCCGCCATATCTCCTCCCTCCCGGTGCAATACGTGGTGCGCGTTCCCTCCAGCGGAGAAATGCCCAGCCTGGTTAAAAACTATCCCTTCCTGCTGAAACCGGGACCGTCCCAGCCCAAATCCTGGGAAATCAGTTTCACCGGACCCGGAGTTCCCACTTCTGTGGCCCCTTCCGCGGAACCCTGCAGTGAACCTGTCGTCATCCGGGCCGTTCCCCATCCCTTCTCCCAACTGTACAGAACCTGCAACCGCGTTTCCGGTTCCAGCAAGGAACCCAGGCTGACGGCTTCCGGAAAACGCTATATCCGGCTCATTTTCATGGGAACGGAACCATAATTCCCTTATTCATCATGCAAATACCCTCCACCAGGCACCACACCATCCCCGCCGCCATGGCGGCATGCACCGCGTTCCTGCTGTCCCTGGGGGGACTCTCCTCTGCGGCGTCAAGCAACACGCCTCCCCCCGCTTCCGCCCTGTCGCAGGACGAACAGGCGCTATTGAAAAACAAAAAATACCAGCAGGGCCTGAAGGATCTGGCCGCACACCTCCCGCTGGAAGCCAGCAAAAACTTTCAGGAAAGCCTGAAGACTAAAAACCTCCCGGAATCCCAGAAGGCCGTCATCCGGCCGTTCCTTGCGGAAGCCCTGATCCGCGCGCACAAAACGGATGAAGGCCTCGCCCTGTGGGAACAACTGCCGGACTCCGTTCTGAAATCCTATTGGACGGCCATGGGCCTGTTCAACAAGGGATACTTCACCAGGGCCCTGGAAAAACTCTCCTCCATCCCGGACTCCGATCCTCTCTCCGTTTACGCCTTCCAGCTGAAAGCACAACTGGCCCGGCAGCTCGGAGACCGGCAGCTTCTCGTGGAATCCCTGACCAGGCTGGGCCGCACGGACTCTCCTTCCGTTTCACACACCGCCAATATCCTGCTGGCGGACACCCTGGCCGGCATGCAGAACTACACGGAGGCGCAGGCCATCCTTGAACAGGTAAAAAACAGCCTGTCCGGCAAGGAAAAACCACCCATCCTTCTGCCCTATGCGGAACTGGTGGACGGAAAAATATCCGTCATCCAGGGCAATGTGGACCAAGCCATTAAAACGTTTGCTTCCATTGCGGACAACACCTCCTACCCTGCAAAAATCCGTGATCTGGCACGGGTGGCCCTGGCGGAAGGGGAAATTCTCCGGGAAAAACGCAATCCGGGGCAGGCGGAGGAAGAAGCGCGTGCGCAGCAGCCGGAAGAGGAAAACATCCACACCGCCGGAACAGGAGAAGACCGGCTCATCACCTTCATCGGCGGAAAGGCGGACTCCCCCCTGCTGATGGACGCTTTCAACATCCTTCTGAGAGAAAACACCTTCCGCACCGACCCGCAGGCACTGGAAAAACTCACTGGCTGGGTGAACTCCAAAGACGCCACGCGGCAGCCTGCGGCCATGTACGCCATGGGCAGTCTTCTTCTGGAAAAGGGAGACCTGGCGGGAGCCATCAAGCTTGCCGGAGACGGCCTTGCCAAATATCCGCAGAACCTTCCCGTCCAGACTCTCTGTCTGAACATCATCACGGCCCTCCTGGAAAAAGGACGCACGGAAGATGCGGAACGCCTCATTTCCAAATACCCGGGCACATCCGCCGGAATCATCTTCCAGCAGGGTGCCCTGGCCTTCCAGAAGGGAGATTACCCCCTGGCTCAAAAACTCTTCCGTGAAGCATCCCGTCGCGGCACGGAAAAAACGGCGGAAGCTGCGCTCTTCAATGAAAACCTGTCTGCCCTGTATGCCAACGACGCAAAAGGCGCGGCCGCGCTGGTCCGGGAAGCCGCAGGCTCTGCAAAGCTGCGGGAACACATCCTCTTTGAACAGGCCCATTATGCGGCTAAAAGAATGAACCCGGAGGCCACGGAACTCCTGGCCGGCTTCGTGGCCCTGGCGGAAGACCCGGCTCTGAAAACCCAGGCGCGGCTGGACCAGGCGGAAGTGGCCCTGAACCTCAATCCTCCGGACATCCAGACCGTGCAATCCACCCTCCCGCTGCTGGAAAAGGAACAGCTCACTCCGGACCAGTCCATGCAGCTCGGCCGTTTGAAAATCCTGCTGGCGGAAAACCTCCAGGAATGGACGGAAGCCATCCAGGCATGCCGGCAAACCATCGCCCTGGACAAGGACGGAAAACAGGCCGACGCCCTGTACCTCAAACTCGGGGAACTCCTGTACAAAAACGGCGACTTCCACGAAGCCCAGCTCGTGCTCCAGCCCTTCCCCTCCAAATATCCGGACAGTCCCCTGAAAGCGGCGGCCCTCTTCCTGGCAGGAAAAGCGGCACAGCAAAGCAACACCGTCAACACGCTGGAAGCGGCCCTCAACATCTTCCAGACACTGGGTGCGGGAACAACACAATTTGCCCAGGCCGCCAAAATAGAAGAAGCCTCCGTCCTCCTGCGCATGGGAAAAGCGGACCAGTGCATCGCCGTGCTTGACGAGCTGCTTTCCAAGCCGCTGCCGCGCTACATGCGGCTGCTGGCCCTCTCCATCCAGGCGGATGCGTGGGTAACCAAGGAAGACACCAACTCAGACACCCTCCGCAAAGCCATCAACCTGTGCACGGAAATCCTGAATACCCCTAATCTGGGACTGGCATGGAAATTCAAAACCCTTACCCAGCGGGCCCAATTTTACGAACGGCTGAACGACCAGGAAAAAGCCCTGGATGACTATGCCTCCATCCTGGTCCACACGCCCAGCGGCAGTTCCGCCAACAAGCGCCGGGACTGGCACTGGTTCTATAACGCGGGATTTGCATCCATCCGCCTCATGGGGCAGGCACAAAACTGGGACGGCGCCCTGGCCCTGGCCAGAAAGCTGGCACAAACGTCCGGCCCCAGAGCCAGGGAAGCGGCGGCCTACGCGCGCCGCATCCAGCTGGAGCACTTCATCTGGCAGGAGGACCAGGCTGAAACGGAACAGCCGCCGGAAATGCAGCCCGCCCCGGAACAGGCCCCCCAGTAAGCAGTTTTGCCCTGTCATGGACACTCCTTCACCAGCCAGAACATGGAGAATCAACGCGGCAGCCGTCATCATGGATGCCGACGGCTATATCCTGCTGGGCAAGGACCACGGCCGCAATCCCTACTGGCATTTCCCCCAGGGGGGCGTCATCAAGAACGAAAGCATTGAACGCGCCCTGGCACGGGAAGTCTGGGAGGAAGTGGGGCTGCGCCCCTCGGACTATACCATTGTGGCGCGCCTGCCCGGTCTGCGGTACAAATACCCCGCCAACCACCGTAAAATCACCCGCTGGGTGGGTCAGGAACAAACCTACTTTCTGGTGCGCTGCAAAACGAGCCGCCCCAAGACGGACCTGCACCGCAGCCCGGAATTCGCAAAAACAAAATGGGTGCTTCTCCAGGACATCAAGCTGGAAATGTTCCCCAAATTCAAAAGAAAAGTCATTAAGGACGCCCTCACTCAATTCTTCGGAAAGCCCCCCGCCGCCAACCGCCCCTCTGCGGAAAAGCGTGTCGCACGGCCTGCTCCCTCTTCAACACTAACTTCTTATACGATGAACCGTTACCTGGTGCCTCCGGGCAAAAAACTGCGTTTAAAGGACTACCCCACGGATGACAAATCCCTCTTCTCCGGAACCAAGGAAGAATCCCTGGTCGAATTCGACAAGCTGAGGGAAGAACTGCAGGAACTGCAGAAAAAACTCTTTGCCCAGCACAAGCATAAAATACTCGTCATTCTTCAGGCCATGGACGCCGGCGGCAAGGACGGCTGCGTCAAGCATGTCTTCTCCCGCGTGGACCCGCAGGGGTTGCATGTGGTGCCCTTTAAAAAACCCACCCCGGAAGAACTGGACCATGACTTCCTCTGGCGCGTGCACAAGGAAGTGCCGACCAAGGGCCAGATTGCCATCTTCAACCGTTCCCATTATGAAGACATCATCGCCGTGCGCGTAAAGAAAATCTTCCCGGACCCCGTCTGGAAGCGCCGCTACAAGCACGTGCTGGACTTTGAATCCATGCTCGCGGAAGAAGGCACCACCATCATCAAGCTCTTCCTGAATATCTCCAAGGCGGAACAGAAAAAGCGCCTGGAATCACGGCTTCAGGATCCGGACAAGCTTTGGAAATTCTGCATGGATGACCTTGACGACCGCAACCGCTGGGATGAATTCCAAACTGCCTACCAGGACCTCATTGAAAAAACATCCACCCCGGAAGCCCCCTGGTACATTATCCCCGGAGACCGCAAATGGTACAGAAACCTTGTCGTTGCACGCCTGATCGTGGAAAAGCTCCGGCATCTCCAGCTTGCCTTTCCCACCCCTAACTTTGATCCGGCCGCCATTTCCATACCCGATTGACAAATCTCTGTCATAATAATAACTAATTTGTGCATTGAGTAAATATTTTTGTACATTTATCGTTATCATGCTGTCTCAGTATTACAAAATCGGCATTATTCACAATAACAGTCAAAAGTTAATGTTTCTAACGCTTGACTGAGACCGTGAAAAATTGTTAGAAAACAACTTAACACGTAGAACGTGTAAACATTCTATATAGAAAAACAGAACCCAATGTACTTAGCATCCCAACGTAAAGAGTTTATTCTGAAAACCCTGGCCGAGCATGGAGCCGCAAGGACAATTGCCCTGGCCAAGCAGATGAAGGTCACGGATGAAACGGTCCGCAACGATTTAATTAACCTTGAAAAAAGGGGATTCCTCAAGCGTGTTCACGGCGGCGCACTGGCGCTCACTCACAAATCCCTTCATGAAGACATTGTCACTCAGGACCATGTCTCCATCCAGATTGCCAAAAAAACCGTCCAGAACATCCCGACCTCCGTCGTCATGTTCATTGACAGCAGCACCATGGGTTACCAAATCTGCAACCATGTCAACTCCAGAGACACGCATATCGTCTCCAACAACCCAACCCTTCTGACCAGGCTGGAAGGCATCCCGAGCCTCAGCTTCTACTGCACGGGCGGCCGTTTCGACCGTGAAGCCCAGGTCTACGTGGGCCAGGATGCGGCACACGCGGCCGGATCCCTGAACATTGAACTGGTGGTACTCACGCCGGACTGCTACTCCCCCAAGCACGGCGCCGGGTACAAAAACATGCTTCAATCCGAATTCATCAGGAGCGTCATCCCCCAGGATGCCAAGGTAATCATCGCCATGCCTTCCACAAGCATCGCAAACAGCCCGGCATTCTACACGGTCGCTCCCAACTTGGTGAGCATGCTCATCACGGACGAGGCCATTGCCCCGGAAATGGTGGAACAAATTGAAAAGAGCGGCGTCAAGGTGGAAATCGCCTAACACGGCTGCCGGCACACTAAAAATCAACTCGGGCGGAGGTTCTTCAGAAGCCTCCGCCCTTTCTTATGCTTATGACGGGCGCGGTCTCTTCCACTCCAGACGGTACTCCCGGCTGCCGGTAAGTTCATCTTCACGGGAGCCGATCTCTTCAAACCCGCTGCGCTTGTAAAACTGCAATGCACGCGGATTCTCCTCATAAACGCCTACGGTCAGCAGTCCCTTGCTGTGATCCTTGGCCCAATTCAGCAACTCCGTCCCTATGCCCTGGCACTGGCGTTCCGGGTCCACGAACAGGGCGGCCAGTTCCCCCTCCCCCACCAGGCAGGCAAACCCCACCACGCGGTCACCGTCACGGCATATCCAGGTCCGCGCCTTCGGCAAATACACCTGCCTCATATCCTCCACCAGGCCGCACCAGAAACCAACCCCGGCAAACGCATGGGCCTGTTCGGACGCTTTCAGCCAGACATTCAGGACCGCCTCCTCATCCTTGCTCTGATAATGTTCTATATTCATAAGCATCTACTGGAAAAACCGCTGTTTTCCACAGTCTATAAACTCTAGCACGAACCGTGCACGGCGGCAAGAAGGAAAGAGAAGCGGGCAATCCACCCAAAGCGCCGCTCCCTGCTCCTTTACGGCCAATCCGCCGCCATAAAAGCCCATCAGGCGGTCCCCCGCTCACGGCCTGTAAACAAACACGGGACCGGTACGGGAAGACTGGACGCGGCGCACCTTCCCGACAGCCTCCGCCACCAGCCTCACGGCCTCCCGCACCTCTTCCTCCGTCGTGGTGAAAGACAGGGAAAAACGCAGGGAGGAACGCACCTCCCCGTCGGACAGCCCCATGGCCGCCAGCACATGGGACGGCATGGGCTGCACGGTATGGCAGGCGGACCCGGCGGAACACAGCAGCCCGGCAGGTTCCAGCAAAAGCATCAGAGCCTCGGCCGTACACCCGGAAAAAGCCAGATTGGACGTATTCGGAATCCTCTCCGCAGCACCGGAATGCACCGTCACTCCGTCCACGGCCTGCGCCAGGGAAGACTCAAAACTGTCCCGCAGGCGCCTCACGCGCCCCGCTTCCTCCACATGCCGGAGCGCCACGCGGGCCGCAGCCCCAAAACCGATGATTCCCGGCACATTCTCCGTGCCGGACCTCAGTCCGTACTCCTGGCCGCCCCCGAACAAGGCAGGCTCCAACGGAGCGCCGGAACACCTGTACAGGCATCCCATACCCTTCGGACCATGCAATTTATGGGCGGAAACGGACGCATAATCCACATCCATCCCCTGCAGGCACACGGGAATTTTTCCGGCACACTGCACCGCGTCCAGATGCACGGGCAGCCCATGCCGCCGGGCGGCGGCACACAAAGCCGCCGCATCCTGAAGCACGCCCGTCTCGTTATTGGCCCAAGCAAAGGAAACGCCGCCCGCCTCCCCGGAACACAGGGCTTCCCATTCTTCCGGTACAGCCCTTCCTTCCCGGTCCACGGAACAAATGCGCCCGTTCCCCAGGGCAAGGGACGTTTTCAGGGAAGCGTCGTGATCCGTGGACAGCACGGCCACGCCCTTTCCTTCACGGGCCATCTGGCGGAAGGCGGCATTGGTGGCCTCCGTTCCTCCGGAAGTGAACACGATTTCCGATGGAGACGCGCCCAGCAGGACCGCCACTCCGGCGCGGGCTTCCTCCACGGCCTCCCGCACGCGCCTGGCCTCTGCATACCCCGCGGAAGGGTTGAAAAACCGTTCTTTCAGGAACGGCTCCATGGCGGCGTAAACTTCCGGAAGAAGGGGGGTGGTGGCGTTATTGTCCCAATAAATCACGCCTTCATAACTCGCGCAATCACGAACAGGAGTCAAGCCGGAACATAATGCCCGGCTGAACAAGATCACTCTTCACTTTTCCCCGCGATTCCGCATAATGCCGCCCATGCGTTTCCTCATCACGGCCGGTCCCACCAGAGAAGCCATTGACCCCGTAAGATACATCACCAACCGTTCTTCCGGCAAAATGGGATACTCCCTGGCGGAAGCGGCGGCCCACGACGGCCACCGCGTCCTGCTCATCTCCGGTCCCACTTCTCTGGACGTTCCTCACGGCGTTGACTTCCTTCCCGTGGAAACCGCTCAGGAAATGTATGACGCCGTACAGAACCAGGCGTCCTATGCGGACATAGCCATCCTCAGCGCCGCCGTTGCGGACTACAGGCCCGTTTCCGTACCGGACCGCAAAATCAAAAAAACAGGGGAGCGCATGGTTTTGGAACTGGAGCGCACCAAAGACATTCTGGGCTCCATGCGCACGGAATTCGGCTTCCGCGGCATTCTGGTCGGCTTTGCGGCGGAAACCCACGACGTGGAATCCTATGCACGCGGCAAACTGGAGCGCAAGCAATGCGACATGATCGTGGCCAATGATGTTTCTCGGCGGGACATCGGCTTCGACGCGTCGGAAAACGAAGTGCTGCTCATCTATCCGGACCGGACGGACCTGCTGGAAAAAGCGGCCAAAACGCACATCGCCCACCAGATCGTGGAACGCGCCTGCCGCCTTGTACGCCGGAAAGGCCTGTCATCCTGACCGGCATACCTTTTCCGGGCTTGAACCCGGCCGGAATTAAGCCATCATAAACTATTAGCCGCAGCGTACCGCTTCTCTCAAACAACCCCCTGCTCCTTCATGCCCGTTACTCTTCAGGATCTAGGCTGGAACGACCACTTTCAAGACGCCTTTGACGCCATTGCCAAACCCGGATGGATTCCGGGGCGCCTGATCCGGGAAACGAAGATCAACTTCACCGCCTTGCTGGACGGAGGGGAAGACATGGACGTAGTAGTCAGCGGCAAGCTCTGGCATGACGCCGCTACGGATGCGGAACTGCCCGCCGTCGGAGACTGGGTGGCGATCGATCCCGGAGAAGCGGAGGATGAAGCCGTCATACGCGCCATCCTTCCCCGCCGGACCTGTTTTTCCCGTAAGGCGCCGGGAAAAAGCAGTGCGGAACAGGTGCTGGGCGCCAATGTGGACATCGTGGCCGTCGTCACGGAACCGGGAACCGACTTCAACCCCAGGCGCATGGAGCGCTACTTCACGCTCATCCGGCGCAGCGGGGCCATGCCCCTCATCCTGCTCAACAAGGTGGACCTCTTCTCCAGAAAAGAAGTGGAGGAAGCCACGCACATCCTCCGGGAACTCTGCCCGGAATGCGGCATTATTTGCATCAGCGCCCTCCGCAACAGGGGCATCAAGGAATTCCGCAAATGCCTGGAACGGGGAAAAACCATCTCCATCGTAGGTTCCTCGGGCGTGGGAAAATCCACGCTGATCAACACCCTGCTGGGAGACGAATGGCTCTGGACGGGGGAAGTGAATGAAGTCACCGGCAAAGGACGCCATACCACGGTGGCGCGGGAACTGGTGCTTCTCAAGCACGGCGGCCTGCTGATCGACAATCCGGGCATCAGGGAAATCCAGATGTGGACGGACGAGCACACGCTCCGGGAAAGTTTTGCAGACCTCACGGAACTGGCCCATGAATGCAGGTTTGCGGACTGCAGCCACGGCAAGGACGCCGGGTGCGCCATCAGAAAAGCCGTGGAGGAGGGGCGTCTGGACAAGGAACGCTACCTGAACTTCCTGAATCTGGAAAACGAAATTTCCCAGCTTGCCAAACGCCAGAAAAAACGGCAGATGAACGTGGAAAGGGCCGGAAAAAGGGATAGAAAAGTCCAGGCCCGCAACTACGAAGACCGCGTAGAGCTGGAACGCCGTCACAGGCCCAACCACCGGGCTCATGACTGATTCACCGGCAAATTGGCTTGCCAGGCCGCGGGCGCTCGCTTACCTGTAAGGGATGCTTCCCGTACGCAGCTTGCCACTTGCCGCAGCAGGCCTCCTGATGCTGTCCTTGCTCCCTCTCTCCTTCGCGGAAGAAGCCGCTTCCCTTCCGGACAGGGCCACTGCATCCCTGACCGGCATGGAGCCGGTCAAACTGGCAAGGGACCCCAACAGCAAACTGCTTATTGCGGAATGCCGCATCAACGGCATCCCGTGCAACCTCATCGTGGATACGGCCGCCTCCCATACCACCTTTGACGTCAAATTCATCAAAAAGCACTTCCCGGACCTGGCCCTGCAGGAAGTGCAGATTGCCCCCGGCTCCAATGTCCATACCGCACCGAGGGTATTTTCCATGGAATCCTTCTCCATCGGCAGCCTTCTGATCAAGAACTACTACGGGTGCACCATGGACCTGGGCCCTCTTCAAAAAAGCACCCGCATCCGCGTGGACGGCATTCTGGGCATCAACTATTTGAGTTTCTGCCCCTTCCTGCTCTCCGTCAGGGACGCCACCCTGCAATTCCTCGAACGTTCCCGTTTCCCCCTTAAAGACATGAAACCGCTGGACGTCGAACGCCATGCCTCCGGCATCCTCTACATCCGGTGTACCCGGGACGGCGCGCCCTTTCTCCTGGCCCTGGACTCCGGCTCCACGCTCTCTCTGGCCCCTGTGGAGCAGTGGCCGGCGGACCCGGACGGAAGTCATGTCAAAGTCATGGCGTCGGACATCAACGGAAGCAGCGGCAGCCATTCCGTCATGAAGCTGGGCGTTCCGTCCACGCTCCACATGGGACCGGACTTCCAAATGGAAGGCCTTTCATTCGTTGTGACGGGAACCGGCGGCAGACGCCAGATCGGCGTGGACACCCTCCGGCACTTTGACATCATCGTGGACGCACCGCAGGGGGAAGTTTATGCCCTCCCGCTCCATTCAACACCGGAGAACAACGAAAAAACGGCGGACACCCCTCCGGTCAAACAGGAATCTTGAGCATGATGCAAATCATGCGGATGGTGCGGGCCGTAGCGCCATAATGGGCCTTCAGCGCCACCTGGGCGCGCGAAGCCTGCGCATGCGCCAGCAATGGGTTGTCCAGCATTTCCTTGAGAACGTCCGGCAACTGTTCCTCCCCGCATCTGGTGATGCCGTCCACCCCTTCCAGAAGCTGGACAAGGGCATCAAAATTCTCCATGTGCGGTCCCGTCAGCACGGGCACGCCGCAGGCAACGGCTTCCGCCGGATTCTGTCCGCCGTCCGCCAGAAAACTCTTGCCGATCACGGCCACGTCGGCTAGGGACGTCCAGTCCCTCAGCTCCCCGGTGGTGTCCACAACATAGCAGACGTTCTCCTTGAGGTTTTCAGGAATTTCTCCTTCCGTCCGCAAAATGCACTGCCAGCCGCGGGCGGACAAATCCTTCACCACGGCATGGCGGCGTTCCGCATGCCGGGGGACGATCAGGGGAAAACCGCCGGCTTTCCTGGCGGCCTCCGCAATCAGGACTTCCTCCCCGTCATGCGTGCTGGCGGCCAGCACCACGGGCTTGCCGCGCTTCAACTTCTCCAGAATGGCGGAAAACTCGGGATTCGCATCACGGCGATCCGCCGTCTGCTGGTCAAACTTGATGCTTCCGGTCACATGGATGACGGACGGGGAGACCCCCACGGACTCAAACCGCTGCACATCCCCCTTGTCCTGCACGCCCATGGCGTCCAGAAAGGAAAAATAATACTTGGAAAGCCACTTGAACGCGCGGTACCGGCTCTCCGATCTGGCGGACATGCGGGCATTAATCATCGCCATGGGAATGCCGCGAACCTTGGCAGCGCGCGCAAAATTGGGCCACAGCTCCGCCTCCACCAGCACAATGGCTTCCGGTTCAAACCGGTCAAAGCACCTGCCCGGAAGCCCCAGCAAGTCAAAGGGGGCGTAAATCACGCGCACGCCGGGCACCTGGGCACTCATGGCCGTGGCATGCCCCGTAGCCGTACTGGTGGCCAGCACGGCGGAACCGCCGCGCTCCCGGAGCCATGCACGCAGGAACTTGAGGGCTATCACTACTTCTCCCACGCTCACCGCATGCACATACAGCACACCCTTCGGCTCCCTGTTGTAGGAAACGCGGTACAGGCCAAAACGCTCCATCAGCCCCGTGCCGAATCCCCCCCGGCGCTTCTGCCTGAGCAGATAGGAAGGCAGCGTCACCAGCCAGCCGATGGTGTACAGGATATTATAACAAAATGACAATAAAAGGGCTTTCATCTTACTTCTCCGGCAATCGATAGAACAGCAGCATATTTTTCCCGTACCGGCGGGTATCCACCAGGCGCAGTCCGTCAAAACCGGCGGAACCTTCACTCCCGGTCCCCCAACCTTCCTGAACCTCCGCAATGAACACGCCTTCATCCTTCAGCAGACCGGCCACGCCGGCTTCCATCAGTTCCACGACAAAATCCCGGTCCAGCGGCCCCTTGCAATAGGGAGGGTCCGCGAACACCACATCATACTTTCTGCCGGCGGTCACTTCCCTCTTCACGAACTGGACGGCATCCCCCTGGATCACCGTGCCGCCCTCAAGCCTGGTCCTGGACAAATTGGCCTTGGCGGTGGTGCAGGAAGACCTGGAAGCGTCCACCATGCGGGCGGTCCTTGCTCCGCGGCTCAGGGCTTCCAGCCCGAACGCCCCCGACCCGGTGAACAGGTCCAGCACGTCGGCATGCTTGACCAGAGGATGCAGGATGGAAAAAAGGGCCTCCCTCACCCGGTCCGTGGTGGGCCGAACCTCCCCCTTGGGGACGGACAAGGATATTCCACCGGCTAATCCACTGATAATACGCATCTTTTATAACCGGGAATAAGAAGAGAATGTCAGCCGTTACTGGCGGGCGCGGGCCTTGGCCTTCTCCAGAAGGGGATCTCCCACGATGCTGGTCATGGGAACGCGCAGCACGATGGACTGATTGGCAATAACGAAATTGTCCGGATTCTTCTCGGACATGTTGTACACAAAATAAACATACTTTCCATCCTTCGTCTTGCCGAGGATGACGGTTTCCGTCAGCGTGGAGAGAATGGTCTTCTTCTCCAGCGTCCATTCCTTGCCGCTCCACGCCCCGTACACGTTCATATCGTCATAGGACACGTCGCCTTTCAGCGCCAGGGAGCCGTTGGGGGAAATCCATGACTTGGTATTGGAATCATACTTGAGCGTGCTCATCGGCAAGGGGCCCTGCTGAACTACCGTTGCCAGATTCCAGATGCCCTGCTCGCCGTCCGGAAAAATCCCCATCGCTACGGGAGCCACTTCCTGGATCTGCTTCTTTTTCCAGCACTCCAGATATTTGGCATAATCTTCCTTGGTCCAGCCCAGGCGTTCGTCATACGGAACAGGCTGTCCAGGGACAATCTGGGACACCAGCTCCTTCTTGTCTTTTTCAGGCAGGGAACCGAAAACGCCGTCAATCTTTTCCATGAATGGCTGAAGGCCTTCGTCAAGCAAAACGCTGACGGCAGAGCCTTCCACCATCTTGCCGACCGGAAGATAATCATTGATAATTTCCGGTTTTCCTGCTGCAGACAGGGAGGAAACCAGAGCCGGGACCATCAGTAATAAGGCCAGATTGCGGAACGCTTTCATAACTTGTCGGTTCATTTTACTCAACAAAAGACCCTTGGCAAGAGTCAAAGTGAGTGTTATCCGTATGCATATCATGAACTGGAAGTTACTTTTCACCACCATGGCCGCCGCTTTGAGCCTTGCTTCCTGCGTGTCCACCCCCGCCTCCCGTATTCAGAAAAACCCCGCTTTATTCAATTCGCTTCCGCCTGCCCAAAAGGCGCTGGTGGAAACCGGCCAAATTGCGGAAGGCATGTCGCCGCCCGCCGTATTCCTGGCATGGGGAGACCCCTCCGCCGTGGCGGAAGGCAACCTCAACGGCAAGCAGGCCACCCGCTGGATCTACTCTTCCCTCCAGCCCGTTTACACGCCGCCGCCCTCCTTCTGGTACGGTCCGTACTGGGGCGGTCCCTATTGGGGGGGACCGGGCTTCTATAGCCCGTATTATCCCTATTACAACGACGTAACCTACGTTCCGGTAAATACGGGATACGTTCTCTTCATCAACGGCAAGGTGAAATCCTGGGAACGCAGGCGCTGATTACAGGGCGCTTCCTCTTTCCGCAAGAGCTGAACTTCAACGCCCACATTCCGGGCGTATCAGCGTCATCCCCTCTCCGGACACGGAGGTTATCCCGGAACAGGACCGGACACGCGCCATTTACTTCTTGTCCTTGTCCGGGGTATATTCCAGTTCCTCCCGGAATCTGGGGAAGAAAGACTTCAACTCCTCGGACACTTGCGGATATTTCAGCTTCATGTCTGTCAGGGCGCTGGCAATCGCACACAGGCAGACAAGACGGGAATACCACTTGTTGTCCGCCGGAACCACATACCAGGGAGCATCCGGAGTGGCCGTATTCCGGATCATCTCTTCAAAAGCCTTCTGATAACCGTCCCAATATTCGCGCTCATGGATATCCCCTTCTGAAAACTTCCAATTCTTGTCGGGAGTATCCAGGCGCGCCAGAAGGCGCTTCCTCTGCTCCTCATAGGAAAGATGGAGAAAAATTTTCACAAACCGCGTTCTATTGGCATGCAAATGGCGTTCCAGGTTATTGATGGACCTGTATCTCTCCTTCCAAAAAGCCTTGCTTGCCTGGGCCGGATCAAACCCTTCCCCCGCAAGATATTCCGGATGCACGCGCACGCTCAGCACCTCCTCGTAATAGGAACGGTTGAAAATGCCGATCATGCCTCTCTGCGGCAGGCGCATCACACACCTCCACAAAAAATCGTGGCTCCGTTCCACAGTGGAAGGATACTTGAAACTGCTCACCACACATCCCTGGGGATTGATGCCTCCCATCACATGCTTGACGATCCCGTCCTTGCCGGCACTGTCCATCGCCTGCAAAATCACCAGCAGCGCATAGGACTCGCTGGCGTAAAGCACCTCCTGCAACTGTCCCAGCAACTCAATGCCTTTTTCCAGCTTGTCGACGGCTTCCTTCTTGCTGTCCTTGTCCAGCTTGCCCAAATCCCCCGGATCATGATGGGACAATTTGAATCCCTTGCCGTCCGTCACACGGTAAGGCTCAATAAACTTCTTGCAGCGTTTGATCAAATGGGAAGGAATTTCCATAATCCCTGTAAGACATCTTTCTGACGCAAGACGTTGAAACAACCGCGGAAATCTCTCACGGAAAGGAGGGAAACGAAAACATCACCCGTCTATGTGCACCTGGCTTTCCGGCGTATTCTCCAGCTTGCAGTCGGCTATGGTCCACGTGCGCGGCGGTTCCACCCGGTTGCCCTTGATCAGAATATTGGCGCATCTTCTGAACTGGAAGGGCTTCTGTCCCCACCCCTTGTAATCGTTGTTGTAAATAACTCTGTTATTGATGAACTTGATATTGTCCGCGGAAATGGCAAACAGCAAGGGAACGTCGAAAGTCTTGAAGACGTTGTCCTCGATAAGAATATTGCGGTGGTAGTAGTCCTTCTGGTTGTTCAACTGCTTGACCTCCGGATAAATGGAAATGATCGCGTTGGTGAACTGGTAGCGGGAAGTCAGATTATTGATGAACGTATTCCTGCGGATCACCACCTCGTGGCAGGCGCCGCTTTCGTACCAGCCCTGGGCATCTCCGGCCAGCAGGATGGCGGCGCCGGAGGAATGGTCAAACAGGTTGCCTTCCACCAGCACCTTTTCAGGGGTGGTGAACAAGGTGCCGCGCGCCCGGTTATTGCGGACAATATTGTTCCGGAACACCACGGACGGATAAAAATCCGCATTTTCAACGGCATCGCCTGCCTTCACCCCGCCGGGAAGCGGTTCCTCCAGCGTGATCAGTAATTCCTTTTCATTCGTTTTAACGGCTGATTTCACGGTGCCCGTTTCTCCCGGTTCCAGAGTGGGACCGTTGATGAACCGGATTTTTTCACCGGGAAGGAACACTTCAAAGCCTACGGCCTGGGGGTGCATGTACCTGCATCTCAGAGTATGGCTGTCCACCACCTCCTGAATTCCCAGGCAGGTGGAATGGACATTGATGGCGTCATCCATCATCCCTTCAAACAAAGCTTTTTCCACAATAATTTCACCACGGGTATTGGAAAAATGGGTAGCGTCCGCTCCGGACGTGTGCACGCGCTTCGTCCCCTTTCTGATGAAAACGCCCCCTCCCCTGATGCTGATATCCTCCGAACGCTGCGCCAGCAGCGCCATGCCGGTGCTTTGATGCAGGGCCACGTTATTCAGGTGCGTCTTCCGCGCCCGGTAAATCACGCATCCCGGATGAGGGCGGTTGTAATTCCGGAATACCAGCGTATCACCGGGCTTGATACCCCTCCTCTTGAGGTCCCATTTCAGCTTGAGGCGGTTTCCGCCCGCTGGCTCCACATGGCCGTTCCAGCCGATGTCCGCCGTATTGGCGATGATATGCCCCGTTCCCTTCTCAAAAGCCATGCAGCTGGCCATGCCTTCCCGCCAGCCTTCCCCGATAAAGACAAATCTGTTGTTCTTGATTTCGTACGGATAGGTTTTCCTGTCTATCTCCACCTCCGTGGATTGGTCATCCACGGCGGTCACACGCCCTTCGGAATAATAGGGGCGTTCATAATCGATCGCCAGGCGCTCCACAGTGACGTTCTCGCTATCCATGATCAGCAGAGGCACCACCTTCCCATGGAACAGGAACAGAGAACCGTTCCCTTCAACCCGGACATCGCTCAGGTCCGCCAAAGGCACGCACACCGGATGAACGAGTGGCTGGTCGTGGTTGGAAATGTAAAAGCTCATGTCCAGCGCCCCATCCGGATAAAAATGATATACCCCCCTGGGAATGCTCAATACGCCTCCGCCCCTCCTTCTCAGCGCGGAAATGGCGGCGCGCAGGGCCGGTCCCTGGTCCTTCCTGACACCGGGAATCATTCCGAACTTGGCGGCGTTCACTACGGCCGTCTGCATGGTTCCTCCTTCCTCTCCGATCTTCCAGGCCAGATCCACCCAGTCCGCGTGATCATAGGAATTGTTCTCCACCCTGTCCGCCATCAGGTACAGATTCTTCAGGCCGTTGGCGGCCACCTTCACGGAAAACTTCTTGGCAGGCATGCCCCTTTTCATGACTCCTGAACTCCACAGCACCTCCGAACCGCTCATCACACGGAACTCAACGCTTCCCTCCCCGTCCGTACCGTCATCCACGCCGCACGCGCCTTCAAGGCTCACCACCCTTCCTCCCTGGATACTCGGCACCGGAAGGGGAATCATGGAAGTGGCATGCGTGCCAATGCCCCTGGCATACTTCTTGCCGCCTATGCTCAGTTCAGTATCCTTAAAAGACCTGTCCAGCCGGGTCTGCCCGGTCTCCTGCCGTGCCATCAGCAGGCTGGCGGCAGGAACTTCCACGGCCATCCGTGCAGGAGGAAGGGCTTCTTCGGCACTCCGGCACGTCTCAAAAGACATGCCGGTCATGCAGGCCGCCGCAAAACACCAGGAGAACATTCGATAAAACATGACGGTTATCATACTGCCGCATCGCGCCTGTCCTATCAAACATTCTTTTGGAAAACAAATCCGGTACGGATGGATCTCCTGAAAACGGAGATTGCCTTTCCGCCGGAATTGATGGACACTATCTTCATGAGACTAGGATTCATCATCTTGCCGGGCGTCCTTCTCACTCTCTCAGCCTGCGGCCGTGGAGGAGCTACCCTGGAGACGGACAATGTACAGGCGGAATGGTTCCCCAAAGGCAGCAGGACAGCCATTGTTCTGGAAAATGAAACGGAACCGGCCGCCGATAAAACGACCCGGAACGTCCCCGCCGCACTCACCCTGCTTTATACATCCCACGGGGACGGCCAGGGGCTGCTCAGCGTCAACGGGAATCCCCCGGAAATAGCCGCCGTCGGCCGTCAGGAGGCGAACGCCGGCGCCACCTTCCATTTCAAAACACCCTCGCGGGAAATCAGCCTCCATGAAGTCCGCCGCTCATCCGCGGATGGAAACACGGCCCGGCTGTCCGGCTGGACTTATCAGGAACAGCCCGGTGAAGTTCCTCGCACCGGCGCGGCCGGCTCCCTTGCCATCACGGACAACTTACCCCGCTAACCAGCCATGCCCCTGATAAAACGGAAAGGATGGAAAATCTGGACAACGGTTCTGCTGGCTGCTGGCGTGGTGCTGGCGTTCACCCATTGTTCCGTCCGTTCCCTGGTCTATCTGCCGCCCCAGCCCAAGGACAAGACCGCCTATCTGCAAAAACGCGCCGAGTGGGAACCCCACAGGCGCACCTTCCACCGGGAGGGGGCCAGCCTCAGCGGATGGCTCATTGAAAAAAAAGGGCAGCCCCTCCTTGTCTACTACGGAGGCAACGCCATGGACATCTCCATGATGCTGCCTTATCTGGACCAATTCCCCCACGCCAAGCTTCTTGTCAACTACCGCGGCTACGGCCTCAGTACCGGCAGTCCCACGGAACAGGCCATCATGGGGGATTCCCTGGCCATCCTGGACGACGTGCTGAAGGAGACGGGAAGAACCCCGGACGACGTCATTCTGGTAGGCCAGAGCCTCGGCTCCGGAGTAGCCACCCAGATCGCCTCCGTCCGGAACGTGAAAAAGCTGGTGCTGCTGGTTCCCTTTGACAGTCTGCTGGACACCGCCAGGGGCCTCTTCCCCTACCTGCCCGTCAAGCTCATCCTGCCCGATCACTTCCGTTCCGACCTGGCCGCCCCCAAAGTCTCCTGCCCCGTCAGCATCCTGGCGGCGGGATCGGATGAAGTCATTCCTCCGGCCCATGCCAAGCGGCTGCGCGACTGCTTCTCCACTCCCGTCAACTATCAGGAATTCCCCGGAGCCATGCACAACACCATCTGGCACAGCCCCGGATTTGACAGGGAGTTCGCCAAAAGCATCGGCTACTGAACCGGATTATGAACGGGGAGCCAGGGAAACCCTGCGCAGGCATTCCCCCGCATGCTCCAGCAGCAGCCAGGAGGCGTCCTCCGGCAACGCATCCGGAAACAGGTTGGCCCATTCCACGACCAGTACGGCGTCTCCATCCAGATATTCGTCCCAGCCTATCCCGAAAAGCTCGGACTCGTCCCGCAGCCGGTAAAAATCAAAATGGCAGGCCCTCAGCCGTCCGTCCCGGTGTTCATGCACCAGGGAAAACGTGGGACTGGCGGCGGCATCCGTACTCCCCAGCCCCTCCATAATCCCCTGAGTCAGATGCGTCTTCCCCGCCCCCAGCTCTCCTACCACGCCCAGCACCTCGCTAGGCATTAAAATTTTACCTATTTCCCGCCCGAGAGCCCGCATTTCTTCCGGAGAATGCGTTAAAACAGTCCCGTTTTTAAAAATTTTATGCCACTCGCTCATTTTTTTATGAAATTTTGCTTGTCTAAAGAAAAGTGATATGGTTTAGTGCGGCTCCCGCAACCGCGGGCGAACCTTAACAGTGATAGTAATGGCATACGCAATTTTCAAAACAGGTGGCAAGCAGTACCGCGTCCAGAAGGGCGACGTGATCGACGTTGAATGCATCAATACCCTTGAAGAGGGTGCCGAAGCAAGCTTCGATCAGGTGCTTATGGTGGAAAATGACGGAAACGTGACCCTCGGCTCCCCGACGGTGGAAGGCGCTACCGTCTCCGCCAAGGTAGTCAGCCAATTCCGCGGCAAAAAGATTATTGCCTTCAAATTCAAGCGCCGCAAGGGCTTCCACAAGAAAAAAGGTTCCCGCCGCGCCATGACGAAGCTGGAAATCACCGACATCAAAGCCTAATTTCAACCTCTAATTTCATCTTAATCTTATGGCTCACAAGAAAGGTCAGGGTTCTGTCAAGAACGGTCGCGACTCCCGCAGCAAGCGCCTCGGCGTGAAAAAATTCGGCGGCCAGGAAGTAATCGCGGGCAACATCATCATCCGCCAGCGCGGCACCAAGTGGCACCCCGGCAAGGGCGTGGGCATGGGCCGTGACTACACCATCTTCTCCCTGGTGGACGGCCGCGTGTTCTTCGACCGTGAAGGCCGCCGCGTCAATGTAGCTCCGGAAACCGAGTCCGCCAACTAACCGTTGCGGTTCACAGCTATTTCCCTGCAAGGGCGGCCATCCACAGGGTGACCGCCCTTCTTTTTCCCCTCCTTCCCACCCCCGGCCACTCAAAACAAAGAACAGGAATTGTTCTTGCAAAATGATAGTGCCTTCTCCACTATTCCCCGCAGAGCATGAAATATAAAACGAGTTCCAAAACAGATACCTCAGACGCCGTAAAAACGGCTTCTACCCTTCCAGTCATTTCCGGCTTGAGACTCACCAAGCAACGGCAGGAAGTATACCAGGTCCTTCTGGAACAGCGCGACCACCCCACGGCCAATGAAGTCTACCACCGGGTCCGCAAAAAACTCCCCAGCATCTCCCTGGCTACGGTCTACAACTGCTTGGAGGCCCTTGTAAACCACGGCCTGGTCAATCAGGTCAACTTTGAACGCAGTTCCTCCCGCTTTTGTCCCAACCTCGTCGATCACGGCCACTTCCAGGACACCCGGACCGGCCGGATTTACGACATTACCATCAAGGAAGGCGTGGACCTGAGGGAATTCATCAATCTGCCCGACGACGTATGCGTGGAAGAGGCCCAAATCACCTTGAGGGGTTCCATCATTACACCGCAGGGTTAATTCCTTCTTTTACATCATGAGCTTGGTCATTAAAAATTTGCACGCCAGCGTGCAAGGCACGGAAATTCTTAAAGGCATCAATCTTGAAATCCCCAAGGGGGAAGTGCACGCCATCATGGGGCCGAACGGCTCCGGGAAAAGCACGCTCTCCAAAGTTCTCTGCGGCCACCCGGACTACGAGGTGACGGACGGGGAAGTCTGGCTGGACGGACAAAACCTGCTGGACATGAGCATTGACGAACGCAGCCGTGCCGGCCTTTTTCTGGCTTTCCAATACCCCATGGAAGTTCCCGGCGTGTCCAACGCCAACTTCCTGCGTGCGGCCATGCAGGCGCGCATGCCCCAGGGGGAGGAACTTGACGCCGTCACGTTCTACAAGATGCTTTACGCGAAAATGGACCAGCTCGGCATGTCCCGCCAATTCACCTCCCGCGCCGTGAATGAAGGCTTTTCCGGCGGGGAGAAAAAACGCAACGAAGTCCTCCAGATGCTCCTGCTGGACCCCCTTTACGCCATTCTGGACGAAACGGACTCCGGCCTGGACATCGACGCCCTCCGCATCGTCTCCGAAGGGGTCAACTCCATGCGCTCCCCTTTCCGCAGCTTCCTGGTCATCACCCACTACAAACGCCTGCTGGACTACATCAGGCCGGACGTGGTCCACGTGCTGGCCGGCGGACGGATCGTACGCACCGGGGGCGGAGAACTGGTGGACGAACTGGAAAGCAGGGGATATGAATTCCTGAAGGAAACCGAAGGAGCAGCCAACGTATAACAACCCGGCAATCCGGCAGTCATCATGAGCGAAACATCCGACACGCCTGCGAACGACAGCGCGCAAAACCTGTTTGACTTCGACAGGAGCAAGGGAAACTTCTCCTTCCCGGAACGCCACAAATTCGACGCCGGCTACGGCCTCACGGAGGCCACCATTGACTACATCTGCGACGTCAAGGATGAACCGGACTGGATACGCCGTTTCCGCAAAAACGCCCTGGCCGTCTTTGAAAGCAAGCCCATGCCCATGCATTGGGCCTCCTCGGAAATTGAAAAAATAGACTTCTCCCAGATACGCTACTACCTTTCCGACGGAGAGCGGCCCAAAAGAAGCTGGGAAGACGTGCCGGAAGACGTCAAGCGCACCTTTGAGCGCCTGGGCGTGCCGGAACAGGAGCGGCAATTCCTGGCAGGCGTGGAAGCCCAGTACGACTCCGAATCCGCCTACTCCAACATGAAGGAGGAACTGCGCAGTCAGGGCGTCATCTTCGTCAACTCGACGGAAGGCCTCAAAAACCATGAAGAAATCTTCCGCCCGTGGTTCGGAAAAGTCATCCCTACGGGAGACAACAAATTCTCCGCCCTGAACAGCGCGGTATTCTCCGGCGGCTCCTTCATCTACGTGCCCAAGGGGGTCAAACTCAAGCACCCGCTTCAGGCATACTTCCGCATCAACTCGGAAAACTTCGGCCAGTTTGAGCGTACCCTCATCATCGCGGATGAAGGTGCAGAACTCATGTACATGGAAGGCTGCACGGCGCCCCAGTTTGAAACGTCCACCCTGCACTCCGCCGTTGTGGAGCTGGTGGCCCTGAAAGGAGCGAAAATCCAGTACGTCACCGTGCAGAACTGGTCCTCCAACGTATTCAACATGGTCACCAAGCGCGGCCTTGCCATGGAAGACGCGGAAATCCGCTGGATTGACTGCAACATCGGCTCCGGCCTTACCATGAAATACCCCGCTGTGGTCCTCAAGGGCAAAAGGGCCAGGGGGGAAGTCATCTCCATCGCGCTGGCCAATACCGGTCAGCACCAGGACACCGGCGCCAAAATGATCCACGCGGCGGACGACACCACGTCCAACATTGTCTCCAAATCCATCAGCATTGGAGAAGGGCGCGCCAGCTACCGCGGCCAGGTCGTCATGGGCAAGGGGCTCAAGGGCTGCAAGAACAATACGGAATGCGACGCCCTCCTGCTGGCGTCCAACAGCCGCACGGACACCTACCCCGCCATCACGGTGAAAGGGGACCGGAACATGGTGCAGCATGAAGCGTCCGTCTCTCAGGTCTCGGAGGAAATGCTCTTTTACATGCAGCAGCGCGGCATTCCGAAGGCGGCGGCCATGTCCCTGGCGGTCAACGGCTTCATCAACGATCTGGTTCAGGAATTCCCCATGGAATATTCCGTGGAGCTGCGCAGGCTCATTGACTTGGAAATGGAAGACAGCATCGGATAAAGGAAGGAAATGATGAATCAATTGCTCAACGACGAACAGTTTCCGGCAGGCTTCCTCCCCGAATGGTTTGAAGCGCGCCACAGGCAAATGAAAGAACGGGCGGCACAGCTTCCCGAACCTTCCCGCCGCATGGAATCATGGCGGTTCGGCGCTCCCGCCAACGAATCCCTGGAAGGATTTGAAGCGGCATCTCCCCTGGACCCCCAAACCCTGGCAGCCATCATCCGGGACCATGCCTCCATGCCGGACGCCCTCCGGGTGGTGTATGCCAACGGGCTGCCCGTCTCCATGCCGGAGGAACTCCCGGAAGGACTCTCCGTCATGGATATGGAAGACTTTATTCTCCAATACCCGGACCTGGCACGGAAACATCTGGAAAACATGCCGGAAATGCTCGGCTCCGAACGTCTGGCCGCGCTGAACGCGACCCTTCAGCACAATGGACTCGTCATCGTGGCGGACAGGGAAATCTCCCGGCCTCTGGAAATATTCCACTTCATCTCCGGAGACAACGTAGCCGTCTTCCCCTGCACACTGGTCATCGCGGAAAGCGGAGGCCGTCTCCGCATTCTGGAGCGTCACATCAGTGCAGACCACGGCATGCAATTCTGCGGAGCCCTGCAACAGCACCATCTTTCTTCCGCTTCCTCCGTCAAATACGCCTTGGTGCAGGAACTCAACACCCGGTCCCGTGCCGTGGAGCTCAGCCATATCACGGCGGACGACTCCGCGGAAATGGAACACCTGGTCAGCCATCCGGGCGCGGCATGGACCAGGCAGGAAACAGTCTGCATCCTGACGGGCGACGGAGCCCATGTGCGCCTGCTCTCCGCCAATCATCTGAAGGAACGCAAGCAACTGGACCAGCGGACCTACCAGAGGCACCGCTACCGCGGAGCCTCCAGCAATCTGTTTTATGCCAGCGTGCTGGACGACGACTCCGCCAGCGTTTTCAGCGGCATGATCCTGGTGGAGGAGGGAGCGCACGACACCAGCGCCTACCAGAGCAACCGCAACCTGATCCTCAGTCCGCAGGCGGAAACCAACTCCATTCCGGGTCTGGAAATCCTTGCGGACAGGGTGCAGTGTTCCCACGGCTCTGCCACGTCGTCCATCTCCCCGGAAGAAATCTTTTACCTTCTTTCGCGCGGTATTCCGGAGCAGACGGCCCGCAGCATGATTGCCCGGGGCTTCCTGAAAGATGCCCTGGACCAATTCAGCGATGAAGCCATCCGCACCGCGGTGGAAAACATTGTCCTGTCCTGATCTCCGTTTCTCCGGATACGTCCCGGACCGTCCTCCGGCGGCCATCAACGGTTTTTCAGCCGGCAGGAGCAGGACTCCACCGTCATTCCGGAACGCGGCAGCCGTTCCGGATTGGTCCTGTTTCATGAAATTTCATGCTTCCCGGGACTGTACTTACAGCATGTACTTTCCCCGTTCCTGTTACTTGGCCATACTCCTTCTCCTCATGCATGCGGCCGGGGCGGAACGCCCCAATATCGTGCTCATTAACGCAGATGATCTGGGATGGGCGGAAGTGGGATGCTACGGGCAGAAAAAAATCAGGACCCCGAATCTCGACAGGCTGGCTTCCGAAGGCCAGCGATGGGTATACTTCTATTCCGGCGCTCCGGTCTGCTCCCCGTCCCGCAACGTCCTGCTGACCGGCAAACACACGGGCAATTGCGACGTTCAGGACCTGAAACGCGTGGATGCCCGCGAAAACTGGCGGGACCTCAAGGGAGACTGGCCCATCAGAACGGAAACCTATACGCTCCCGGAAGCCCTGAAAAAAGCCGGCTACACCACCGCGGTATTCGGCAAATGGGGCATAGGCGACTTCGGATCCACCGGAGCCCCGGACAAGCACGGCGTGGACAGGTTCTACGGTTACACGGACCAGAAAGCCTGCCACACCTACTATCCTCCCTACCTCTGGAACGACGGGAAAAAGGAAATGCTCAACACCTCCCTGACCGCTGCCACCATCGGGCACGGTTCCCAGCCCCAGGGGGAAGTGCTGGCGGACGCCTACCGCGCGGAAAAGCACAGTTCCGATTTAATGGCAGATAAAATGCTGGAATTCGTCAGACGGCAGGCACACGGGAAAAAGCCCTTCTTCCTGTATTACGCCCCGCTGGAACCCCACGTGGCCATCCAGCCCCTGCAGGAATGGATTGACCGTTACCCGCGCGACTGGGACAAGCGCCCCTACCGGGGAGAAAACGGCTATCTGCCCCATCCCCGCCCCAGGGCGGCCTATGCCGGCATGATCTCCCAGATGGACCACAACGTGGGGCGCCTGCTGAAAACGCTGGAAACATGCGGTCTTGAGAAAAACACCATCGTCATCTTCACCAGCGACAACGGCACGACGCACGATGCAGGCGGCGTGGACCATGCATTCTTCAACTCCGTGGGCAGCCTGAAAGGACTGAAAGGCCAGCTTTACGAAGGAGGAATCAGGGTCCCGGGCATCATCCGCTGGCCCGGAAAAATCTCTCCCGGCAGAATCATCACCCAGCCGGCATTCCATGCCGATGTGATGCCCACGCTGTGCACCCTGGCGGGGGCTGATGCAGGCTCTCCGCTCGGCACGGACCTTTCCCCCATCCTGCTCGGCAAAAAAACGGCTCTGAAAGACCGGCGCCCCCTGGTCTGGGCCGGCGGCGGCTACGGAGGCCAGGTAGCGGTGCGCTTCGACACAATGAAAGTCATGCGCCGCAATCTCTTTCCCGGTAAAAAACCGGCCAACTGGGAAGTATACGACATCTCCAGGGACCCCTCGGAAACGCACAACCTCGCTTCCAGCCGCCGCGACCTCATCAAGATGGCCGTCTCCGTTCTGGACAAAGAGTATAAACCCTCTCCCGGCTTCCCGGCTCTGCGCTACAAGGCCCCGGAACAAACGGACAAATAATGCGGGCAGAAACGGGAGCTTCCATCCCCGGCCCCCTTCAACTCTACCCTTGACGTACCACGCGCCGGAGGTAATCTTTCCCGCATGAATCTTACTTCTTCCCTTCTTTCCAGGGTGCTCCAGGGCGGAACATGCACCAGAGAAGAACTGCTGGCCCTGCGCCGGGAGCCGCTGGAAGAATTGTGCCGGGCAGCCAATACCATCCGGGAACATTTCTGCGGAAACATCTTCGACCTCTGCACCATCATCAACGGCCGCAGCGGCAGATGCTCGGAAAACTGCAAATACTGCGCCCAGTCCGCGCACTACGCCACGGCTGTGGAGGAATACCCCCTGCTGAGCGACGAAGCGCTGCTGGCGGGAGCCAGATACAATGAAAACAAGGGAATACTGCGCTACTCCATTGTCACCTCCGGCAAAAGGCTGACGGATGCGGACGTGGAACAGCTCTGCGCCAGCTACAGGAACATTGCCGCTCAATGCGGCATCTCCCTGTGCGCCTCTCACGGTCTTCTCTCCAAAAAGCACTGCGAGCAGTTGAAGGCGGCGGGCGTCACCCGTTACCACAACAACCTGGAAACCTCCCGCCGCAACTTCCCGAACATCTGCACCACCCACACGTACGACGACAAGATTCAGACGATCAAATGGGCCATGGAAGCCGGGCTGGAAGTATGCAGCGGCGGTATCATGGGGCTGGGAGAAACATGGGAAGACAGAATTGACATGTACATGGATATTGCCGCCCTGGGTATCAAATCCGCCCCCATCAACTTCCTGACCCCCATTCCCGGCACTCCCTATGCGGACATGACGCCGCTGGGAGAGGAAGAACAATTGCGCATCGTGGCGCTGGTGCGCTTCATCATGCCGGACGGATTCGTCCGCATTGCCGCAGGGCGGAACACCATGCGGGACCATGGCCGGAAAATCTTCATGTCCGGGGCAAACGCCGCCATTTCCGGCGACATGCTCACCACCTCCGGAGTAACGATCAGAGAGGATCTGGCCATGCTCGCGGAACTGGGATATGAAGTCCGCATGAGATAAGCTCCTCCCCGGCTTGCCACCCCTCCCCCTTCATCATGAATCACGCTGACTGGTCAAAAAAAGATCTGGAATACATCTGGCATCCCTGTTCCCAGATGAAGGACTATGAAACGCTGCCCCCCATCGTCATCGACCACGGCCGGGGAATCAACCTGTACGACGTGGACGGCAAGCGCTACATGGACGTCGTCAGTTCCTGGTGGTGCAACCTGCTGGGCCATTGCCATCCCAAAATCAGCCAGGCTATCAAGAACCAGCTTGATTCCCTGGAGCACGTCATCTTCGCCAACTTCTCGCATAAACCCGCCATCACCCTGTGTGAGGAACTGATGAAAAAAATTCCGGCGGGACTCTGCAAATTCAATTTTTCCGACAACGGCTCGGCTTCCATCGAATCCGCGATGAAGATGAGCTTCCAGTACCATTACCAGACGGGCAACCGCCGGAAAGTGCGCTTCATGTCCCTGAGCGACGGCTACCACGGGGAAACCCTGGGCGCCTTGTCCGTCGGCGGCCTGGACCTGTACTCGGAACTCTATAAGCCGCTTCTGCTGGACATCGTGCGCATTCCCGCCCCGGACTGCTACCGCTGCCCCAAAGGGAAAAAACGGGGATGTTGCCAGGCGGAATGTATTGACGCGGCACAGGAAGTATTCGCGCGCCACGGTGAGGAATGCGCCGCCCTGCTGGTGGAACCTCTGCTCCAGGGATCGGCCGGCATGAGAATGTACCCGCCTTTCTACCTTGCCAAACTTCGCACTCTGTGCGATTCCTACGGCGTCCATCTCATTGCGGATGAAATCGCCACGGGATTTGGCCGTACGGGCAGCATGTTCGCGTGCGACCAGGCGGGAATCACCCCGGACATCATGTGCATCTCCAAAGGATTGACCGGCGGTTACATGCCCATGTCCATCGCCATCACCACGCAAAAAATCTACGATGCCTTTTACGCGGACTACCGGGAGGGGAAAGCCTTCATGCACAGCCACACCTATGCCGGCAACCCTCTGGGCTGTTCCGCCGCGCTGGCTGTTCTGAAAGTGCTGGATGAAGAACAAATCATTCCCCGTGCACGGGAAAAGGCCCCCTTCTTCCATCAATTAATCGTGGATGCCCTGGGAGATCATCCCCATGTGGGGGAAATCCGCCATCTGGGACTCGTCAACGCCATTGAACTGGTGGAAGACCGGGAAAGCAGGAAAAGCTTCCCCTCCGAACGCCGCCTGGGCTACCAGATTTACAAGGAAGCCCTGAAACAGGGACTGCTGCTCCGCCCGCTGGGCAACGTGCTGTACTTCAACCCGCCTCTCATTATCTCTCCGGAAGAAATGCAGGAGGCTGTTTCCATCTGTGCCGCCTGCATCCGGAAAGTGCTGGGATAAACATTTTCCGCAGTAAAACAATTGCCCGGCAATTTTTTTTGAGGAAAGATGAAACTTTTTTTTCATGCGCGGTGTTTGTTAAAATACCCTGTAAACCCTCCATACCGTCATGATACACTTCAATCCCCTGTATAAACGTCCGGCGCTTTCCGCGCTCATCCTCCTTGTCATGGGTTCCGGCTTTTGCCAGGCCCAGGAACTGCTTTCCGATTCCGCCAGAAAAGAAGCGACGGAATGGCTCAAGGAAGTCAAAACCGGGCACCTGAACACCAGTTCGGCCCGTCTTCAAAAAGCCGTGGCCGCCCTGACAACCGCCATCGCCACGGAAAACGCCGCCATGAAACTCTACGTGGATGCCATGAAAGACCGGTTCCTGAATCCCACCAGCATGATGTCCCGCATGCTGAACCGCGGCGGGGGCGGCGGTTACCGGATGATGCGCATGCCCGCCATGAATGGCGGCAGAGGCGGCAACAATGGCCGCAGCAACGGCAGCAGCCAGAATGAAAGCCCCAGCTCCGCCTTCTCCAACTGGCGCAAGCAGAACACGGGCAACAATGTGGCTCCCGGCTTTAAAAAGGCCCTGCAGCTCCAGTGCAAATGGATGCTGCTCTGCCTGAAAAAAGCAGAGGCGGAAAAAAGCGAGCGCGAAATCAACATTTCCCCCAGCGTGCTGTCCATGCTGGATGAAGTGGCCGCCAACGCCAAGGATGTGGGCGAACAGCTCGCCATGGTGGGCGGAGCCAGCGACGTCATCCGCACTTACCTGAACATCAGCGACTACCGGTCGGAAACCCTGCCGGACAACCTGATGGACCTCAACGGCATCTTCGACCGCGTGCTCCTGGCCCCTTACAAGGAAAACAAGGATGTGGAAAACTTCCGCAAACTCTGGAACAAGCGCATCGGTCTGGAACTGGCTCTGCTGATGAACAACACCGCCAGCGACAAGAAAACGGCTGAAGTGGAAAAAGCCAACTTCCTGCTTAAAAGGCAGTGGGAACGGGAAAAAGCCTGCTTTGAACTCGGTGACCAGGTTGCTTCTCTGGACAAGATGAAGAGCCTGCTTCCCGGCATCAAGGACCCCAACGACAAGCAGCGGGCCATCCGGGACCTGGAATACCTGCTCCTGACCCCGGCGGAAAAGGAAAAACTCCGTGAAGACCGCACCACCCGCCGGCAGCCGGGAGGCCCGCCGCGCTTTTAAGGGAGCCTTGCAGGCTGCGCCTTTTTTCATCCCCCGGTCCGCCAACCGGGGGATTTTTGTTATCCGGACCGGGCCCCCTATAAAACCGGAGGGCGCTCCCTGCCGTCCCTGCCGGGCTGGAACCAGGTCTTGCGGAGGCGATAAATGCGAACCCCTTCAATATTCTCATCCAGGTGCCATGCTGTGCGGATACCGTGGTGTTCCCATATGTGGCGGCAAAGCATTGTAAAAAACTTACTGTCCATATCGGAAAGGTCTCCCTGGGGCGTCAGACAGACGATATAGACATTATCGCGGCAAAGATTCAGGGCGGTCTGTCCGTTCCAGCCCATTTCCTGCAACTTCTTCTGCACGGGCTTCAGCGGAAAATTCCATCCGCCCAACGTCACCACGTTCTTCCGGGAACAGCTCCACGCCTTGCGGAAGACGGACTGCCCGGGGGCCAGGTCATCAATAGTGCCGCCGGACATCTGGACACAAAACAGGGACTCCGGCTCCCGGTCCACCCGTTCGCATAGCAGGCGTCCCGCCTCCGGGGAAAACGACTCCATATTGGCCTCCCAGACGGCGGCGCACGCCTGGGAAAGGGAGACGGCAAACGCGCAGAACATGGGCAAGCTGCCCGTCAACGCCCCCTTCCCCGTCCATTTGACACGGACGGCCTGGAAATGCTCCGGCCTGAGCAGGCATAACCCGGCAATCAGGAATGTGGGATACACCACCCGGAAATACAGGCGGTCTATGCTGGCCATGTACAGCAGAACAAGCACCAAAAGGCCGCCCACACACCACAGGAGCGCCGGAGAATCCCCGCGGCGGAAAGAGGCGCGGCAGGCCAGGCCAAATAAAATCCAGCAGGGCAGAAGGTCCACGATGGAATCCCAGGAAAACAAATGCAGGGCCTTTTCTCCGCGGATCCACATCCTGGGCCAGAAATCGTTCCCGTCCCGCGCCAGCCTGAGTCTTCTCAGGTAGTCGGTGTTGAACACCTCCATATCGCAATTCGTGAACATCTGCACCATCTTGATGTCGTTGGCAAACACCCCGTAGGAAGCACATTCGTACTCGTTCTCCGAACGGATGGGGGATGTATCGGACAACAAGGCGCGGGCCTCGTTCCAGGCAGCCACGTCACATCCCTCAAACACGCTGCGGTGGACATGCCTGTTGTATCCGTTCAACCCGTAGGAAAAGGCAAACACGCATGCCAGGGCTCCCCAGAGGCGCCCCCGGGAACGAATCTTCTCCCAGGAGGGACGGAAGCCGTCCATGCTCCCCGCTGCCAGCACCGCCCCGAAAAAGGCATCGCACACCAGGGCCGCATCCAGCCGGATCATGCTCCCCAAAACACACAAAAAGACGCCCGCAGCCAGCTTCCACCAGGATGAGGAACCATGCTTCAGGCAGGTAAGCACGCCGGTGAATCCTACGAGAAACGCGGCATGGCTGAATTGCAGGGCGGCATAAAAACCGGGCATGATCAGCAGCCATACCAGCAGCAGCACGAGCGTCGTGAAATCATAGCTGCGCGCCTTGCGGGCATGCGCCGTAAGCATCGTGAAAATGGCGGCTCCGCTGGACAGCGTGGCAATGGCCAGAAACACCGGCCAGACGGACAATCCGCCCAGGACGGGGGCAAGCACTAAAAGAAACCTCGTCAGCAGGGGATTGACGAAAATGACGTGCGCATCGGCATAGGAAGGATCGCCCCAGCCGTCCAGCACGGAGGCGATCACCAAATCGTCATTGGACTGGTAGGCGACGCCGACAATACTCCAGGC
Source organism: Akkermansiaceae bacterium (assembly GCA_021202525.1). Lineage (GTDB taxonomy): Bacteria > Verrucomicrobiota > Verrucomicrobiia > Verrucomicrobiales > Akkermansiaceae > Akkermansia. Next base: position 8,842 of record JAJQCV010000112.1, on the reverse strand, counting down.
AAGAACCAGCAGGATGATATTGAACCATACCGGATGAAGCAGGGGCAAAAGTGATATCCATCTCCAGACCTGTTTCATCATAAGTAAATTCCCTGACTGCCCGGCCATGGTTCCCGGCCGGGGCACGCATACTAGAAACGGGAAAAACGAAAGTCAAGAGCCGTATCCGTTTCGTCCCCGGCCTTCCCGCCAGGAATATCCGCCGCGCTTCAACGGTTCAGGCAGACAATAATGCCGGTAATGATCAACAGGTTTCCGGCCACTTTGCGCAGCGTCACCGGCTTTCCGAAAAAAAAGCGGTCAAAAAAAAGAATATACACGTAGGCGGAACACTCCAGGACGTTCACCGTAACCATCGGCAAATGGGAAAGGCAGTAAAACGTGAGCAAACAGCAGCCGAAGAAAATGGCATACGCAGTGACGGTAGCCCGGTTCACGAAATAGGAAAGGCCGGACAGCCGGTCATTCATGGCGGACTTCTTTAAAATCACCTGGGAACAGGACGCCAGAAAAACGGAAAACAGGGTCAGGCCGATGTAAAATCCCTCGTTCATGGCGCCTCCTCCGTGGATACCAGAATAATTCCGCCGATAATCATGGCCGCGCCCAGAGCCAGCGTCCAGGAAAGGGCTTCCCCCAGACACAGCCATGCCAGCAGAATGCCCCAGATCACAACCGCAGAGCGGTTGGCGTAAGCCACACCCAGGTTAAACCTCTTCAGCATGACCTGCCAGCCTGCCGCATAAACGCCCAGCAGCAGCAGCACGCCGCACAGCAGGGCATATCTGTGCCAATCCGTCCAGCCATAGGGCGCGGCCATGCGCCCCAGCATCGTATTGAGCGCATAGACGATGAAAAGAAGATGTAAAACCAGATAATTAATCATGGAAGAAAGAAAAAGGAAACGTCCGGAAAGTTACTCGTAACGCCGGGCCACGATCACGGAAGGCCTGTGTTTGGTTTCCTTGTAAATTTTGGAAATATAGATGCCGATGACGCCCAGGCTCATCAGAATAAAGCCGCCGACCAGCCAGACGGAGGCCACGGAAGACGCCCAGCCCGTCGGCGCCACGTTGTACAGGAGCTGCCGCCCCAGAATCCATGCGACATACAGCATGGCGACCAAAGTCACCACCAGCCCGAAATAGGAAATATACACCAGGGGCTTGGCACTGTAGGAGACCACGGAATTCACCGCCAGCGTCATCTTCTTGCGGAACGTATAAGTCGTAGGGGAGGAGGAAGCCTTCTTCACCGTGCACGGCACCTGCCGGAATCCGGTGGCAACGCACAGGCCGAAAAAGAAGGGCTCCCTGTCCTGGAACTTCAGCATCTCACGCACAAACTGCGCACTCATCAGGCGCGCCGTCACCATATTCTTCGTGATCTGCTGGTCGGAAAGCAGGTTGAACAGGGTATAAAACAACTCGCCGGACACGGCTTCAAAAAAGCCCCCCTTCCTTCTCTCCTGCACGCCATACACCACATCCGCCCCCGTATCGTCCATCTTCCTGGAAAAATCCTCCAGCCATTCGGGCGACTCCTCCAGATCGCTGTCAATCAGGAATACCCTTTCCCCGCGGGCTTCCTCACAGGCCACGTACATGGCCAGATGATGCCCGAAATTGCGGGACAAATCCACCACGCGCACCCTCCGGTCCTTCTCCCGCTCCGCCAGAGCCCGTTCCAGACCGTCTCTGGGACACCCATCGTTCACCAGCACCACTTCCGTCCGGTCCGGATCGTAACCGGCCGCACGGGCGGCGGAAAAACAGCGGAAGCAGAACTCCGCCAAATACCCCCCCGTGCAGTACACGGTAGCCGCAATGGACAATTGAATCTGCGGGTCAGTCATAAATCTTTCACGTACATCAGAACACGTTTTCTTTCCCCATTCTTGACGCATTCCCCCGTATCTTCCGGGGAAAACTCAAACCCCATACGCTCATGAAAATGGATGGACTTGGCGTTATCCTCCAGAATTCGGGCGCACAGGCGTTTCAAACCAAGGTTCTCTGCGGCAATATCCATCATCCCTTCATAGGCAAAGGAAGCGGGCCGCAATTCCTGAAAATCCCGGTTATAAATATAAATACCGATCTCGCCCTGACGGGATTCCCGGTCAAACCACGGCAGATACACCAACCCGAGCGGAACCTGGTCCGCATAAATCACGCAGGCGCAGGCATTCTCCCCGCGGACGTTTTTCTCCAGCCATGCACGGTGCTGTTCTTCCGTTACCTGGTCCAGCAGAAAAAAAGGGCTGACCGCATCGGAATTGCGCCATGCACGGAGTTGTGCGCGCATGGCTTCGTCCACGTCGGACACGTTGACCAGGCGCAGCTTCATGACTCCGGCGCTCCTTCCACGCCAAAACCGGCTTTCAGCGCGCGGCGGCAACCCTCCGCGCCCAAATCATAATACAAGGGCAGCCTGAGCAGGGTATCGCTGGTGCGGTCCGTGCAGTCCATGCTGCCGGCGGTACGCCCGAATTTCACGCCTGCAGGAGCGGAATGAAGCGGAATATAATGAAACACGGCCTTGATACCCTCTTCCGCCAGTTTGCCGATCAGGCTGGCGCGCTCCTCCAGGGAATTGAGGAGAACGTAATACATATGGGCGTTATGCACGCAATCCGCCGGAATGCAGGGGCGTTTCAGCACACCGGCCTTCTCCAGCGGCTCCAGGGCCTGATGGTACATGTTCCACCATTTCCGCCGCTCTCCATTGATCTCCTTCCCATGTTCCAGCTGGGCATACAGATAGGCGGCCGTCATCTCTCCGGGAAGATAGGAGGACCCTACGTCCACCCAGGTGTACTTGTCCACCTGTCCCCGGAAAAACTTGGAACGGTTCGTTCCCTTCTCCCGGATAATCTCCGCCCGCTCCATGAATGCGGGATCATTCACCAGCAGGGCTCCCCCCTCGCCGCAAATGACGTTTTTGGTCTCGTGGAAACTGTAGCACCCCAGATGACCGATAGACCCCAGCTTGCGCCCCTTGTAGGAGGAGCCCACGCCCTGGGCCGCATCTTCAATCACATACAGATGATGCCTGCGGGCGATATCCATGATGGTATCCATCTCGCACGCCACGCCCGCGTAGTGAACCACGCAAATGGCCCGCGTCCGCTCCGTAATGGCCGCTTCAATCAGCGTCTCGTCAATATTCTGGGTATCCGGCCTGATATCCACGAACACCGGCACTGCGCCGCGCAGAACGAAGGCGTTTGCGGTGGACACAAACGTATAGGAAGGCATGATGATCTCGTCTCCGGGCCTGCAGTCAATCAGCAGTGCGGCCATTTCCAGGGCCGCGGTTCCGGAATGGACGAGAAGAGCTTTTTTGGCGCCTGTACGCTCTACGAGTAATTCATGGCACTTCCGGGTGTATTTGCCGTCTCCGGACAAATGGGCGCAATGAATGGCATCCCGGATATAATCCAGCTCGGGACCGTGCTCATGAGGTTGGTTGAAAGGAATATTCATGGCTCCAAAAGAAACCTGCAGGCAGGCCGCCCATGCGGGCATGTCGACCCGGGGCGGACGGCTCCATCCGCATGAAGCAGACCCTACTATGGATGAAGGACTGAAAACAAGCCTATACCTTGATGAACGTCCGGTTTTTGTACAGATAATACAGAACGCCCCAGATCAGGGCGTAATTGCACAAATAAAAAACGAACTGCCGCCCGTCGCCGAAACACTCGCTGAATCCGGTAAAAAGCACGCGTGAAAAATTGCGCGTGGGCGGGCACACCTCCGTCCACATGTACACGAAAATGGCATTGCTCCCTATAACGGAGAAAAAGAACGTCAGCCAGTTAAGCCTCAGAACATCCGTCAGCACGTAAAACAGAGCCAGAAGCAGATAACACCAGCCGGCGGCCCACAAAACCATGGAACTGGTGAACAACTTCTTGATCATGGGGAAATCAAGGCTCCAGAAATACCCCAGCGCCAGGCAGCCCAGCCCGGCGGAAGCCAGCCAGAGCAGCTTCTTCCCGTGCCCCTGGACGCGCTTTAAAATCTGGCCGCCCAGCAATCCGAGCATGGTCATGGCCCCAAAACCGAACTGCCCCAGAATCCATGCGTAATTCGTGCCGTCCTGCCAGGAGCCCATCAGGTATTTGTCCACAAGCAGGGCTACATTCCTGTCGGGTTCCAGCACTCCCGCCGCACACGATCCAACGGCAGGATCGGAGAAAGGAACAAACTTCATCACCAGCCAGTAGGCGGCCAGCAGAATGGCCGTGGCCGCCACCTGCCAGCGTATGGACAAATTAAGCAGGCAAATGGCCGCAATCAGATAGCCTGAAGCAATGGCCTGAAGAGTATTGCAGTACAGGGACATCTTGTCCGGCTCAAAACTCAGCAGGTTGCCCTGCACCACCATTCCCAGCAAAAACAGCACCACCACCCGCTTGACCACCTTGAAATAAATCTTCCATACGGGTTCCGAACCGATGCGCCGGCCAAAGGAAAACGGCATGGCCGTACCCACAATGAACAGGAAAAGCGGCATCACCAAGTCCCAGGCCGCAAACCCCTCCCACTGGACGTGCGCGGCATGTTTCAGCAGCCATGCGGGGCTCTTCTCATAAAACAGGTTGATGCCGGCGACGACAAGAGCCAGTCCCCCGGTTAAAAAAAACATGTCGAAACCTCGCAGCGCATCAATGGCGGCGATCCTTCGCGGCCGGGTATCAGGTGCTGAATCCATGGCAATATTCCCAATACGGAAATCAGGCGTCCAATCTTTCCCTCTTCCGGAAAGAAAAAACGGCTTTCTCTTTTCCCGTTTTCCGCGGAAGCCAACCAACTCCGTCATGATCTCCTTGCGCGTATCCTTTCCGGAAACAAACGTGGTACAATAAATCACACATGACCATGGGGAATGAACAAGCCGGCGGACCATCCTGTTTCCGGGAGATAGAATCCTATGCCCGGCTGAAACTGGATGAACACGGGCTGCATGACTGGCAGTTCGGCTGGGACCGGGCCCGGAGAAGACTGGGCGTATGCCGTCTTCAGGAAAAAAGCATTACTCTTTCCATCCATTTCGTCCGTGCCAACCTGGAGGCGCCGCATGAAATCCGGGACACCGTCCTGCATGAAATAGCCCATGCCCTGGCGTGGGTACGCCATGGGGAACGGACCCATGGCCCGTTGTGGAAACGCATCTGCCGGGAAATAGGAGCCGTTCCGCGCGCCGCGGCCAGACAGGACGCCATCCGCGTCACCACGTACAAATACATTCTTCGTCTGAAAACAACGGGGGAAATCGTTGCCAAATACCATCGCCGCCCCGTCTTCGCCAAACACCTCAAGCGCCTGGCGCTGAAAAACCGCCCGGAAACGCTGGGGCAACTTTCTTTGGAACCTTATGAGAACGAGTAAGCTCGGCCAGGGACCATAAAAGGCCATTTCCCTCCTGTAAATTCACCACATGCACGGCTGCATCGGGAACAAGACAACCGGTTTATTTCTTTTCACGTTGAAACTGCCGTATTCTCTCCTGCCACAGGGAATACTTCCAGAAAACTTCATCCACCAAATGCCGAATGGTTGTCACGGCAAGAGGATCGGCGCCAAGAGCTTGAAAATCAATATTCTTAAGAATATGAAAACTGCGAATCAGGCTGTTATCCTCAAACTCCATCACCTTTACATACAGTTCCGGATCAAAAACCTTATAAAACTCAACCAGATCTGAAATCAAGCCGGGTATATTCGCCTGGGGGTTCCGGCCTTGCAGATTCCCCACTTCTTTAATAATTACCTCCCTGATAACAAAGACGGCATTGGGATCCATGGCTGCCGTCAGCGGAAAACGATCATTCCGTATCTTTTTAGAATAATCCTGCATGGAGGGAAGACCGAACCATTCATGATGATTCATTCTTTCCACCTCAGCCAAGAGAACGGCATGGTATAAATGATTCCTGTCGGCCTTGAACAAGGCCTGGATCGTTTCATTAAGCAGAACACCTTTGAATATCAGGGAAATTTCCCTGGAATGCTCCGCCGTAGTCTTCTCATCCGTGCATGCCTGCAATACAAGAATACCGTTCCTTGTCACATCCTCTTGATCACGGGCCACAGCTTCTCCGTGGCATGCCGCAACGGCGCATAAAACAGGAGGTATATACGGCAGAATCATCCTGATTTTAAAAGGCTGCATGCTCTTCAGATGCGGCATCTATTCACATGCCCATTCCCGATATTCATCCAATTTTCTTTCAACTTCATTTTTTCAAAATCTCCATAACCCTTTTTTTCTTATCCTTTCCTACTCTGCTCTCCATCCCCCGGTTTTTACCCAGCTTCATAAAATAATACAGGACCTCTTCCAAATCGGAATCTACCCGATTCGCATTCCACCAGGAAGAGGATGCTGAAAGGCGAATGAAATCCCCGTACCCGTTCTTCCACTGCTCCGCAAAAGCTTTGGCTTCCCTTCCCTTGCCCGGCCCGGGCCAGCGCAATGCCCAGGCATCCTTCTTCGTTGCCAGGCTCTTCCATTCCTCTTCGGGCAACTTGATCCGGGCCCTGCTGATATACCCCAGCCGGAATACCATGACGGCGACAGCCTCTGCATCCATCCCTTTCCATCCTTTCTTTCTCCTCATCCTGTTATAATCCGCCACAGACTCTTCCCAGCTTTTTTCCGGCAACATATTGCACAAAAAAACATAGGCAAGATGCGGCGCACTCGTACTCTCCTCTCCTCCGGAGACCTTCCAATTCACGGAAGCAAAATCGGCTCCGGCCCGCGTGATGTTGATGCCCTGGGCATCCACCGTCATCCGGCCGTTCCCTCCTTTCGCCGGCTTTCTCTCCTCCACCCACATCCTGCTCAGCCCGCTTCCGCCTTCTGGAAACAGCAGAGCCCAGATATCCTCATTTTTCAGAATTCACGGCAATGTCAGATATTCCATTCCGAAAGTTTCCTTCTCCACAACACCCTTCCATTTTTCCGGCTTCGGGTCCTTCTCAATCCGCTCAATCAGATCCAGCAGCCTTTCCCCCTGCATCGCCAGCCATAATTGTTCATCCCGGCCCAGCACTCCAAAAAGAGCTGAGTCATGCAGCAGCAGGCATAAATACTCCCACGCCTGGACAACGGTCATACTGCACATGCCGGTACTGAATCCGTGGAATTCCCCTCCAAGCCTGCCGGCCGCCACAAGGACATCCTGCCCCATCATCTCATTGTCATATTGCGGATTGCACGTAGCGCATATGCTCCATGAAACGTCAAGGCCGGGTTGATCATAATACCGGCCAAGTGCCTTGTACAACGACTCAACAACCGCACTCAGCTCACTCTCCAAAGGAACCTGGCGGAATTCCATCCCCCTCCATGAATTCAACACCCTGGGATCAAGATTCTTGAAAGGCGGGCTCTCCCCATACTGAGTGAAAAACCTGTAAACTTCGGGAAAGTAAACAGGTTGGGCCGCCTTCAAGACATTCTCCCTGTTGATCGCCCACAGCCTTATTCCTCCGTCGCAGACATCCTCAGGCACCTGCAGCCAGATCAGGTCCTCTTCTTCCAACCGGGTAATTTCAGACAACATGTCCGTCATTCGTTGCGCCTCCCGCCCGACAGGCCTGAGAACCGAGGGAGCTTTCAGAAGTTCCCACCAATCAGATGGAGAAACCGCCTTCTCCTGTACGGGAGAAGCCATTGCCCCTGTAAAAAAGACGGCTGATACAGAGGCAAGAAAGATAAATTTCCAATTTCTTTTCATCGTTCGGCAAAAGGTTGACTATTTTTATCTTCCCGGAAATTCCGCGTCGGACACAACAGTATTATGCCGGTTTCTTCGTAAGCATGCGGGATGACCAAATTCAGGGAGTAGATAGCGGAACAGGTAGGATTCAAGTTGAATGGAGTGGGTTTGAAGATGACAGGGGAAAATTATAAAAGAGAAACAACCAGTTAGAAAACAAAAACAACTATCTTTTACTAAGACAATTATAAACTTGGGTCAAGGACTATTGCCTCTAAAAGGCCATGAGGATGTCCCTGATGATGAAAAAGGCTTGAAAACATCACCTTTCCAAACTGCGAACTCTACTCATTGCACCCGGTTCATGTTGAAAGGCCCCTTCAAAAACAACCGTCTGACCGAAAAGGAAACAAGAGAGCAAAGAAGACAATGCACATTCCCGTCAAAAAATCAAAAGCTGATTTCCCCTCACAAATTGATAAAAACATTTAGTGCAACGCTTACAGGTTCACAGATAAAACTCATCAAGAGAATTACCGCGGCAATGGCGCATGCGGCCATAATTCCCATGACAATATATGTTTCTTTTTCAGAGTTGAAATTGATACTTTGCGGGTATGGGAGGAAGATCTTTATCACTTCTGGACATCAATATAGTTGATAATGCATGGAAATAAGAACCATACTGTTTTCTTCTTTCATCCTTATACTGATGGTAACGTTTAACATCCACAGGCTCGCCTATTCCATGAATTAGAAGCAGCCTGTCCCGGTCAATTTGGGGTGCCACCTTACTTTTATACTCATACCATTCGGAATGAAGATTGTAAGCTCCTTGGCGCCCTTTACCGTCAACGTGGGTATCGTAAAGAACATTCGAACCTTCCCATGCGTACAGGCAATCATGAATCTTGAAATAACCCAGGACTGGTCTTCCCTGTTTCCTTGTAAAAGGAATATCCGGCCTTTTAGATTCATGCCGGCTATGGCGCCTCTTTGATTCCCGTCACGATAAGAGCTCTGCACAGGGCGGCAGGCAGAAGACGGCATTTTCAGGAATGTCCGCAGTCATCATCTTTCCCCGAATGTTGCTTTCCAGATACT
>JAJQCV010000093.1 GCA_021202525.1 Akkermansiaceae bacterium | reverse complement strand
CAATAAGATTTAACCCTCAAGAAGTTCAAAAAACTTCTCAAGGGATTGAAAAAACTCTAAAATATCGTGCAGCTAGAAAAAACGAATACATTTCATCGGCAAAATTACAACTTGTTCAGTTTAACAAAGAAATTGATTGTACTCAAGAAGATGGACACACAGGAGACAGAGGTAGAATATCAGAAATATCCCTTTCTCCTCTTCCTATTATATGGGGACAAGAATCAATAGCAAATAGCATTAAAACTCAAGACGTAAATCCTACAAAAAAAGTATATATTGTGGCTGTGCATGTTCAACTAGATTCAAAAAATAAGCCCATAGCTTATTATATACTGGAATTAAAGGTTTCTTATACGCCTCGAGTTAGACAACATAAAAAAACAATCAAAATGTACCTTTTTTACCTGGATTTAAGAACAAAAAACGGAGAATGTAAAAATCATTTTACTCCTAAACAGAATCTCCCAAAAACGAGAACTCTTCTCTGTGGTGAGCTGCGCCATATTGATGCAGCAGCTTCGTAGCAATTCTTCTGAAAGTCTCCTCATAGAGCAAAGTATATCATAGGACTAACCATGGCTTTGGAATCCCACTCACCCAATCTCTTCAGAACATGCCCCATAATCACATGTCATAAACTAGCGGGAACCCCGACGAGCCATGAGGCAGTGACAGCAGTTATCCGTAAACTGTGGAAAGGCAATTCAACCATCTTCCTCCTAATCCCTTTTCTGTTCTGCCTGTGTTTTTACCTGCTACATTCCTGCACCATAAGAGGTGACAAATCGAGCATATTTCTTTTTTCAGTCTAGCCTTAATGACGAATAATTGAGTGATGCACCTTGCGGAAACTGGAAAATGTACTCTTGAATGACCTTAACACAGTAATGCATTATGCGTATCATGGAGGACAAAAAAGAAAAACCTTACATTTTTACTAGCTATGCAAGGTGATAAGGTTAGGTGGCGTCCCCGGCAGGAATCGAACCTGCATCTAGTCTTTAGGAGAGACCCGTTCTATCCATTGAACTACGGGGACCGGACATTGTCCGTGCAGGACAATAAACGGGAAAATTCCAGGGCTCAAGCAAAAAGCGGCACGATTGCGCCATGAACCTTGATTTTGAACGGTTATTTTTCTAGTTTGGTTTTCATGAGGTTTCTCTCCGCTACCTGTTTTCTGTCTCTTCTGTACTCTTTTACGGGAGGCGGTGCCTATGGCTATGCCACTTTCCCCGATGCGCGCGCCGCCATACGCTCCACCTACCATCCTCCCTTCACCCCTGACCAGACGGGAACAAAACTGGAAAATTTAAAATACTATCCCTACCACCTCTATTGGGAAAGCAACCGCATCCCCCTTCCCTTTTTACACACTTCTGCCGAAAGCCGCTTCAGATTATGAACTGGCCGCCACATATTCCGTCTTCGAGGAGCCGGAATCCTCCATTGCCCTCCGGGGGAATGAACTCTACTGGGCTGCAACGGCTCAAGGAACCAACATTCCATATTACGTCAACAGTGCCCCCTTGTGGAAAGGCAGGTGGGTCAATATCCTCAGAGACCATCTTCCGGCCTGTTTTCCCAGTGAAACTTTCCCATCCTGGATTCATCCATATCTCGATCTGGTGGAAGCCCGGATGTATGATGATATCGCGCGTCGACTCCAACAGGAATACAGCAGGAATTACGTCCTCCGCGGCGTTGCCGCCCTGCCGCCCGCTCTGGCGCAGGAACTTAAGACGACCTGGAAGGAATGCCTGGAAACTGCCGTCCTTGAGCTGCCTGTGGAAGCTTTTGAAAGCTGCGACCAGGGATACTGCTATTATTCTGCAACTCCAGGGCTGGTGGCGACGGAATTGCATTTTTCCCGCCGCACACTCCCTCTGAAACGCCAGATGTTCCACATTTTCCGCATTCTTTTTGATGCGGCAAGCATGGATGACTTCACGCCCGATACTCAGCGCATGCTGATGAAGCTGTGCTCTGCTGATGCCCGCAGCACTGCTGCTGAAATGAAAAAAGTACCGCCGAATGAAATATCCATTTCGGAGTTGATGACCAATTTCTTCCCTCCCTTTCCGGACGATGGATACGAGTTATGGGAAGGGAAAATCCCCCTTTGCGCCATGGCAAGCACCTGAAGGAAGATACCGTCAAAGAATGCATGGCTCTTCCTCTTTCAAGTAATCCGGTGTGGAAAGACCTGTTTCCCAATACTCCGGAGGACACCACGGCCTGGATGCACGTTTATTCGGAAGGACCATGCTGCGGCGCATTTATCCACCAGGGCTTTTTGCATGTAGCCACCACGGAGCTCGGACTGCCCTTTTACCGCATGCACGATTTCAGCCGGATGGACAATCCCCCGTCCATGTCGCCTTATGAGTTGTGGTGAGACGGGGAAGGAATGAGGGTTCAGCTTTTCTTTTTGAAGCTGGAACCTGCCGCGGAAAAGGAGTTGAAAACCTATCTCCGCCTGCTTGCCCGGTCCAGGAGCAGCAAAAAACTCCAGGAGACCTTTCCGGACATGCTCTTTCGTACGGATCTGGGAGAGGAGGGGCTGATTCAGGAAGGCCCAGGACAAGGACCGGATGATGATCCCGGTTCCCTTGCACCCGGAATATCAGGCATTCTGACGGATATTTACCGGTTCCGGAGGTGGGTAAGGATGGACTATCTTCAGGAAAGTTCCGAAGAACTGGAACAGCTCCGGAAAGACAGAAGGGAACTGGAACGGTATTTGGGAAATCATCTTCCGTCAAAACAGCCGGACGCCCCGTCCGCAACGCAACGGGGCGCACAAAAGCCTTGAGCCGTGAATGGAAGAGACGTAGCGTTGGTTCATCATCCCCCCTGTTCCGCCATGCTCAATTTCATTTACGACAACAAGACGACGCTCATTTTCGGAAAAGGAACCCAGCATGAGGCAGGCAGGCTCCTGAAACCGTTCGGCAAAAAAATCCTGCTCCATTACGGAGGCGGCAGCATCAGGCGCTCCGGCCTATACGACTCCATCACGGCATCCCTGAAAGCCGCAGGCGTGGAATATGAGGAACTTGGCGGTGTCCAGCCCAACCCCACGCTGCCCCTGGTGTACGAAGGCATCCGCCTGTGCCGGGAACACGGCTTGGGCATGGTGCTGGCCGTAGGAGGCGGCAGCGTGATTGATTCCGCCAAGGCAATTGCCCTGGGCGTCCCTTACGGCGGAGACGTCTGGGACCTGTACCTTTCCAAAAAACAGCCGGATTTTGAACCGCTGCCCGTCGCCACGGTGCTGACCATCCCCGCCGCCGGCAGCGAAAGCAGCCCCAACACGGTCATCACGAATGAAGAAACCAGAAGGAAGCTGGGCTACGGGGCTCCCGCCCTGCGGCCCGTGTTCAGCATCATCAATCCGGAGCTGTTCTTCACCCTTCCCCACCGCCAGATGGCCAACGGCGTGAGCGACATGATGAGCCACATTTTCGAGCGCTATTTCACCCGGACCCTCCATACGGACCTTTCCGACAGCCTCTGTGAAGCCACCCTGCGCACCATCATGAGAAACGCCCGCATCCTGAACGGAAACCTGCATGATTACGATGCCTGGGCGGAAATAGCCTTCTCCGGCAACATCGCCCATAACAACCTGCTGGGCGTGGGCCGGGAGCAGGACTGGGCCTGCCACGCCATGGAACACGAACTCAGCGCCCTGTACCATGTGGACCACGGCGCGGGCCTGGCCGTCGTCACGCCCGCATGGATGAAGTACGTTTCCCCCCGGCACCGGGACATGTTCCTTCAATTTTCCCTCAACGTGATGCGCGTGGAAGGCTCCTGCCGGGAGCCGGAAGCCATCATCCGGGAAGGCATTGCCAGGCTGGAAGGCTTTTACAGGGAACTGGGGCTGCCCACGTCCATGGAGGAACTGGGAATCCGGCCTGAAGATTTTCCGCTGATGGCGGAACAGGCCATCAGCGTACGCGGCCCCGTTGGGGGACTGGAAAGGCTGGATGCGGAGGACGTCCGGAACATCTACCGTCTGGCCTGCCGCAACGGCGGGAACTGACCGCCGGCAGCCCGGAAGGAACGGCACAGGGAAGCGGCTCTGGCCCTGCTCCGCCGAAAGCCTGCGGCCCGATACGAAGCGGCGCACTTCACGCCGGCAGTGCGGAAACCGGAGTATGACCGGAAGAAGGGGAGACGGGGAAGATGCCGTCCGGAACATGCAGTCAGCCATCAATCATCTGAAATGAAACGGGGCTGCATATTGACAGGCAGTCTCTCATAAATCTGTATCCTTCCTCCGTCCCGCGTCATCTTTCCCCATTTTGTAACCTACTTGTAACTTGCCAAACTCTTTTTGTCGGGTAATGTGGTGGAATGAACAAAATCTTTTCCGCTCTTTTTCTGGCGGCGGCTTTTCTGGTTTCCGGAGGGCCGTGTACGGCAGCCGTTCCTGCCTCCGCTCCGGAGCAGCGGGAGCAGTCCATCAAGGACATGGACAATCTCCTGAATAAAAGGCTGTTCAAGCAGGCCGCGGAACAAGCCCTGAAACAGCTTGACGAATACGACGACCGGTACAGCGGGAAAGATCTGGCTCTCTACTACCGCGCCCTCCAGAATTTGGACGGCCTGAACGATTCCACGAATCTGGACACCATTCTTCAGGAACAAATGAAACGCCATGGAGAAAATCCGTGGTTCCTGATGGCCGCCGCCGAATTGTATCAGACGGCCAACCACACCTTCAAGCTGGCGGATGGTAAGTACATCCGTGTCAGCCGCCCCTGGCAGGGCGAATATTCCGGGCAAAAGAGGGACAAGGTGGAAGCCCTGTGCTGCCTTTTGAAGGCAATGGACATCGCGGAACGGAACAAGGACATGAAACTGCTCGGCCTCGCACGGTTCATGATGGCGAAGGCATTCCTGAAGAACTATGATTATTACCAGCCTTCCTCCGCATTCCAGACTTATGCGGCCCTGGGCAACCTGACCGGACTTGAAAAACTCCCGGGCTACGTTTCCAACCAGGAAGCCCCCGAATTCCGCAACGTTTCCACGCTGCCCGTTGCCGTGGACCCGGCCACGGGAAAAACGGAAATCGTCTTCTACCACGCTTCCTCTTCCTGGGACGCGGCCGGGAATGACGGCGAACGCGTACGCTGGCTGCTGGACGCCGCCGTCCGGGCGAACCCGGAATTGGCAAACGAGGTCAGCCTGTTCACGGCATCCTGGTGCCGGAACCTTCTTTCCTATGCGAATACGATGCCGTACCAGGAATTCGTGTACGGTCCGGGCAATGCGGGATCAGTGGAGGGCATCAACCCCGCGGATTTGAAAACGGACCAGACCGTCGTCAGAACGGACCGGACGGACAAGGGTAAATTCATGCTCATCACACTGCCTCCGGATTACGACTTCATCCGGATGGCATCCCGGGTGACCCCTTCCCCCTACCCTGCGAAACCCTATCTGGATGCCGCAAAAATCATCAGTGGAGAGTTTCTGGCGCGCAACCAGCGCCCGGCAGCCGCCGATGTTCTGAAAAAAACACTGCAAGCCTACAAGGACATGCTTCAGGCGTATCATGAACGCGGCAGCGCCAAACCGGCGGAGGAGGATGCTGAAAATACAGTGACATATACGGATGACGCTATCGATTTTCTTCAGGAGGAAATTGCCTCCATTACGGAACCCAACGGAGCATTTGAGGAGGACGGAAGAACGCTGCTTTCCGAAGAGCCCGTCTCCATGGCGTTCATTTACAGGAACGCCGCCAGCGCCTCCATCACGGCACGTCCCGTCAATGTCAGGCTGTGGCAGGAGGAGCGCATGAACACCCTTCTTGCCTCAAAAAAACTGGGGAAAAACTATGAAGAAAAATATTCCGGGTTCAATACTCTTCTTTCCAATCTGTTGAATGAAAAATCAGCCGCCCGTTACCTGGGAAAGGAAATCAAGGGGGAAAGCATCAGTCTGGAGCCCGGAGACCAGCACCTGGACCGGATTGCCCAGTTGTCCGTGCCCGCCAGCCGACCGGGCTGGTACCTCCTGACCGTCACGCTGAACAACGGCTACCGTTTCCACCGGCTCCTCTCCCTGTCCGACCTGGTGCTGATCCGCCGTTCCATTCCGGAGGGCAATCTCTGGTTCCTGGCGGAAGCCAAAACGGGGGCTCCCGTGGAAGGCGGCAAAATCAGCCTGCTGCGCTACAGGGAGGACAAAACACTTAAAACAAAACAAGTAAAGGGCACCACGGATAAAAACGGCGTTCTGATAGAAACACTGCCTCCGGACAACGGTAATTCTCCCACCTACCATAATCTCCTGGGCATCGCCACCCATGGAGACAGCTACGCCGTAACGGGAGAAGGACAATACTGGAACTCCGGAAGCTCCCGGATGTCCCTGAACAACAAGGCTTCCAGCTCCTATGGCTGTTTCTTCCTGGAAAGCCAGCCCGTTTACCGGCCGGGACAGACGGCCCGGTTCAGGGGAATCCTGTTCCGTCCGGACTTCGCCAATCCCGGCACGAAAGACTGTGCCGGAAAAAAATTGACGCTGACCATTCTCGGCCCTACCGGGGACAAGGGAATTTTCCCGGAACAAACAGTCACCACGGACGCCACGGGCGGGTTTGACCTGGAGCTGCTCATTCCGAACGGAGCGCCCCTGGGCCAGTACAGGGCAACACTGGCTTTCAACAAAACGAACCGCACCCTGTACGCCCCCCTGTTCCGGATGGAAGAATACAAGAAGCCGGAATTCACCGTCAAGATGGACGCCCCGGACAAGCCCCTCAGGCTGGGACAGCCCATCCCCGTTTCCGTCCAGGCGGACTATTACGCCGGAGGCCCGGTGAACGAAGGAAAAGCCACCATCACCATCACCCGCACCCTGGGGGCGGACGTCTGGACCCCCTACTGGAAATGGAGCTGGCTGTATTCCAGGGAATCCAGCCCCTATTACACCTATTTCACGCCCGACCCGCCCCTCACGGTGCTGGAAAAAACCATTCCCCTGGACAAGGACGGCAAGGCCTCCGTGGAACTGTCCACGGAACAGGACGCCAGGGACTTCGCCTCCCAGGACATAACCTACCGCGTTTCCGTCAGCGTCACGGACGCCTCCCTGAGGGAAGTCTCCGCTTCCGGCCAGGTCATCGCCACCTGCCGCCCGTTCAATATCTTCACCTCCCTGAGCCGGGGCTACGCTCCCGCGGGGGTACCGGTCCGGGCCACCATCACGGCAGCCACGGCGGACGGCGTCAAGATAGGGAAGGCGAAGGGAAAAACGGTATTGTACCGTATCCATGCGGATTCCAGCCGCCAGTCCCTGGCGGAATGGGACGTGGCCACCAATGATGAGGGCACGGTTTCCCTCACCTTCCAAACCGGGGACTCCGGACTGTACCTCCTGCAAACAACGCTGGAGGACAGCCAGGGCAGCAAGGTGGAAGGCTCCCGCCAGTTTCTTTCCTACGGCACGGGGGAACGTCATCCTTTTAAAATCAATCCCCTGTCCATCACTCCGGACAAGAACGAGTATGCTCCCGGAGAAACCGCCAGCCTGCTCATCGCGTCCGACTATCCGGACGCCCATGTCTGGACCTTCCTGCGCAACTCATGGAAAAACGAATCCCGCCGCCTGGTCACGCTGGACAGGCAGACGGCCCTGGTGGAATGCCCCCTGACCAGGGAAGACATGCCCAACATGGGCGTCAACGCCTTCACCGTACGGAACGGGGAACTGCACCAGGCATCCGCGGAATTGCTCCTGCCGCCGGCCGGCCAGATGCTGGAGCCTGCCGTTTCTCCGTCCAGGCCCCGGTACCAGCCGGGCGAAAAGGGCCGTGTGACCGTACAAGTCAAGGGACCGGACGGCCCCCCGTGAAAAACGGCATTGTCACGCTGGCAGTTTATGACAAGGCACTGGAATACATTGCCCGGCCCAACGTCTCCAACATCGCCGAAACCACGTGGGGGAGGTTGAATGGGACCCGTTTCCTCAACCTCAGCGCCATGCAGGACAAAGGGACGGAAACGGAGAACGGGCCGGACCAGCCCTACTTCCAACCTCTCGCCGGACCGGACCTCTCCGCTCCATTCGGAGATTTCGCCGGCGGATTTGTTACCGGAGGAAACAGAACGGGAAATTTTGCCATAAGCAAACGATCGGTAAACGGTATGCTGGCAAAGTCCCAAGCATTCCCTCGTACACCGGCAACGCCAGCCATGGCGGCAATGGGTGAAGCAGAAATGGCGGATGCCTTTGGAGGAGAGGAGGCGGCGGCCGGACAGCAGGACTCCTCCCCCGCGATTCAACTGCGCACCAACTTTGCGGACAGCATCAAGTGGTGCGGCACGCTCGCAACGGATGAAGAAGGCATGGTCGCCGTCCCGGTGGACATGCCGGACAACCTGACCACGTGGAAGGCGGCTGCCTGGGTGGTCACCTCCGCCCTGCAGGTAGGGCAGGCTTCCGCGGAATTCCTGACGACGAAGGATTTCATGGTCAGCATGCAGGCGCCCCGCTTCTTCGTGGAAAAGGACATTGTCATGCTCAGCGCCATCGTCCGCAACCGGACGGACAAGGACGCGCAGGCCCGCATCTCCATCTCCCTGAAAAACGACTGCCTGAACCTGATGCCCGGCAATTCCTCCGCCCTGGACGGATTGGCCGCCGGAACGGACAACGCCGCCGTAAGGGAAGTGGCCGTTCCCGCACAGGGGCAGGTGACCGTGAACTGGTGGACCACGGCCATCAGGGAGGGAACCGCAACCGTTGCCATGGAAGCGGCCGCAGGCCCCCTGGGAGACGCCATGCAGATGGACTTCCCCGTGCTGGTGCACGGCATGAAGCAATTGCACGCGGACAGTACCGTCCTGCTGCCCGAGGACCGGGAACGGCAGCTCACCATCAATCTTCCGCAGCAAAGGCGCAGGGAGGAAAGCAATCTCGTCGTGAAGGTCTCCCCCAGCATCGCCCTGAGCATGGTGGAAGCCCTGCCCTATCTGGCGGAATACCCCTACGGTTGCGTGGAGCAGACGCTCAACCGCTTCCTGCCTGCCGTCATCGTAGCGGACACGCTCAAGCAGCTGGGCCTGGACCCCGGCCAGGCGCTGGAAAGCCACCGCAACCTGGACCCGCAGACCATCAGGGACAAGGCGTTCTACGACAAAGTCATGAAACGTCTGGAACGCAACCCCGTATACAGCGAGAGCAAACTGAAGGCCATGGCGGAAAAGGGCATCCGCGACCTCCGGGAAAAACAGCTTTCCAACGGCTCCTGGGGATGGTTCGGCGGAGCGGACCGGGGAGACCCGGTGATGACCGCCCACGTCGTCCACGGCCTCAAGATTGCCGGAAGCACGGCCAAGCTACCGGGGAACATGCTGTCCCGCGCCGTGTCATGGCTGACCGGCCACCAGAACAGGCAGCTGGCCCTGCTCGTCAAGGGGGACGCCTACCGGAAACTGGAAAAACAGCCTGACGGCCCGGCAAAACAAAAAGCCATCCGCGAGCTGGGAGACTACCGCCTCACGGCCTCCGCGTCAGACGTGCTGATTTATTCCGTGCTTGCGGAAAACGGCGTCCGGGACCTCCAAATGGAACGCTACCTGTTCCGCGACAGGCTGGAACTCCCGGTCATCAGCCAGATCCAGCTTGCGGAAATCCTGCTGGACGCCCACCGCATGGACGACTTCAAGGAAATCATGCCCGTCATCTCCCAGTTCCTTCAGCAGGACGACTCCCTGCAAACCGCATGGCTCCGCCTCCCCAACCAGGGCTATTGGTGGCGCTGGTACGGCAGCAATGTAGCGACCCAGGCGGCCTACCTGAAATTGATGGCTAAGAGCGATCCCAAAAACCCCGTCACATCCCGCCTGGCCAAATGGCTGCTCAACAACCGCGCCAACGGCTCCTACTGGGATTCCACGAAAGATACGGCGGACTGCCTGGAAGCCCTGTCCGCCTACCTCTTCCAGACCCGGGAAGGCATGGAAGACATGGAGGCGGAAATCCTCTATGACGGCGTTCCGGTGAAAACCGTTTCCAGTACCAAGGAGACCCTCTTCACCTTCGACAACGAATGGAGCATGAGCGGCAAGGACCTGACGGACGGCCAGCACTGCATCACCATCCGCAGGAAAAAGGGGAGCGGCAACATCTATGCCGGCTCCACGCTCAGCTACTTCTCCCTGGAAGACCCCATCCCCGCCGCCGGAAACGCCGTCACTGTGGAACGTTCCTACTACCGCATTGAAAAGGAAACGGTGAAGGAGGATTCCATAAAGGACACACAGACGGACGCCGGGGAACTCGTTTCCCGCGGCCGCGACCAGACCCGCCGCACGCTGCTGAAAGACGGAGACGTCATCGCCAGCGGAGACATCATTGAAGTGGTGATGAGCGTAAAAACGAAAAACGATGTGGAATACCTGATGCTGAGTGACCCGAAGCCGGCTGGCTGCGAATCCCAGGACATCGTCAGCGGATACGCCTGGATGGGCACCGTCTCCGGCTACAAGGAAATAGGCGATGAGGAAATACGCGTCTTTCTGTCCTCCCTGCCGATGGGCGAATACCAGATCAGCCACCGCCTCCGCGCCGAACGACCGGGCAGGTTCAGCGCCCTCCCCGCCGTTCTGGAAGCCATGTACGCTCCGGAACTCCGCGGCAACAGCCGGGAACACAAGATCAGCATTTCCATGCCGAAGCCGTAACTCCGGAAAAACGGGAACGCCGCATCCCCCGACGGCGTTCTCCGCGCGGCATGAAGGGTACAGGCACACCGCAGGAAATACGGTAAAAACTCTTGCATTCCTTCCCCGGAGGCAGACAATGCCGCCCCCCCCGCAAACGCGGGACGCCAAGATGGAATCCGGAACCTTGAAGGGACACGCCGCCATGGGTGCGGCCGCCGTCATCTGGGGGCTCATGTCCCCGGTCAGCAAGCTGGTCATGCAGGGAGGGGAAGTAAGCTCCGCCTCCCTGGCCACGTTCCGGCTGCTGGGCGCCGCCGTGCTGTTCTGGCTGGCTTCCTGCTTCGTGCCCCGGGAAAAAATCGACCCGCGTGACCGTTTGAAGCTGTTTTACGCCTCCCTGTTCGGAATCATCTTCAACCAGATGGCCTTTACCGTAGGCGTGGGTTTCACCTCCCCGGCGGATGCCGCCATCATCACGACCATCACCCCCATCCTGACCATGATTCTGGCGGCCTTCGTGCTCCGGGAAATGATCACGGGCCGGAAGGCGGCGGGCGTATGCGCCAGCGCCATCGGGGCCGTCCTGCTGATTACCGGGGGCAGCCACGCTCCGGCGGCACCCGGAGACAACAACCTGCTGGGGGACATCCTCTGCCTGGCATCCCAGTGCAGTGTGGCCGTTTACTTCGTGTTCTTCAAAAGGCTGATCGGCAAATACTCCCCTGTCACGCTGATGAAATGGATGTTCACGTATGCCGTATGCGCGTGCCTGCCCTTCACCTTCCGGGAAGTCTCCTCCGTTCCCTACTCCAGCCTGCCCCTCCAGACGTGGACGGGCATCGCCTATGTGGTCGTGCTGGCCACCTTCGTCAGCTATATCTGCCTGTCCTTCGCACAGCAGCGGCTCAAGCCCACCGCGGTGAGCATGTACAACTACTGCCAGCCGGTCATCGCTTCCTCCGTGGCCGTCCTGTGGGGCATGGACCAATTCGGTTGGCTGAAAACGCTCTCCGTCCTGCTGGTCTTCACGGGCGTTTTCCTGGTAACGCGCGGCAAGGCGCCGGCAGCCATGCAGGAACAGTAGGAACAATCTGCTCCGTCCGGAAAACCGACAGCAAACGCGTCGGAAGCATGCTGATATGAGGAGGCACGGAACCCCTTTGCACGCGTTATTTACGCATTATTTGATGCACAAACTCCCAGACCTGGAATGGGGGTGCTCATTCCCAGAACTTCTTCAGTTCGGGAATGCCGCCAATAATGTCGCTCCCTTTCTGGCTGCATGAGACAAGCATGGGTTCCGCGGAAAGAATAAACGCCCCATTCCGGACCAGCCGCCCCCAAATGCGGTCCGCCTCTCCTCCCCAGTGCCGCAGGGCCTGAGACATGACCGGAGCGAACGAAGGGCGCAAGGCAAAGGCAGTCATGCTGCGGACGTCTCCCATGACACGCATCCACCCATCCTTCTTCTCCATTCCTCTTTTCCCGTGATGGAGCATCATGCACGCGGCCTCATCAGGAACCCGGCGGAACAATTCCTTCAGTTTCAAGTCCAGGAAATCCACCGGCTCCGCATCATCCTGAAGAATGAGTACCCAATCCTCCGTGCAGGAGCAGGCCTGCTCAATGGCGCGGCGCATGGCCCGCTTGCACCCGGTCACGCGGCAGACGTACTCCGGCGCCTGTCTGAGCCGGGCTACGCCGTAGGCTTCCAAATCATTCCGTTCTTCCGGAGGAATGTCTTCCATGGCGGCGATGCGCACGCCATCCACCCATTCCCAGGCAAGCCCCTGAACGGAGAGACGCTGTGCCATGGTATTGCGTTTGGGAGAATCTGGAAGACTTACTACGAGTATCTTGTACATTCCCCGGAAATATGGACCGGAGTATTGAAAGTCAACAAATCTTACAGGGAATAAGGAAGATACCCCATGTCCTTTCCAGGCTTGAAATCCATGACCGTTTGATTACCAGCATGATTAGAAAAAACATACGGATAAACATTCACTCCCCATGCAAAAACATGCCCCGGCTGGCAGGAAATGCCGCAGAACAAAACAATGCCGACAGCGGTAAAAAAGAATGGAAAAGGGCGTTTTTTCAGTTAACATTTCCGTACCGTTTCCCTGCTCTGCCCGCCCTCTCCGGAAACGGTATCCGTTCTCCCTCCCATGCACCGTTTTTTTCTATCCTGGGACAAACCAGCCTGCTACGCCGTGGCGGAACGCCTGCTTGCCGTGGAAATGGACTTCTACAAGCACGCGGTACTGGTTCCCACCCGTGAATCAGGCAGGCAGCTCAGGGAATTCCTGACGGCCTCCTGCCCGGGAAAAGCCGTGTTCCCTCCGCACGTTCTGCCGGCGGACCAATTCATCCAGCCGGAAGAAGAGGAAGACGAAGCCACCCGCCTGGAGGAACTGGCCGCCTGGATGCAATCCCTTGGAGACGCGCCCCACCGGCTCTACCCGCGCCTGTTCCCGAAGCGCATGCCGGATGACTTCTCCAGCCTTCTGGACATGGCGGCGGCCCTCCAGTCCCTCAGCCATTCCATGCTGAACCAGGGCGTCACCTGCGGACAGGCTGAGGACGCCTGCTCCGGCATGGACGAACGCTGGCCGGACCTGTCCCGCCTCTTTTCCCGGTGCAGCGAACATCTGGACGGATGGCAGCTCCGGAACCGGACGGAAGCCCTGCTTCAGGCAGCCGCGCCTTCCCATCTGGCGGCCACCCTGCTGGAAACGGGCGGACAAATCATCGTCGCCTGCGTGCCCGACATCCCCCGGCCATTGAAGCACGCCCTCCGCCATGCGGAAGAACAGGGCATTCCCGTGCAAATCTGGGTGCACGCTCCGGAAGAGGAACGGGACGCCTTTGACGACTGGGGCTGCCCCAGACCGGAAATCTGGGCTGAACGCGCCATTCCCGTCCGCGAGGAACAAATCCGCGTAACGCCCGGCCCCGGCAGCCTGGCCGCGGAAACGTGCCGCATCATCGCTCAAACGGCGGAATCCGGAAAGACGGACGTCGCCCTGGGCGTGTGCGATCCGGACATGAATGTGGCCCTGGACGCACGGCTCAGGTCATACGGCTGGGGCCTGTACAATCCGGAAGGCAGGCCCTTTGCCGGAACGGGCATCATGGACCTGCTACGCCACCTCCTGCTGGCCGTGGAGGAAAACGGAAAGGCGCGGCCTGTGTTCAACCTGATGCGCTCTTCCCTGCTCTGCGCCTCCCTGGGCATTCGTGACCAGCAATACTGCTGCGCCTCCCTGGACAGGGTGCGGCAGAAATTCCTGCCGGAAACGGAGGAATACCTCCTCAAGCGCCTCCGTACCGACTATCCGGGGGCCATCCCGTCCGTGTGCAAAATTCTGGAATGGAGGGACCGCATGAAAGAGCCGCGGCGGCTGGGGGAACGCCTGCTCGCGTGGTATCCGGCGCTGGCGGCCGCCTATGGGGCGGACACGGAAGCGGCGGAAACCTTCCATTCCTGCATCTCCGGCCTGGCCCGCCTCCAGAAAAAAAGCGGCCTCTTTTCCGCTCCGGCTACGGCCCTTCAATTGCTGATGCGGTGTCTCCACGCCGCCCGCGTCAAGAACGGCAGAAAGGAACACGCGGTGCTGGATGCCCTGGGATGGATGGAACTCCATTTCCGCCCGGAAAAAAACCTCATCGTGACCGGACTGAACGAGGGCATCGTCCCGGAAGGAGGCATGGCGGACCAATTCATGCCGGAACCGCTCCGGGAATCCCTGGGCATGGACTCCTTTTCCCGGAAAAAGGCGCGGGACAGCTTCCTGCTCACGGCGCTGATCCACTCCCGGGAACGGGCGGGAAGCCTGTTCTTCGTCCTGTCCCGGACGAGCAGCAGAAACGATCCCCTGACGCCTTCCTCCCTGCTGATGCGCTGTGCGGATGAAGAGCTGCCGCGCCGCGTGGAACTGCTCTTCCGTGAATGCTCCGCGCCGGCCCCGCCCCTGCCCTATCGCCGCGGAGGCTGGCACATCCAGCCCGCGGAAGGCTGGAAAACGGCCACGGACATCACCGCCATGGCGCCCGGCTACCGGAACCCGTGGAAAGAGCGGGAAAAACCCTTTTCCCCCACCACGCTGAAAAACTTCCTGGCCTGCCCCATGCGCTTCTGGGTGAGGGAGGCCCTGCACCTGAATGCGGACGAATTCCAGCCGGACAAGGAAGACATGGCCGCCAATGAACTGGGGACCATGCTTCACGACGTTCTGGAACAATTCTGCCGTCTTCACCCCTCCCTGAAGGACGGAATGACCACGGCCGCCCTGCAAAGGGAAATCGGGGAAATACTGGATGAAACATTCACGCGCCAGTACGGCAGCCGCCCGCTCATGCCCCTGCTCCTGCAGAAGCGCTCTATGGAACAGCGGCTGAACGTGTACGCGGAACAGCATTTGGAGGACCTCCGGAACGGATGGACATGCATCGCCTTTGAACAATCGGTGGAAAACTGGCGGCTGGGGGACTTCAGCATGAGGTTCCGCATTGACCGCATTGACCGCCATGCGGACGGCTCCCTGCGGGTCATCGACTACAAGACGGGCAAGACGGACTCCTGTGAAAAAAAGCATCTGGGGACCATGAAGCGCCCGGATGCCCTGCCCCTGCTCTCCCCGACCCTCCATCCTTATACCAGACGGCAGAAAAACGGAAAGGCGGTCCACCTCCGCTGGAAGGACCTGCAACTGCCCCTCTATGTCCTCTGGGCCATGGAGGAATACTGCGGCCGGCCTACCGCCGCCTATTACGCACTCCCCGCCAATCCGCTGGACATCGGCATCTCCGCATGGAACACGCTCCATGATCCGCAGCCCGGATGCGACATGTGCGCCCTGGAAAGCGCCCGTTCCTGGATTCTGGAACTCATGCGCCTCATCCGTGAAGGGCGCGGCCTCATCACGGCGGAAGAGCTGGGCTGGGACACCCCTTCCTATGACGTCTTCAAGGACCTCGTCTCCTCCAGCCATGAAACCCTTCAGGACCTGTTGGGACTGAACATCACGCCCCACCTGCCGTTCTGACATGTCCTCCCTGACCAACATCCTCATCTCCGCCTCGGCCGGCACGGGAAAAACCTACCAGCTCTCCCTGCGCTTCCTGGCCCTGCTGGCGCTGAACCGCGGCAGCCATCCGGAGCGGTTCATTGCCGTTACCTTCACCCGGAAAGCCGCCGGGGAATTCAAGGACCGCATTCTGACAGACCTGGCGGCCGGAGCCACGGACTCCGCCGGGGCCGCCCGCCTCAGGGACCGGCTCTGGGCCGTCATCAAGGGAACGCCGGAAGAACCGGGACTCTGGCCGCAGGCCGCGGAACCCTGGAAAAAGGAACACCTTTGCCAGGAACGTTTCCGGCACATGCTCCGGCTGCTCGTCCAGCAGCTCTCCCGCCTCAACCTTTGCACCATTGACAGCCTGTTCGCGCAAATTGCCGCGACCAGTACCTTTGAACTGGGAGTCAGCGGCTTCAACATGATAGACACCACCGCGGAAAAGCTTGCCCGCCGGGAAGCCCTGCTCACCCTGTACCGGGAATGTTCCCTGAACCCGGAACAGGAGCAAAGCTTTGAAGACGCCTTCCTCTCCGGAGCGGACTCCGACGCTGAAGCCGCGGACGCGGAAGACTCCATGACCCGCAGGCTCAACACCTACCATGAACTCTTCCTGGATGAGCCGGACGCCGGAAAATGGGGCAATCCCGCCACACTGGGTTTCACGCCGGAAGAACTGCTCCCTCCCGTTCCGCTGGAACGGTTCAACGCCGCGCTGCACGCCCTGATAGACCGGGCGCAGGACATGCCCGCGCCGGAAGGCAGGAACGGGGCAAAAAACAAAGAAATGTTCCTGCGCTTTCTGAACGGATTCTCGACATACGTCAAGCTGGGACGGCTGAAATTCCACGATACGGAAAAAAAACTCACCATGGAAGAGGCACGGGAGAAATTCCGGGACTTCTGGTCTCCTCCCCTGGATGAACTCATTCAAAGCTGGCTGCGGATGGAAACTCTTCAGGCGCTGCACCGTACCCGCTCCACGCACGGCCTGATGCGCATCTTTGAGGACAAATACTCCGCCCTGGTCCGGAACAAGGGCAGATTCCTGTTCCACGACGTCACGCGCATGCTGGGGAACGGAGCCGTCACTCCGGAACTGAAAAGAGACCTCCAGTACCGCATGTACTGCCGCTACGACCACTGGATGCTGGACGAATTCCAGGACACCTCCCAGTCCCAGTGGCGCGTGATCAAGCCGTTCCTGGACGACCTGACAGACACCCGGGAGGAGCAGGAAGGCAGCATCTTTGTGGTGGGGGACCTCAAGCAAAGCGTTTACCAATGGCGAGGAGGGGACCCGGAGCTTTTCCGTTCCGTCGCCGGACAGCTCCATCTGGAGGAGCGCGGCATGGCCACATCCTACCGCTCCGTACAGCCCGTGCTGGACATGGTCAACGACATCTGCGACTACGCCCGGACGGCAGCGGACTGCGGACAGGCGGCGCTGGAACAGTGGGGGGACTACCCGCCCCACGTCTGCGCGGCCGCCCTGGCCTCCCGCACGGGATGCGCCCGGATCTGGCAGACACCCAGGACGGAGGAAACTTCCGCCAATGACCTGGTGTGCCAGGCCCTGGCCGATATTCTGGAACAGGCAAACGCCCTGCGGCGCGGCCTGGACGTCGCCGTTCTGGTCAGCACAAGAAACCAGGCCCTGATCGTCCGGGAATGGCTGACTTCCCACGGCTGGCCGGCAGAAGTGTGCGACGACGTGCCCGTGGGCCAGGACTCCCCGCTGGGGAAAACCCTGCTGTCCTTCTTCCGGTGGCTTCTTTCTCCGGGGGACGCCTTTATCTCCGGGCTGCTTTCCCACTCCCCCCTCCATCCCCTTATCAATCCGGACCACAGGCCGGGCATGGACTGGAACGGCTGGCATATGGTGCTGGAGCGCGAGGGATACGCCGCCGTCATGACGGAACTGGAAAAAAGAATGGCCCTGGCAGGGGTGGAACTGACGGACTTCCACCGGGACCGCCTATCCGTCTGGATGAACGAAGCGGAACAGGTGGACGAACGCGGCGCATCCCTGGACGAATGGATACGCCACATGGAAGACCTGACGCGCCGGGAGGACCCCTCCGGAGGAATCGTCCGCATCATGACCATCCATAAATCCAAGGGGCTCGGATTCGACATGGTCATCCTGCCCCAGATAGGCAAGGACGCCCCCTTTGCGGACAGCCGCCACCTGACCCACTTTGTGAAAAGGGACGGGAACGGCCTCGTTGAGGGTATCGTCATGGCCCCCTCCAAGCAGGTATATACCGCCGTCCCCCAATTCCACGCCCTGTACGAATCATGGAAGGCGACACAGCAATTCGACGGATTCTGCAAACTCTACGTAGCGCTCACCCGCGCCAGGCGCGCCTGCCATATCATCCTGCCCGGCAGGGAAGGCAAGGGAGAACTCAGGACGGAATCCATGTGGAAAATCATCCGTTCCGCCGCTCTGGCCGCTTCATGCGGTGTGGAAGACACGCTTCCGGAATCGGGAGCGGAATGCCTCTACTCACGGGGAGAACCGGAATGGTACGCGGAACTTCCTGAAACGGACACCCGGACCGTACCGGAAAACGCTCCCGAATGGCCCATTCACAAGCCGCTTCTCAGGCAGCGAGTCTCTCCCTCCGGCCTGGACGGGGAAAACGGCCTTTTCCGCAGCATGCACGATGCCGCCCTGCGGGAATCGGCCGCATTCGGGTCCGCCGTCCATGCCGTTTTTGAACGAATCACCCGCTGGAATGGGGAGGACAGGCCGCACTGGGTCCTTCACCCCGCCACGGAGGCGGAACGCACCGTGGCGGCATGCATGGACGTGCCCGCCATCAGGGAACTCTTCATGCCGGCGGAAACGGCAATCGTGATGAAGGAACAGCGCATTGAAGCCATTGACGGGAATGTCTGGATTTCCGGGGTGATTGACAGACTGGTCATTGACGGAGATTCCGCCTGCATCGTGGACTTCAAGACGGACCATGCGGACACGGCGGAACAGCTCCGGGAACGCCACGGAGCCCAGCTCCAGGCCTATGCCCGCATCGTCTCCAAAATCACCCGCATCCCCTGTGACCGCATCAGGTGCACGATTGTTTCCACACACTTGAAAACAACTATCCAGGTATAGGCAATGTCAGGAGGAAGAAGCGAACGGCGGCAGGAAGCTTCAGCCTTTCCCTCCATCATCTTCACGGCCTGTCCGTTCCCTTC
This sequence comes from Akkermansiaceae bacterium, assembly GCA_021202525.1. Taxonomy (GTDB): domain Bacteria; phylum Verrucomicrobiota; class Verrucomicrobiia; order Verrucomicrobiales; family Akkermansiaceae; genus Akkermansia. The sequence goes on along the minus strand of JAJQCV010000093.1, from coordinate 2,064 downwards.
CAGAACAGGTGCCCGTACTGTTCCTTCAAGTTGAAATCCTCGCTCCACACCTCTCTCAGCCTGTTCATCTGTCCGGGACTCATGTCTCCGGCAGTCAACTCACTGCGGGAATCCATATTGCAGAAAAACGGCTCCACGCTCATGACCTGCCGCATGTAATCGTTCAGCCGTTCAATGGGTATGACCACGTCCATGCGCGGAGCATGGTGGTAATACCAGGCCTGCCCTTCAAGATGCTGCTCAAAAATTCCGGGATGATTGCTCCGGTTCATGGAAATGAGAAGGAGCAGCGTATCAATCAAGGTACTCTTCGTGCTGCACTCCCGGGTATAGGGATGAAAAAGGGCACGGTCGATGCACCAGACGTAATTCGCCAGGTTGATGAAACGGTCCAGAGGATCGCGGTAAACCGCTATGTGCTTATAGTCCCCGTGCACCGTCTCATCATAATCCTGGTGGTACACCAGGTGGCGCCGGGCCACATCGTCCCACACCTTGGACGGACTGCCCTGGTTGGGATGGAATCCCAGCTCGTGCAGGATGGTTCCCATCTGCGTGCTGTTGGCATTCTTGGGAATCAGGTAGAACAGGGTCCGGCTAGCCTCATGCAGGGTGAAATGCGGTCCTGTGACGCTCTCGGAAAAGCACGGCGTCCTGAAGCAGCCTTCCCGGCTGACCACGAAACAGGAACCCGTTGCCGGATTGTAAACGAGGCGTTCCACGGAATGGTACCGGGGCCAGAACAGCAGGGAAGGCATGCCGCCTTCCCATTCAAGAATAATGGCGGAATCCTGTCCGTGGGAACGGAACAGGCGGTTCTTCTCAATGCGGCAGGTATCCTGCCAGGAAAAATGTATCAATTTAATCATGTTGCTAAAGACGCTAAGACGCTAATTGGTGAACTCATTCCTGTACCGGACTCCGGGAGGAAGGAGCCCCATGCGCGCACGGCAATTGCAATTGTTTTGCGGTCAAATGGCGATGCGGCATGGAGGCCACATCATCCAACAAATTCATGGCTACCGCGTCAACACGCCGGACACGTTTGACGCAAAACCGCATGCGCCGGACACGTTATGCAGCCATTCCCCCGGACCTCAGTCCTGCTCCCCGGAACCTTCCAAACAACGCCGGGACTGGGGGCCCCGGTCGCCGCATACATCCACACGGATGCTCTCAATCCCCAGATAACGCGCTACCGAGCTGTTGATGAACTCCTCCGGATCTCCGCTGCACATCCGCCACATGACGGAAACGTAAGGAGCCAGAGGCACCGGTTCATACGGAGGAACCACAATGCTTCTCTTCCCTTCCGCCAACTCGTGGCGGACAAAGGCTTTCCTCTCCTCGCACTGGCGGTGGATATGCGGAAAGGCGTCCAGATACCCGGAGCATACCCACAGGGCCAGCCCTCCGGCCGCCGCCAGGATGCAGGCGGGAATCCAGGGCCTGTGCGTCCGGTCCATCCATACGCCGTACAATCCGAGCACCCCCGTCATCATCAGGACAGTAGCGGAAAACATGGCATGCCACGCCGGAACAACACGCACGAAAAAGCTGACGGCCATGGCATGGGCCACCAGAATGAACAGCAGGCTGGCGGAAACGCGGCGCCCCGCCATTCCACTCCATATACGCCGCCCCTGCCGCCACGCGAGCAAGGCCAGGGCCAGTGCGGCGACGGCAAGCAGAACCTTCGGCAACCGCATGAACTCGTAAAAGGCATTCAACAATTCAGGAATGGAACCAAAGCGTTCCCCCCAGGACTGAAGAACGGCCGCCCCGCCGGCAGTCTCCGAATGCAGGCGGACCGTATTGCCGGGCGCCAGCAAAAGGCAGGCTCCCCCTATGGCATGAGCGGCCCATCCCGCAAAAAACCACCGGGGCAGGCTGTGCCCCTTCCAGCGGGCATACAGCCAGAACAAAAACAGCATGCCCAGGGAAGCGGGGACTTGGTTCTCATTGGTCATTCCGGCGGCAAACCCTGCCGCGCCAATCCAGAACCAGGAAAAAGGCCTGTCCTGAATCCGGGAACTCCCCGCCCACAAGCCGCGGTACAGGCAC
>JAJQCV010000113.1 GCA_021202525.1 Akkermansiaceae bacterium | reverse complement strand
CAATAGAAGAAGGGAATGGAGGGGGAATAATAGGTAAAAATTATTTTTCTTTAGACTGCCGAGGGGCGACCTCTTTCCATTTCTCCCATTGAAATATTTCTTAATGCAGATAAAGATTTTCATTTTTTAGAAAAAAAATTTTTAGAGCGTTTGGGAAAGTGCTTCCTTCATACGGGAGCTCTCCCCTCTATTTTGGAATGGAATGGGGAGAGGTCATTAAATGGGAGAGTGTGTTTGATTTGGCGGGAATGTGGGGCCATTTACTATATCGCTGTTATAGCGGAGGAATGGGAAAAGTGTTAGATTAGTAGTCGTTCTGCCTGAAGTTTGTGGTGTTCATTCAATCTTGATTTCAATTTCCGAAATTATAAGGTGCTATTGTGAAATCGTCTTATACAAGTCAGGATGTCCTGTTTCAGTTGTTTAGAGGGTGTTTGCTGGGGACGGCTGTAGGGGATAGTTTAGGGCTTCAGGCTGAGGCTCTTTCTTCCGGTACGATACGGAGGAGATGGAAGGGGCGGTGGAGTCAGGGGTTTCTTTTCAACTATGGGATGGTTTCCGACGATACGGAGCATACAGTCATGCTTTGCCGGGCCTTGATGAAGTTTCCCAAGGATGCCAGGGCCTTCCAAAAGGAGTTTGCAAGTAGTTTGCGCTGGTGGCTTTTGGGAGGGCCGGCGGGAATCGGACTGGCAACGTTGAAATCCATTATTCGTCTCTGGGCCGGCATATCTCCTCAAAGGAGCGGGGTTTATTCTGCGGGAAATGGGCCTGCCATGAGAATTGCCGCCGTGGGGATATTTTTTGCCGATGATCCGGAAAGGCTTAGAGAATATGTTCTGGCTGCGACTTGTCTTACCCATCGTGATCCGAAGGCGGTGACGGGAGCCATGGCTATCGCGCTAACGTCTGCGTATAGGGCACGTTTCGTGATGGGCAGGGAAACAGCTCCTTTCCCTTCCATTCAGGAACTGGCTGGAATAGACCGTGGAGATACGGAATGGCAGCGTCTCATGGAAGCGGTTCAGTCCAGTATGGAGAAGAATGATTCTTTGCAGGAGTTTGCTTGTTCCCTGGGCCTTTCCAAAGGAGTTTCCGGGTATATGTATCATACGGTTCCCGTATGTTTGTACGCGCTTTTCTATCATGAGGGAGATTTCAAAACCGGGCTGGAAGCATTGCTGAATCTTGGAGGGGATACAGATACTACCGGAGCCATTTACTCGGCTGTAGCCGGCATGAGTGGAAATATTCCGGAGAATTGGAGCAGCCATATCAAGGATTTCCCCGTATCCGTCCCATTTCTCGAAAAACATGCTTTTTGGCTGGCCGAGGCATCGGAATCAGGAGAGCCTGTAATTCCCGGCCGTTTCCCCTGGTGGGGTGTTCCTTTCAGAAATGCCTTTTTCTTTCTTGTTGTGCTTGCTCACTGTTTTCGGAGGATCATTCCTTGCTAGTCAAGGGGAAAAGGAATGTATTTCAGGGATGTTGCCCGGTACACTGGCATAAAAATACCTCGCCATGAATTCAATCCCTTTGCTTATGAAAAGCAGCCAAACAAATCTTAAAGACAGGGAAAGGGTGGGATCTGCAATGATCCCACCCTTTGACAGCTGTTCATGGAAGATTGGAAACTGGACCTTGCTGAACGTGAGGCAGATTGATTCCATTGACTGGTTCTGCCCCCCTCATCCAGCGTGTTCCTGAGCTCCAGTTCCGGTCGATGATCCAGTGGAAGCTTGTCATCAGCATGAAGGGTTTTGCTTGTTGCATACCTGTACACGTTGATTTGTGGTTCGTAGATGCGAACCTATATGTCCAGCTTGAGAAAAGGTGTGGATAATCAGCGTCATGGCAGTGGGTGGAAATTCCTCTTTCAATAAACAAGGCAGGGAAAGAAGTGACTCATCCAGGCATTCTTGTTGCCAGTTTCGTGTTGAGGCTTTCAGAATTTTGGCCATCGGTTCCCGAATGAGACACTTGGCCAACGCGGAGAAGTTCACTCTGTGATCCGGCTTTCCCGGTCCGTTTACAGTTTCTGCCAAAAAACGTATCTTTGCAAAGGTGGAAAATTGGCAGAACGATGATTTTTGAAAATAAAGAGGGTCGAGAATTTTTCCCGTTGCTGCTTCAACCTGGCTTATATATTTTTCACCCATTTCATCTATCTCCTGATGGAGCCGGAGTAATTTTCCGCACGATCTAGGATGGCCGGACTTTTCTACGGAGGAGGCAGGGAATGAAAGCAAGCAAGCCAAGCATTGAGGCCGAAGGCTCCGGAATAGCATCATGCACCGTGCCGTTGAGCCGTATATTGCTGACCGCCAGACTCTCCTCAACATCTTCGGTCGTATTGGCAAAAGCAATTCTGAACGTGACTTCGTTTATGTTGCCATAGGTTTGGCTCCAGGAACTTAAGTCGAAAGATACGCTTTGACCAAAAGTTTTAAACCCTACATCTGTTCCGACATTAATGACGCCTTGCTGGTCTGCCGGTCCAAGAGGTATCCAATCCTCCCCGCCTATGTTGGCGAAAATTTCAAATCCGAACCGTGAAGTCACTGTTGTTTTCTGCAGGACAGCCGCTCCCCAATCAAATGTAATGTTATATAAATCCAGAGCTTTTCCTGTTTCCGCCTTGGTTGAAAATTGGATATATGATTTGTCATAGTGGGGGGCGTCGCTCGGTGTGGTATGATCATTGAACAGGGCCCAGTAACTGCCATTGCCGCCTGATACGGTTGGGAAATTGATCATAGTGTGATTTTGACTATAGGTGAATGAAGTGATGGCCCCCTCATAAGTAGTCATCTGGCTGCCTCCCGGAGAACTAATGCCGGGTACGGCGGCAGCTTGGTTATAGGGGCTTGCCTGCCCGTCGAGAAAATGGGACAGCAGCTCGGCTTGAACCGAATTGCAG
>JAJQCV010000040.1 GCA_021202525.1 Akkermansiaceae bacterium | reverse complement strand
TAATATATTTATTATCAATAACAAACAATAAACACGACAGAGTCTTACCCAAGAAAAGCGCCAAATAACCGCCTGACGGATTGACAAAACGGCCAAAATAGTTATCCTTTTCGTCCGGTTGTGCATAGGCCGCTTAGACGGACGGCACTGAATCTAGTAATTCACAAGAAGCATCTTTCAATATCATGAGCAAGAGGACTTATCAACCATCCAAGCGCTGCCGCAAGCGCCAGTTCGGATTCCGTGCACGCATGGCGACCAAGAACGGGGCCGATATCATCCGCCGCCGCCGCGCCAAAGGCCGCAAGCGCCTTCTTCCCAAGGGAGCTGAAATCCAGTACAAGCGCCATATCATCCAGCACGGCCGTTAATTCGCCGTCAAGACTTGGTTAACGCCTCCTTGGAACATTCTTTTCACGGGCCGACCCGCGGGAGATGCGTCTTACTCGTCAACAAAGCATGACCAGGGCATTTCAATTTGCCCGGGTACGCAACGAGGGACCATCTATAGCAGGTCGGCTTATTGTTTTAAGCGCAGCCCCGCTGGCAGATCCGGAGGAACCTTCCAAATTCGGCATCATCTGCACGAAAAAAATCGGCTGCGCCGTCGTCCGCAACAAGCTCAGATGCCGGGTGCGGGAAATACTCCGGGCACACGGAGGACCTTTTCAGCAGGGCGTGCACATGGTGTGCGTGCTCAGATGGCGGGCGGTGGAAGCCAGCTATTCCGACCTGGAACGGGACTGGCAGAAAGCCGCCCGCAAATTAAAACTGCAACTGCTTTCCGGACAACAAGACACGGCATGATGAAATGGCTGCTCATCACCCTGGTTCAGGGCTACCAACTCTTCATCAGCGCCCCTCTTCACGCGCTGGGCGGTCCCGGTTGCGGCTGCCGCTACACTCCCACCTGTTCCCAGTACTTCATCCAGGCCGTCCAGATCCACGGAGCCTGGCGCGGTTTTATTCTTGGAACATGGCGCATTTTAAGATGCAACCCCTGGGGCGGTTCAGGGTATGATCCCGTGCCGCCGCCCCGCCCTTCCCGCTAACTCACCTTTCTCCCTTTCCCTGTAAAACTCTTTTCCAACCAAGCTATATCACATTATGGATCGCACTTCATGGATCATTGTCGGCGTCTGCGCCGCCCTTCTGGGCCTGAACGTTTACCTCGGCAACAATAAAAAGGAAACACCCGTTACGGCATCTCCCGCCGCCGTCCAGCAGTCGGTTTCCACCGCAAACACCGCCGCGCCGGGAACTTCAACAGCCGCCGAACCCGCCACTCCGGGACAGCTTTCCGTCAACCAGGCCATGACGGAGGACAAGGAGAACCCGATCACCCTCGTGGCCACGGAAGAAGTGGACGGCAAGCAAAAGCCCTTCATCACTTACACCTTCAACCGCATCGGCGGCTCCATCGGAGGCGTCACCCTCCACAACGACATTGTGGACACCCAGAAGGTTACGGACCACAACATCACCATCAACGAGGCCCAGAACCGGGGCATTGGCGAACTCGTTTTCAACATGGACGCCACGCAGGACCCTTCCTACGACAACACGGTGTACAAGGAAGTCAAGCGCACGGCGGACTCCGTCACCCTGGAAGGCTATGACGCCGCACGCCAGCTTTTCATTTCCAAGACCTACACGCTCCACCCCGTCACGGACTCTTCCGGAAAGGTGCTGCCCGGCAGCAAATATATCATCCGCCTTACCGTCTCCCTTCTCAACAAAGCTCCCAATGTCCAGGATTTGCGCTATCTGGGCATCTTCGCAGGCAGTGCCTACCCCATCGCCAAGAGCGAACCCAAGGACACCTACACCCATCTTTTCTACCATGCGGACGGCTCCCTGGAACAGGAGGCCCCCTCCCACTTCACGGGCGGCTTTTTCAGCACCGCCAAACCCCGCGTGCTGGAAGGCCCGCTGAAGGACCTGACCTACGCCGGGGTAATGAGCCAGTATTACGCCACCATTCTTATTCCGCAGGAACAGTCCGCAGGCTCCACCGTGTACGCCACGCGCCAGGAATTCCCCCTGGCCCATGAAAATAACACTCTGGTGCCCGGCGTGACTCTGGCCATGGGCATTCCCAACCTGGCCATGGCGCCCAATGAGATCAAGACGCTCACCTACGACATTTACACGGGCCCCAAGTTCAACGCCTACCTGCGCGACCTGAACCTTACCTACCCCGCCATCAGCGACATCATGGCCTACGGATGGCTGGTCTTCCTGAGCGTGCCGATGAACTGGCTGCTCAACCTGTTCCACGGCTGGTTCGGCAACTGGGGCGTAGCCATCATCTGCATGACCATCGTCGTCCGCGTACTCATCTGGCCGCTGCACAAGAAATCCTACCTGGCGATGAAGCGCATGTCCCTGGTTCAGCCGGAAATGGCGAAACTCAAGGAAAAATATCCGGACGATCCCCAGAAGGTGAACATGGAAATGATGAAGCTGTACCAGAAATACGGCATCAATCCGGCCAGCGGCTGTGTACCCATGCTCATCCAGATTCCCATCTTCTTCGCCTTCTACCGCGTGCTTCAATATTCCGCGGAACTGCGGGGACAGCCCTTCTGCCTGTGGATGACGGACTTGTCCCTGCCCGATACCGTCGGCCACCTGTTCGGCATCCCGATCAACATCCTGCCGCTCATCATGGCCGTCACGATGATCGTGCAAATGCGGATGACACCGCAGGCGGGAGAACGTTCCCAGCGCATCATCATGAACCTGATGCCTCTGATGTTCTTCCTGTTCTGTTATAACTTCGCTTCCGCCCTGGCCCTGTATTGGACCACGCAGAACCTCATTTCCATCGGCCAGACGGCGCTGATCCGCCGCCTGCCCATGCCCGTGCTGGCTCCGGCCCAGAAGAAGAAAAAGCCCGGCTTCTTCCAGAGGATGATGGAACAGCAGCGTGTGGCCCTGGAAGAGCAGCAGCGCAAAGCCAAGGGGCGCAACATGCGCAATGTGACGCCGAAGAAATAGGCGAACCCCTTTTATCCATTCTTCCCTTTCACAGTGCGCCCGATGATGCGGGCGCACTTTTTTTGCGTTCACGAAGGAACGTGCCCGCATGGAAAGATCAAATCCGGGACACTGGAAAAAAGAAGGTCATAAGGTATCGGAATGCCAACCTCTAAAAAAACCGGACTTCCTTTTCAAGAAGTCCGGTTTCTCTCGTCTATATCATGTAATTGTCCATGGGAGCGATTTGTTGCTGAAAACATTACCGCATCCACTCAATGGCAAACTAGCGGATTAAGAATCCGCCGTTGGAAACATTATTGTTATGAAATAATACAATCCGCTATTCAGCAGGATATTATAAAATCACCAAAATCCAGTGCTCTTTTGTTTTGTTTGCTCAGCAAACCTGATCTTCTGATCAAATCCCTTAAACGCCAAAAATTGTCATTGACCGCGGATTCTTAATCCGTCTCTATTTCGCCAAATTAAAGGTCGACAATATCAGCGTCATCCGGAATGACCAGGTTGCCGGAATAATACATCCGCCCTTCCCGGGAATACAGGGAACGGCGATTGGCAAGATCGCTGTCTTCCGTATGCCAAAGCAGCAGATTGGGAATGTTCATCTTTTCCGCCAGCTCGCAGGCATCCTTGACCGTGCTGTGGTATTTTTCATATGGCTTGAACACGTCGCACTGGGAATGCAGGCAAAAGGCTTCGCTAAGCAGCCATCGGGCGCCGCGGACATAAGGCTCGCAAGCGTCGCGGTACGGTTCGTCTCCCAAAAAAACAAGCTTGCCACCCCCGTTCAGCACCGTGGAAAAACCGAACTGGCGCGTCTTGTCCGAATGAATGTCAAAACAGGTCAGCCGGTACGGGCCGGCATCTACTTCCTCTCCATCTTCCACCGGAACCATGAGGATGCGTTTCCCGACCAGGCGCACAACCCTTTTGTCCAGCGTCATGCGTACCAGGCGTTCCAGGTCCGCCGCCAGTTCCCGATGGCAGTAAACCGTAAACGTTCCTTCGTAACGGTCCTGGGTCATCATGGTGCCGATGAGGCGGATCACCCATACCATGCCCAGCATGTGGTCCGTATGCCGGTGGGAAAGAAAGGCATGATGCATTCTTTCCACCGGAACCTTCATATCTTTCAGAATGCCCAGAATGCCGTTGCCTCCGCCGGCGTCCACCAGCAGGAATTCCTTGCCGTCCGTCAGGGAAAAGCAGGTATTGTAGCATTCCGTAACGGTGGCGTTCCCCGTGCCGAAAACCAGAAGACGGTCCATAAACGGTTACGGCTGCGGCTCTTCCTCCGGCATCAGGATGGACGCCACGGCAAAGGCGGCGATGCCTTCCCGGCGCCCCAGCGCGCCAAGCTGCTCATTCGTGGTAGCCTTTACCCCTACGCGGGCGGCTGAAATGCCCAGTGCGGAACCCAGAGCGTTTTTCATCTGCTCCAGATACGGAGAAATGCGCGGGGCTTCTGCAATCAGGGAGGAATCCACGTTGACCACGCGGCCGCCGCGTTCCCGGATCAGGGAAACGGCCTTGGCCACAATGTCCAGGGAGGAAATGTCCTTGCAGGCGGGATCGCCCGGAGGGAACCAGAACCCGATGTCCGGCAGTCCGGCTGCACCCAGCAGGGCGTCCGCAACGGCATGGCACAGGACGTCCGCATCGGAATGGCCGTCCAGCCCCCTGGCGGAGGGAATGTGTACGCCGCCCAGCATCAGCGGACGGGGGGCCTCCGCAAAACGGTGAATGTCGTAACCCAGCCCGGTCAGTGCAATCATGGTGTTCATCCGTCAATAGAGAGGTTGTTATTCTCCAAGGGCTTCCACGATAGGAATGCAGCCGTTCCAGGCGACGATGGCGAACTGTTCCGGATTGTCCTCCTTCGGTTCCAGAATCACCTTTCCTCCGGCGGCTTCCACCAGCAGGACGCCGGCGGCAATGTCCCAGATGGAAATGACGCTTTCCACATAGGCGTCAAACCTGCCGCAGGCAATGTAGGCGAGGGCGAGGGCGGCGGAACCGTTGTTGCGCACCTTGCGCACCTGCCAGGCGATTTTGGCAAAGCGTTCAATTCCCTTTTCCTTGGAACCGTCCGTCTTCCCGTGCCCCACGAATACGACGGCCTCCGCCATGCGCTTCCGGAGGCTGCAATGCATCGGTGCGCCGTTCATGTACGGAACGCCGCCTTTTTCCACATGCCAGCATTCGTCCATCATGGGATCGTAAATCACGCCCAGCACCACTTCTCCGCCGCGGCGGAGAGCGATGGATACGCAGAACCACGGAATGGTATAGAAATAATTCACCGTGCCGTCAATGGGGTCCACGATCCATTCGTTTTCGCTGTTCCGGTCCCCGGTGTAGCCTTCCTCCCCCAGCACGGCGTGGGTGGGAAAAGCGGAGAGGATTTCCTCCGTGATCAGTTTCTGGGACAGCTTGTCCAGTTCCAGCTTGATGTCGTTCTGGCTGGCTTCATCCACCTTCTTCCGGTCATAAAAATGCTTTTTCAGGAAGGCTCCGGCGGACTTGGCCGCCCGGATGGCTACGGTCATTTCAGGCGAGTGGTTCATGATATGTTTGAATAAAAAAATCGTTTAAAGGGAGGACTGCTCCTGTGGAGTTTCCTGCTCGCGGCGCTCCGCAGAAGCAGCCCTTCTGGCCGCTTCCGCACGGGTGTATACGTCCTCCGCCAGCGTGGAACACGTCTTCGCCAGGGCGGCGGAGACACCCTTTTTCTTGTACACGGCTTCATCCGGGGCATCGAATCCGATCCAGACGTAAACGGTGTAATAACGGCCTTTGACAGAGGAGAAATGCCCGCTGTATTCAGGCAGCGCCACATTCACGACCGTTCTTCTGGCACGCTCGTCGTAGCGGAAGGGAGGAAGCCCCGCCACCAGATGGACGGATTCCCGCGGAAGAATTTCACGGTGGGTTTCCTCGGAAGAAGGAACGTTCACCATCACCAGGTTCTTTTTGGTTGTTCCCACCTGGCGGACTGCGGAAAGCTGCACGTTGAGTCCGCCGTTGCCGATCATGTACAGAGCGTTGACGGCGTCCGCCAGCGGCGTGCGGAATTTCCCGGCATACAGTTCCGGGGAACGCGGCAAATCCCCCTTGTACCCGGCTTTTCCCGCCGTTTCAATGACAGTGTTGAATCCCACGCCGCGCCCCGTTACTTCCGGGTTGCTGCGGATGACGGTCCTGCGCTGGTCCACGGCGCACAGGTTGACGACGGGCGTGAATAATTCACCGGGCATTACCTTTGCCTGCCACCTGTCCACCCCGTCCAGGGCGGAGCGGCCTCCCGTAACGGCCAGTATGTCGCCCTTGCGGGAATCCACGCACAGCACGGCGGCCTGGACGCAGCCTTTCAGATGGTTGTCCACCCTCTTCGGAAGGCCGCTCCATACAGGGGAATTCTCCAAAGCAATGAGGGCCGGCTCGCTCACCTCCTCCACCATTCTCTGAAAATCCAGGTCCAGCGTGGTCATCACAAAAATGCTGGAAGTCTCTTCCTGCTGGTCACAGCAGGCAAGACTGCCCAATTCACGGGAAATCACCAGAATGGGATAGGACGCGGGACTGGCCTCCTTTTCTCCCGCCACGGTCATCGGTTCTGAGGATGCCTTCCACATTTGCTCTTGGGTGATGAATTCGCATTCAAGCATGCGTTCCAGCGTGGCATTGCGTACCTTGACGGCGGCCTCCGGGCTGGAAACGGGGTTATATATGGAAGGGCCGCGCACCAGACCGGCCAGCGTGGCGCATTCCGCCAGAGTCAGGTCCCCCACCTTTTTGCCGAAATACAGGTCCGCGGCCTGGGCGATGCCGTAGCATTGCTGGCCGAAGTAAATCCGGTTCAGGTAGGCCGTCAATATTTCATCCTTGGAGTATTTTCCCTCTATGCGGCGGGCTACGGCCATTTCCAGAATCTTCCGGTCCAGCGTCTTTCCCCCCAGTTCATAACAGTTCCGTGCAAGCTGCATGGTGATGGTGGAAGCCCCCTGGGCATAGGAGAGGGTGGTCAGGTTCCGGCAGATGGAACGGATGATGGACGTGTAAACGATGCCGCCGTGATCGAAAAAGGCTTCGTCCTCCCGGGCGATGAAGGCGTTCACCAGATTTTCCGGCAATTCATGGCGCGCCACGTAAACGCGGTCGTGGTCCGTCAGGGTGCCTATCCACTGGCCGTTCCGGTCATAGGCGGCGCAATTTTCCAAGGGAGCCAGAACTTCGTCCAGATTATACTGGTCCGCCCGCCACGCGTAAATGATCAGGATGACGATGAACGAGATGGGGATGATGCTCAGCCACAGCAGGACGCGCCCCAGATTGCGGGGCAGCAATCCGAACAGATCATACCATCTTTTGCGCCTGTTCTCCATTCTGTTTCCAATCGTTCCAGACGTCTAGCGGGCATCCGGAGGCAGTGATTCCCCTTCCTGCTTCCAGTCCGGGAATTCCTTCTGCAGGCGGGCGCGGTACTGGGAAGCCTCCGACTTGCGGCCGGCCTTGTCCAGAGCTTCCGCCGCCTTGAACAGGGCTCTGGGTTTCAGTTCCGCGTCGTTGACGAACAACTCCGCCGTAACGCCGTAATGCTTGGCTGCCTCATCAAATTTCTTTTCCGCATAGGAGATGTCCCCGAGCACGATTTTCAGGGAGGCCATCAGGGGGCCTTCCACGCCCAGGGCCAGCGCTTCCTCCGCCGTTTTCCGGGCGTCCGCATACTTGCCCAGGCCCAGCAGGATGGAGGCCTTGTCGAGCATGCCGTCCGCACGGCGGTAGGGCTGGTCCTCCACCTTCAGGAAGTTGTTGGAAGCCACGAGGGCGCGGTCATACTTTTTCAAGGCCAGGCGCACTTTCGCCAGATTGCGCCAGATCACTTTCTTCACGTTCTGGAGCTGGTCGTTCTGGGTGGCCCAGGTCATGTACTTGTCCGCCGTCTCCAGATCCTTCATTCCGTAGGCCTGAAGGCCCAGCCATGCGGGAATCACGTCCGGCACGCGGGCCACGGCCGCCGGGTTCTCCTTCTGGAGGGTTTCCAGGGCTTCCTTCAATTTATTTACGTCCTGGAGCTTGTGGTAGGAAAGAACGGTGAGGACGTTGACCTGTTCCCCATATTTCTGGGGGTCCAGCGTCTTGGCCTCCGACATGTGGCTGATGGAGGATTGGAAATCCCCCTGGTCAAACGCCGCACGGCCCAACAGGAAATGGGCTTCCGCCAGGGCGGCGGGGGAGGCCTTCGGGAAATTTTTGATCAGCCCTTCGTAGTACTTCGCCATGTTCGCCAAATCTTGGCGGCCGGCGTAAATCTGCGCGGCCCGCTGCCAGGCGGCGGCCGCGGATTCCTCCTTCGGCCAGCGCGCAATCACCCGGTCAAAATCCTGCAGGGCCTCCGTTTCCTTTTTGGTCTTGGCGTACATGTCCCCCCGCAGGGTCAGGGCTTCGCAGATGCGGGGATCGCGAGGATACCCGTCAATGAAGGTGGTCAGCAGCTTGGCGGCCGTTTCCCGGTCGCCCGCCTGGGCAACGGCCCAGGCGCTCTTGTACAAAATATCCGGGCGCATCTTGGCCGGAAGCTTGTCAAAATTGATGCTCCCGTAAAATTTGGCTGCATCCGCAGGGCTGGTGCTGAACAGGCTCTCCGCCGCCATCAGACGCACCATGTCGTGGAGTTCGCTGGTGGGAAACGCCTTGGCATAATGATTCAGGAAACTCTGGGCACGCTGGGGCAGATCCTTCTGCTTGAGCTCCTTGTAGCACAGGAGACGGTAGAAGGAAGCCTGCATGGCTTCCTGCGTGTAAGGCACGGCTTTTTCCGCCTCCAGGAAGAAATCCGCCCCCTTCTGGTACTCCTTCAGTTTGTAGGCGGTCTGGCCCATCAGCATCAGCAGGCGCGCCTGGCCTTCCTTGGTCGGCATCTTCATGTCCTTCTGCTGCTCGTACTGGGCCATGACCTCCTTGTACTTGCCCATGTGGTACAGCCCCAGAAGCAGGCCCATGCGGGCCTCCGGCGCCATTTCCTTCAGGGTTTCATCCTTCAGTATCTGTTCATAAAGGCTGTGTGCCTCCGCGTTCTTCTTCAGCTTGGTGGCCAGCGTTGCCGCCTGCAGAATGGCGATGCCGCGGTTTCTGGCATCCACACCGGGCGTGTCCAGCACCTTGCGGTACTCGGTGTACGCCTCTCCCAGACGGCCGGAATCGGCACACAGGGCGGCATACCCCATCCGGGCCACCAGGACGAATTTTTTATCTGCCTGGGGATTGCCGATCACCGCGCAGAACATGTTGGCGGCGGCTTCCGGATTGCCGCTGGCGAGGAACAGGCGCCCCAGGCGGTACTGGGCATCCACCTTCAAGTCATTCTGCTCCGCACTGCGGATAACAAGCTGGTAATACTGGATGGCCTTGTCCGTCTCTCCGGCGGCGGAGGCATCCGTGGCCAGACGGTAGGCGGAGGCGGCCACCAGGGCCGGGGTTCCCGTCTGCGTCAGTCTCTGGAACAGCGCATGGGCATCCTCTTTCCTTCCGAGTTCCGTCAGACACATGGCCGCACGGTATTCCGCCAGAGGAGCCTGTGAAGAACGGGGGAAACGCTGGGAAAATTCAAGGTACTTGCGCAGGCTCAGATCAAGCAGGCGCGCATATTCCTGCGGGTTCGCCTTCGTCTGCGGCTCCTGGGACTGCTTGTACAGCATGTCCGCCATATCCAGGCTGTCCTGCTCCGGATTGGCAACCAGCGGACCGTCGTCCACCGGAGCGGCGTCCGGGATATGCTCCTGGGCGGCGGCGCATACTGCCAGGGCCGCCAGTCCGGCGCTGATGGGAAAAAGGGCTTTCATGAAGATTGAGGTGTGGAAACGTTGACGGAAGACGGGGCCGGAGGCCTGGTGGAGAAAGATACATTGTTGAGCCCGGCTTTCAGGCAGGCGTCCATCACGTGCACGACTGTGCCGGATTCCGCCTTTTCATCCACGCGGATGCGGACGAGCATGGTTTTATCCAGGCGGGCGACGGAAAAAAGCTTCTCCTCCAGTTCCGGCATCGTGTACGGCTGGCGGTTGATCATCACCGTGCCGTCCTTGCGGATGTTCACGATGATCTCATTGGAGGCGTTTTCCCCGGGCTTGGGTGTCTCCGCGGATGGAAGGGTGATGGAAAGGTCCGGTTCGTCGTCCTCAAAAGTCTGCGTCACGACGAAGAACACCAGCAGCAGAAACACGATATCCAGCATGGGCGCCAGCTGGAACCCGATGGGATTGGGCATCTTGTAACGAAACTTCATATGGTCTTCCAGTGTTGCAGGCTCGGATGTTCCCGGTTAAAGTCCGCGCACGTCGCGCAGGGAGGTAGGATCCACGGGAACCCGGGGAAGTTCTTCCTCATGAAAGGCTCCGGCAGGACCGGAACGGGGCTTGTGGAGCTGGGTGGCCACTACGGAGACGCTGTGTGTCACGGCGGCCTCCAGGTCTCCCACGCGCTTGTGCACCTGGCTGCGGAAATACACATATGCCAGAATGGCGGGAATCCCCAACAGAAGACCCCCGGCCGTGGTAATCAGGGCTTCCGCCACGCCGCCGGCCATGTCGATGCGCTGCTTGCCGCCGGAGAAGTCCCCGTTGGCGATCTCGAAAAAGGTTTTCATCATCCCCACGACCGTACCCAGCAGACCCAGCATGGGCGCCAGCGCGCCGATGTCCGACAGCCAGGAAATCTGGCGGCTCATGAAGCCAGCCTGGCGCCCCCCTTCCGCGGCGGCGATTTCTCTCACTTCCTCAAACTGGGCGGAAGGGTTGCGCTGCATGAAGTTGGCTACCGTCAGCATCACGCGCGCATAGCAGGAATCCCCGTTTTTGCAGAGGATGGCAAGCCCCGTGTAATCCCTCTTGCGGATAAAGGATTCCGCCTGTTCCACCAGCTTGGGGGGAAGCACGGCGGCGGCGCGGGTGGAAAAACAACACATGACCAGCACGACTACGCCCCCTATGGACAGCAGGAGAAGCGGCCACATGATGAACCCCCCTTTCATGAACAGCTCGGAAAGAGGGTAATTTCTATCGCCCACGACAAAGTCCATGGCGCTGGCCAGGGTGGAAAATGATACAGGATTCATACAAAAGACATAGTGATTATACAGAAGAAGTCTTCCTAGGCAAGTCAACTGCCCGTAATGCAGTACGTTTCCGCAGTTCCCTTTCTTGCCGCCTATGGCATAATGGCTGCGTGGCAGATCATGAAACACCAACATTGAAGGAGCTCTGGAGGCAGACTCCGCACAAACCGGGAGTCTACATCATGAAGGACGCCCAGGGCAATACCATTTACGTAGGAAAGGCGAAGGACCTTCACCGCCGCCTGGCGAGCTACTTTTCCCCTACCGGAGCCACGCTGGCCAACCACAAGACCCGCGCGCTCATCAACGCTATCGCCTCCTTTGACTATTTTGAAACCCGCAATGATCATGAGGCCTTCCTGCTGGAGAGCAAGCTCATCAAGCAGTACCGGCCCCATTACAACATCCAGCTCAAGGACGACAAGCGCTACCCCCTCCTGAAAATTCCCAAGGGAGAACGCCTGCCGCGCTTCCAGCTCTCCCGGGTGCGCAAGGAGGACGGCGCGCGCTACTTCGGCCCCTTTGTCCATTCCCAGGCCCTGTACGCCACCCAGGAATGGCTCAACAGGCATTTCCGGCTCCGCACCTGCAAGGTGAAGAATCCCGGATTGAACGACTTCAAGCACTGCCATGCGGACGTCATCCGCAACTGTTCCGCTCCGTGCGTAGGCCGCATCTCCGTGGAAAACTACAACAGGAATTTTGACCAAGCCGTGCGTTTGCTGGAAGGAGTGGGGAAGAAGAATGCGCTGGACGCGCTGACCGAAGAAATGATGCAGGCCGCCGACAGTCTGGACTTTGAACGCGCCGCGTACCTGAGGGACATCAGGGACAACCTGATCAAGACGCTGGAACCGGCGCGCCGGTTCCAGAAAGGCACCCCCAACCTGCCCGGCACCGTGCGCCCGGAGGAAGACATGAAGGAACTGGGCGAGGCGCTGGGACTGGACGAACCGCCCGCCATCATGGAATGCTTTGACATCTCCAACGTCTCTTCCAACCACATTGTAGCCTCCATGGTGCGCTTCACCAACGGGAAACCGGACAACAAGGCCTACCGCCGCTACCGCATCCGCACAGTGGACGGCCAGAACGACTTCGCCTCCATGTCGGAAGTCATCAGGCGCCGCTATTCCCGCATCCTGATGGAAAGCGACGCCGTGGCCTCCCGGCCGCCGGACATGACGCTGTACCAGTGGCTCAAGAAACTCAGTGCGGAGGGGAAGGCCCCCATCAAGGTTCCGGACCTCGTCGTGGTGGACGGCGGCAAGGGGCAGCTTTCCTCCGCCCTGGCGGACCTGGAGGCCATCGGCCTGGGAGACATGCCCATCGTGGGCCTCGCCAAACAAAGGGAGGAAATCTTCTTCCCGCACCAGCCGGAACCGCTCCGCCTGCCCCACAGCACGGGAGCCCTCAAGCTCATGCAGCGCATACGGGACGAAGCCCACCGCTTCGCCAACGGATACAACGAACTGTTATACCGGAAACGCATGAAGGAAAGCGCACTGGATGACGCCCCCGGCATGAGTGCGGCGAAAAAACGACTGCTGCTGGAAAAATTCAAATCCGTAGCCGCCATCAAAAAGGCGGACCCGGCCTCCATCGCCACCATTCGTGGCATTTCGGAAACCTGGGCCCGTACGCTGCTGGACTATCTCAACGCTCCATCCAAATCCTGACCCGCATGCAATTCCTCATACTGGCTGCAGGAAAGCCTGCCCTGAACTATGCCCGGGAGGGCGTGGAACTTTACTTCAGTCGTCTCAAGCCGTTCGGCAAGGCGGAACTGAAACTCGTCAAGGACGGCAATTCCAGAGACGTTTCCGAACGGCTGCTGACAGCCAGCGAAGGCTGTTTGCGCATCGCCATGGATGAGAGGGGCGAGCTCTGGACCACGGACAAACTGGTTACACTGGCTCGGAACTGGCAAATGCGCTCCGTGCGCCGCATCGCTTTTCTCATCGGGGCATCGGACGGCCACACGGAAGAATTGCGCTCCCGGTGCGACCATATCCTGGCCCTGAGCAAATTCACCTTGCAGCATGAACTGGCGCTCGTCGTCTTGCTGGAACAGCTTTACCGCTGCCATACCATCCTGGCGGGAACGCCGTACCACCGGTAATTCTCTTGTGCCTCTTCCTCTTTCCGGAACAGGATTAGCCCGGAAACGGATTTCTTTTCCAAACTTTGGAGAAGAACTTCTCCGGACCAGCGGCAGAGACTGGGAATGGTGTTGCCGCCGCATGCAAAAAAATACCCGGTACAGTTGTGACCGGGTATTTTGAACAATTGAAAGGAAAAAACAAACTTAACGGCGGCGCCTGAAGGACAATACAATCAGGCCCCTGGAGTCCCAATGAATGAGTAGCAGGTTCCGGCACATTGAAAGCCCGAAATACATCGAAAACAGTGTCTCCGTAACCGGGTTGTCAGGAAGCAAACTGGATATCGGCAACGTAAAAGAGCTGTTCCACTGAAAAGTGAAACAGCTCTTTTTCCGAGAAAGAAATGGTAAATGCCAGTTCCTTCGCAACCAGCCCAGGCTTAGCGCTTGGAGAACTGGTAACGCTTGCGGGCGCCGGGACGGCCAGCCTTCTTGCGTTCCTTCATGCGGGAATCACGGGTCAAAAGACCGAATTCACGCAGTTGGGCGCGGGAAGCTTCATCAACCATCACCAGAGCGCGGGCGATCGCCATGCGGATGGCGCCGACCTGGCCATGAATGCCACCGCCCTTGGCGACGACATTCACGTCAAATTTGTTCATGGTGTTGGTGACCTGGAAAGGTTGGAGAACGGCGTTCTGCAACTGAATGGTGGGAAGGTATTCTTCAAAACCGCGGCGATTGATCGTGATGCGGCCGGTACCTTCAGTAAGCCAAGCGTGTGCAATGGCGGTCTTGCGACGGCCGGTGGCGTTGTATGGGGTTGTCTGACTCATGTCTGGGAAAATCGGTTAGAGGGTAACGGCGGCAGGCTGCTGTGCTTCATGCGGGTGGCTGGCACCGGCGTAAACCTTCAGCTTGGTCATCTGCTGACGGCCCAGGCGGGTATGAGGGACCATCCCCTTTACAGCCAGTTCCAGAAGAAGTTCGGGACGACGGGCGCGGATTTTCCGGGGCGTTTCCACCTGCTTGCCGCCGACGTAGCCGGAGAAACGGGTGTAAATTTTGGCATTTTCCTTGTTGCCGGTCAGCACCACCTTGTCCGCGTTCACGATGATGACAAAGTCGCCACAATCAACGTGCGGGGTGAAAATCGTCTTGTTCTTGCCACGCAAAATGTTGGCCGCTTCAACGGCGACACGGCCGAGCACCTTGTCGGCAGCGTCTATAACATACCATTTGCGCTCTACTTCTTGCGGTTTGGCTGAGAAGGTCTTCATGGTTCAATTCTTCGTTCTCGTTTTTCGGCATCCTGCCGTAATCTTCCAATTCGGGGGCGCATTCCTAATGATTATTCACGTAAATGTCAAATACTTTTTCTCCTTTACACCGCTTTTACCCCCTTTTTTCCCTTCTGTCTGCGGAATTGTTGCTTAATTGTGACGTTTCCACACTCAGGGCTTGCTCTCACGGAAATATCGCCTATCATACGCCTGCGCAAAAATTCGTATCCGCGCGTTTGCTAACCTAACAAGGAGAATCATATTAGCCCGAATCCAAGACCCAGCAGCCGCCCCTCCGGCGGACAGAATTCCCGCCCCGGCGCACGCCCGGCAGGCGGAGGCAGTGCAAGACCCGCCGGCAACGGCAGCAGGCCCGCAGGCCCGGCCAGACCCGGCCAGCCGCGCCCGGCAGGACAGACCGGCGGAGCAGCAGGCCCGAGAACGGGCGGAGGGCCGGGAGGGCCGCGTCCCGCGGGAGGTCCCGGACGGCCACGTCCGCAAGGCGGCACAGGCGCAGGACGGCAGACCAGGGGCAGAAAGCATTTCAGCAAATCCGCACCCAAGGAAGAAAACTCCGAAAGCCAGGTGGAAGTGGAAGGCACTATTTGCGCCGTGCTTGCAGGCACCATGTTCAAGGTGCGCCTGCCCAACGGCCATGAAGTTCTGGCCCACATCTCCGGCAAGATGCGCAAGCGTTTCATCAAAATCGTGGTAGGCGACAAGGTCCGCATGGAAATGTCCCCCTACGACATGACCAAGGCGCGCATTACGTTCCGCATCGGTTAGCCGTTTTCCGGATTCCTTCCGGATTGACTCCTTTCGTAAAAAACCTTCTCCGGCTTGCAGGAGAAGGTTTTTTTGCGTATAGTGCAGGCTGATTCCATTAACACGCCATGAAAATTTGCTCCACGGAAAACATGCGGATCGCGGAACGAGAACTCATCGTCAGCGGAACGCCGGCCAGAACCCTCATGCAGCAGGCTTCCGCCGGCATCGCGGAAGCCATCATGCAGTTCTTTCCCGTTCCCGGCCTCTGCGTGGCCTATCTGGGCAAGGGCAACAATGCGGGGGACGCCATCACCGTCCTCAACATTCTACAACGGCACGGATGGGATACGGGATTCCGCGCCGCCTACCCGCGTTCCGAATGGGGGGAACTGCCTCTCAGACAGTTTGCGGAAATATCTCCGCCCCTGCTGGAATACCAGGAAGCGCCCCTCCCCGTTACGGGCAGGCCAATGGTTCTTCTGGACGGCCTGCTGGGCATTGGAGCCTCCGGCCTTCTAAACAAGGAAATAGCGGATCTTTGCGCGGAAATGAACTACCTGCGCGACCGCTGCGGAGCCGTCCGCACCGTGGCGGTGGACATCCCCACCGGAATAGATCCGGACACGGGCATGCCCCAGGAACACGCCATGGAAGCGGACTTCACCATGTGCATAGGAGCCGTCAAACAGGGTCTTCTGGATGACGACGCCACGCTGTATGTGGGACGCCTGGTGTGTATTGAGCTCCCCGGCCTCCATGTACAGGCTCTTCCCGCCACGGAAATCATCACTTCTTCCCGGCTCACCAAATTTCTCTCCGCACGGCCTTATACAGACTACAAGAACAAACGCGGCCACCTAGGCGTCATTGCCGGCTCGGAGGGCATGCTGGGGGCCGCCCGATTCTGCTGTGAAGCCGCCCTGCGGGCCGGAGCGGGACTGGTCACCCTGCATGTCCACCGTGCCGTTTATCCCGTGGCGGCGGCGTGCATGCCTCCGGAAATCATGGTCAAACCCGTGGACAGCTATGCAGACGTCTCCATCCGCTCCTTCAGCGCCTTTCTCCTGGGGCCGGGAATCGGCTCCGTATCGGAGGAAGACGCCGAGGCCATACGCATCATTCTGGAAACCGGCACTCCCGTCCTGCTGGATGCCGACGGCCTCAATCTGGCCGCTGCCATGCAGTGGAAACTGGGTAAACACATTCTGGCGACTCCCCATCACGGAGAAATCCGCCGCCTGTTGCCGGAAGCGGACGACTGCACCATCCGGGCGGACATCGCGGACTGCTTCCTCGCGGAGCATGAAGCGGCCCTCATCTACAAGGGAGCCCGCAGCATTGTCACGCAAAGGGGCAAGCCCTTGTTTTACAACATCACAGGAGGCCCTGCCATGGCAACGGCGGGACAGGGTGACGTGCTCGCCGGAGTCTGCGGAGGATTCATCGCGCAGGGAGAATCCCTCCTGGTGTCCGCCGTGCTGGGAACCTATCTGTGCGGCAGGGCTTCGGAACTGGCCATCTCCAGCGGAACGGCCACCCAGCAAAGCCTGACCGCCGGAGACACCCTCCGCCATCTGCCCGCCGCACTTCTTTCCACCGCACGCCTCTGCTACTAATGATCTCCCGCAAACTTCAGGATCTTCCCTCACAATCCCTGCCCCGTGAAAAACTCATCCGCCAGGGCAGGCACAGCCTCAGCAACGCGGAACTTCTTGCCATCTTCCTCAGGATGGGTATCAAGGGGAAAAACGTGCTGGACATGTCTTCCGACCTGATCCAGGCGGCAGGCTCCCTGGATGCCCTGGCTCATATGGAAGCCACGGAAATAACGGAAATCTGCAAGGGGATAGGAATGGCGAAAGCGTCCACCCTGTGCGCCGCATTTGAACTGGGAGCCAGGGCCCTCCGGGAGACTCTGGCGCGACGTCCACTCAACACGCCGGAGGACATTTACGACTACCTGACCACGGCCATGCGCTGGAAAGACAAGGAGACGGTACTTGTCCTTCTTCTGGACGCCCAGTGCCGCCTCATCAAGCCCGTGGAGATTTCCACGGGGACCCTGAATGAATCCATCGCCCACCCGCGCGACATCCTGCGCCCGGCCATCATCCATAATGCCTACGGATTTATTCTGGCGCACAACCATCCCAGCGGCAACCCGGCCCCCAGCCAGGCGGACGATACCCTGACCGGACGCATCCGGGAATCCGCCAAACTGCTGGGGGTCCGTTTTCTGGACCATATCATCATCGGAAAGCCGACGGCGGCGGTACAGAGAAATTATTACAGCTACAACAGCTACGGTACGAAAAAGCCAGTCTGAACGAATATGTCTTTTTTTCTCCGGACTTTCCAACATGAAAAAAGCCCGTCTTCGCAGACGGGCTCAATCAATAAAACTGGCGGAGAGAGTGGGATTCGAACCCACGGTGAGATTTGCGTCCCACGTTCGATTTCGAGTCGAGTGCCTTAGACCAGCTCAGCCATCTCTCCGCTTGGAAATCGAAGCTTTTTGTATAGGGTTTGCAGGAAGGTGTAAAGCACAGAATCACTGCCGCCCGTTAATTCAAACGCTTTTAGCGTCTGGGAGTGGCTAAAGGCCCAAGCGTAGCTTCCGCTTCAAACCTCTGGGACTTGTTATGAGGAAGAGCGCTTTTTTCAGGACCAGGCGGCGGCTGGGGCACGCGCTCATGTTCCTTGGGTTCCATCAGCCAGGAACAGGAAGAGACAAGCAAAAGGGAAAAAGACGCAAGCAGTAGGTTTCCTGTGAATTGTTTCATCATTCCGTGTAAAAGTTGAACCCCACTATGCCGGAAGCACAGAGGGGTTCAAGAAAAATGCGTGACAGAACCTTATCTGGCGGATTGGACCGGGCGCAGAAGCTGCACCATGTCACCGGGCTGGATGCTCATGCCGGCAGGTACGCTGTCCTTGACGATGTCGGCCACTGTCTGATTCTTTTCCAGGGAGGTCACTTTCAGCTTGCCGATGCTGCGGCCGTCGCGGGTGACAAGCAGAACCGTATTCTGGTCAATGTTGCTGCCCTGCCCGGCGCCAATGACCACAAAGCCCCACTGAGGATCCACGGACAGCACAGGGTATTCCCCGCTGTTCTTGGCAAGCGCGGCGCGGTATTCGGCCTGTTCCTTCTGGCGATTGGCTAGTTCGGTAGCCTGTTCCGTACGCTTCTTGGCAGCAACTTCCGTCGCTCCCTTGATTTGGTCGATTTCTTCCTGAAGCTTCTTGTTGGCGTTTTCCGTGGCTTCCATCCTGGCCTGGATTTCTTCAACGCTGGAAACACCAAATTCACTCAACTGAGCCTTAAGTTCCTGTACCTGCTGGTTGATCTTGGACAGATCGGCATTCAGCTTCACTTCCTCTTCTTTCAATTCCGATGACTTGGAAAGCTGTTCATCGCGCTGCTGGGTCACGGAAGCCTTGTTGGAAATCAGGCTCAGGTTTTCTTCCGCAGCGCGACCGCGGTTCTTGATCATGTCATTGCGTAATCCCGTCCAATCCCGGATTTCCTTGTCCAAAACCTTGCGGTAGGCAATCATTTCCTTGAAGTCCTGATACTGGCCATTGATGCCGAAAACACCGCTAAGACCGGAGAACCAGGCGCCTGCTCCTGCGGCAAGAATCAATAAAACTACTAAGACAGTTTTCATTGTGTATATAGATGAGAGTGTATGATGAGTTTTGAACCGGGAAAATTACGGACGGACGGCTACGACGACGTCTCCGGCCTCAACACGTTCACCAGCGGCAACAGTGCTGGGAAGAACGGTTGCTGTGGAAACACGGGATTCAACGGCATTCACGTCAAGTTCGGCAATCTTGTTGCCGTCTCTCATCACGGCCAGCTTGGAACCGGGCACTACGCCCAGGTCGGAAGCGCCGCCTTCAATTACGACTACATTGAAATCATCAATCACCTGGGAAACCCTGGTCTTCAAATTTGGGGGGGAAAGGTGGGCGTCCTGGTCCGCCTTGAGCTGTCGAAGGGCATTGTTGTTGACAACAAGCTGTTCCGTTTCCGCGACAATGGCATCATGCTTGGATTGTTCACCCTGCTTGACAACCTGCAGCTGCTTGGATTCTTCTTCAAGGCCTTTGATCCTGTCGGCAATAGCCTGGATGCTTTCCATGTCCTTGCTCTTGGACTGGAGTTCTGCCAGAGCGGTCTGCTGGGTTTGCAGCTCGGATTTCTTGGCTTCATTGGCGGAGGCCAGTTCCTGGTTCGCGGCTTCCAGTTCATCCTTCTGCTTGGTCAGGGCATTAATGTCGGCCGTAAGGCCTTCATTCTTGACGAGGAACTCCACGTATTTGGTCTTTTCACTCGTAAATTCCTCCCGGAGAGCGTTCAAATTCTTATAACGAGAGCCGCATTCCTTGCGCTCCTTGGTGAGAGCTTCCTCGTTATCAAGATAATACATGGCTCCACCGAGAAGAGCGATGACCAAGGCTGCGATTGATATTTTAACCCACATAGGAAATAATAGAGATGAGAAGGTTCCTGTTACTTTTGTGAGATTGGCACGAACATTTTCAGATTTCAACATCAAAATGACATCCTCATCGTTTTCTTGATATTTTTTTCAGGGCGGTTACGTAAGAAGAGGTCGAAAGCGTAATCCTATCAGCGTCTTAAAACAATTACACTCTATTTTCTTTTCAAATAGAGCCGCATCTTTTAGTCTTCCTGAACCGTGAGTTACCAGGTCTTTGCCAGAAAATATCGTCCTCTGACATTCAATGACGTCCTTGGACAGGATCACGTCGTCCAGACGCTGAAAAATGCCATTGAACACAATCGCCTCGCACATGCGTATCTTTTCGTAGGTCCCCGCGGCACAGGAAAAACATCCACTGCCAGAATTTTCGCAAAAGCCCTGAATTGTTCCGGCGGCCCGAAGGTGGACTTCGACCCGCACGAAGATATTTGCGAGGAAATTGCGGAAGGCCGCAGTCTGGACGTTCTCGAAATCGACGGAGCTTCCAACCGAGGCATCGACCACATCCGGGATTTGAGGGACAATGTGCGCTTTGCACCCAGCAGAGGCAACTTCCGCATTGTTTATATAGACGAGGTGCACATGCTTACGAAGGAATCCTTCAACGCACTTCTGAAAACGCTGGAAGAACCACCCCAGCACGTCAAATTCATTTTCGCGACCACGGAACCGCACAAAATCCTGCCGACCATTCTTTCCCGCTGCCAGCGTTTCGACCTGCGCCCCATCCCTTCTGAAATCATTGCCAATCATTTGCTGCACATCGCCTCCGCCGAGGGAGTCTCCCTGAGCAGGGAGGCGGCGTTCGCCGTGGCGAAAGTGGCGGACGGCGGCATGCGGGATGCCCAATCCATGCTGGACCAGCTGGTTTCCTTCTGCGGCGACCATATTGAAGAACAGCAGGTCCTCCACATTTTTGGCATCACCTCACGGGAAACCGTAGCCCAGGCGCTGGCGCTGATTCTCAAGAAGGAACTGCCCAGCCTTCTCCATCTTCTCCATGAACAGGCGGAAGCGGGAAGGGACATGGGACAGTTCCTTTCCGAAATTATTTCCGCCGTTCGGGAAATCCTCGTCGCCAAGGTGGACCCGGAAGCAAACTTCGATTCCCTGCCGGAGGCGTCCAAGGAGGAACTTACCGGACTTGTCAAGCGCACCCAGACGTACAAGATACTGCGCCTGGTGGAAGTGCTGGCGGAGACGGAAGACAAAATGCGCTGGTCCACCAATAAAAGGCTGCATCTGGAAATGGGCCTGATCAAAGCCGTTCACGCCCTGGCGGAAGCAAGCATCAGCGATATCATCATGGCGCTGGAAGGTGCGCCGCTGCCTGCCTCCATGCCGCAGGCCGCTCCAGCCTCAACAAATCCGGCCGCCCCGGCATCCGTCTCTTCCGTCCCGCAGGAA
>JAJQCV010000107.1 GCA_021202525.1 Akkermansiaceae bacterium | reverse complement strand
CCCCCCGCCCTCCGCCCTGCTCAGCAGCACCGGAAAATGCACGCTGACCTGCTACGTGACGCAAACGCTGATATTCACGTTCCTGTTCTTCGGCTGGGGACTGGGACTGGCGCAGAGCATAGGGCCGTGGATATGCCTGTGTTCCGCCGTGGCGGTTTTCTGCCTTCAGGCGTGGGTATGCCGCGAGTGGCTGAAGCATTTCCTGTACGGCCCGCTGGAATGGCTGTGGCGCACGGCCACCATGTGCCGGATGCAGCCGTTCCTCAAGAAATGAGGCCCAAGCCCCGTTCAGGATTCCCTTCCCCAAGTCATGAAACCACGGAAAGCGATTTTCCCGTGGAATGGCCGCGGTTTCACAGTACCCAGAGAGAATAGCACAGGACGAGCACAATATTGACTGCGGCGGCGATAAGGAAATGGCCGATTTTCAGATAGCCGATTTTTCCCAGCACGAGGGCCAGCAGCAGAAAGGTGGAATACAGGGCAATCCACAGCAGGGCGAACGACGCCAGAGCCCTCCCGTTGCCTCCGCCGTCCAGGGTCATCCGCCAGCCGGACAGCATCAGGGGAAGCGCGGGCATGACCGCATAAACGGCATACACCCAGTTCCGGACTGCCGGCCTGGAGGTGACTACCAGCGGGTCCTTGTCAAAAAGGACGTTGCCGGACTTGATCACGGTCTCGGTCTCCCTGCGCAATGCAAAGGGCAAATAGAACGGCACCAGCATGGGCAGAAGGGCGGGCCAGCCATGCATAATCGCCCCCAGGCCGATGATGAAGACAAGGACCGAAACAAAAATCACCGGTCCCAGCGCAATCAACAGGAAAACAAGGCCCGTCCTGCGATCGGCCCTGTCCCCCATTTTCAGAAATGTCCATGATATATAAGGCATAGGAAACAGGAATGCTTCCATTCATCTTTTGTTTTATTACAGGACCAACACATAAAGATCAATACTTCTTTGAAATTGCGGATTTAGAATCCGGTACGGAAGCACCTGATGCCATGAATATCTTCTATTCATTGAACATAAAAAAATTGCAGCTTCATACCGCAATCATCCCGAGTAGGGAACTTTCCTCTGAAAGCGGGTTGGCATTTTTTAAGATACTTGTCCCCCGTTTTTTATATTGATGCCGGATTCTAAATCCTTTATCATTATTTAGGCCTTCAGCCTTGACCCGTTATCGTATTTTTCCTCTTAAAACACTTTTGTCTTTTCAAATGGTTACCTTGAACAGCAAATCCTGGGTATTTACCTCCATTCTTTATCTTGCCCTGCCGCTCATCCTGTGGCTTGCCGGATGGGTACAACCCTGTTTTTTCCATCCCTCTCATCATCTTTACGGGAACAAGTCTTTTTTTCATTTTCCGGAAGCTTCCCTCCCATCAAATCTCCCTTCCGTGCCTTCCTTTCATTGCCTCTCTTCTCATCGTTTTTTTCATAACATTCATGGTCGGGTTTACAGGCCATGTTGAACAACATAGGGATTTCTTTCTCAGAAACCCTACCTACAGCAATTTGATCCTTTACGACTGGCCTCTTGTTTTCCCTGATGGAAACCTGTTCGTTTATTACTTTGGCTTTTGGCTTCCTCCTGCCCTGGCATCCAAATTTCTTCCGCAGGAATGGAGTCCGTATATTTTATGGCTTTGGGTGATGACGGGGATGGCGCTGTTTATAGGAACAATGGCCCTCCATTTCAAAAAAAGAATCTTGATTTTTACCATTGTTCTTCTTGCCCTTTCGTCAATTACTCTATCCATAGCATGGAGCGCGGAGCTGGCGGAAATAACAAATTATCCCCTTAGTAACAACAAATTGTTGAACTATATATTCTGGGACAATCCCCTGATGGCTCTGAGGGGCGCCTTCAATCACATCATTCCCTGCCTTGTATTCGGAGCGATTTTCATTAATAAAATGCTTGATAGGTTCGATATTTTGTTCATCAGCAGCATTTTATTGATCTGCTCCCCATTAGGCGCCCTTGCTTTTTTTCCGTATCTGATCTTCTACTTCTTTCAAGAAGAGAAGAAACCGTTTCCCCTTTCCCCTTTTTGGAACGTCCGTACCCTGCTCACCATGGCTACGGCATGCCTCCTGGTATTATTAACAGGTCTTTTCCTGTCCGGAACCGGAGCCGACAGCATAGGGGCATTGGATGTTGTACTGCTGTTTCAAAAAAGACCTAATGCCCTTTCCCTGCGTCTTCTGCTCGCTTTGACGGCTTTCCTGATCCTTAACCTTGGCATTCTGGCATCCTTGCTTTATCCGGTTTTCCGCAAGTCTTCCCTATTCTGGATCACTATTTGCGGACTCCCGGTTTATTCCATCGTTTACATAGGCAGTTCTTTCAACGAACTTATGCTCAAATCATCAGGAATTTTCTTCTTTTTCCTTTCCATCCTGTGTACCCAGGCATTATATATCATGAAAGGAAAAAGAAGATTGCTGCTTATCATTTACCTCGCTTTTTGCAGTATTTACTCCTTCAAACTTGTCGGTTATCAGCTCCGCACATTTGCGGTTACTCCGGCCGCCATGCAGCAGAATATCCAAAGTGAATGGAAGGGGTTCCTTTACCATCCTGAACATGCTTCCTACTGGTCGCTTGCGAAAAGACCGAACCAGCTTGAGAAATCCCTGTATTATTCCCGGTCAGGCGAGAGCATGGAAGGAATCATGGGGTGGGCCGCCACAGGCAAACATGCCAATGATGCCGGTCAATATCCCGAAGAACAGCTGAATCGCCCGGAAACGACGGTTCCGCAAGACAAATAACGCCCCTGTTTGATATTGCCCCCCATGCTCCGGCACGCTATCCTTCTTGCATGGCATACCGAATTTGCAAATCGATCGAGCTGGAGAGCGGGCACCTTTTATCCAAGCATCCGGGCAACTGCAAATTCCCCCACGGCCATACCCGTTCCGTGGAGATGGTGTTCCGCGCGGATTCCCTGGACGCCAGCGACATGGTGCTGGATTTCAAGGCCGTCAAGCAGATGATGGGGGATTTCCTCCAGCAGTTTGACCATTCCCTGTGCATGAATACGGAAGATCCGAATTACGGGGCCTTCCTCGCCGCGTACGGAGACCGCATCATTCCGTTTGACCGGGAAGATCCCACCAGCGAGGTGATGGCCCGCACCATTTTCACCTACGCCCGGGAAGCACTGGAAAAGGCCAAGGAAACTTTCACGGAATACCCCGTCAGGGACTGCGTTACGCTGGAACGCGTGCGCGTCTGGGAAACCAGCAGTTCCTGGGCGGAATACGGAGAATAGGGGAAGAACAGGCCATTCCGGCCCCGGCTGAACGACCGTTCCGCTGTTAAAACGGATTCAGCGTCATCATGTGCTTGTTCGTCCTGTGCCCGTAGGCGGTGGAGTATACATCCGCAATTTCCCGCGCCCATTCATTAATGGTATGGTGATGATGGGCGTATTTTCTAAAGTCTTTGGTGTCCACCCCCAGCACGGAACTGTGGTCTTCCTCATAATCCGCGAATTCGGAGACCACCCGGCCCCGGTCGTCGCGCAGGCGACCGGCCATGGCTATGTGCCCTTTCTTGATGAAACGTTTTGCCAGTCCGCCGCCCTTGATGCCGCTTAACGCCGTTACGAAAATCCCGGCTTTGGCATTCGTCGGCGTGATGGAAGTGATTGCCAGCTCCAAGGTATATGCCCCCCTGGTTCCCTGCGGTACCACGCGGAAATGAGGGGTTTTCTCCGCCGTTTTTTCAAGCTGGGAATTCACGCTTTTCCGGAAGTATTCCGCCAGATCACGCAAAGCCTCCTGTCCCTCCGGGGTATCCGGGCGCACGTCCATGTGCCCCGTGTCGACGGAAGCCACGGCCAGCAGGTTTTCCTTGCCATGCTCACCCTTTGCCCGTTCATTCCAGGCTTTTTCATCGGGGGCGTTCCAGTATGCATCAAAGGGGATGTGGGAATCCCCGTTTTTGACGTGATGGGTTACAAATCCCGTCTGAGGCACTTTCTTGAAGTTGTTGGAGCAGGAGACCGCCGTCATGCAGACAAGCAGCATGAGCATCATCACGGGAAGCAGGGACAGGAAACGGCGCATCTTCATCATCAGTCGTCAATTTGATCCTTTCATACCCCACATGCCCTTTCCTGTCAATAAAACCCCGCTTATGCCGGGCGTTCGATCCGGAAATGCCCCCTTTCCCATCTTCCCGGAATGGAAGAAGCATTCCCGGAGGAGCCGGGGACGGCGCTCCTCCGCCACGTTTGCGCCGATCCCGTCGGCCGGCAGGAAAGGCTATTCGTCCTCCTCATCCATGGGGCGGTATTTCACGGCCAGCTTTTCCAGGAGTTTCAGGGCGACGGCTGCGCGGCTGCGGAAGGATTTGTAATCCCTGGGGTCGCAGTCGCTCCAGGCCCGTTCCGCCAAGGCCAGGGCACGGGGCCACGCCATGTATTCCACCAGTCCCATGTCGTAAAGGTATTCCGTCCAGATATTGGCCTGGAGTCCGCGGACTTTCCGGGCTTCTTCCGGGGCCAGTTCCGGCAGTTCGTAGCCATAAACCTGCCTGAGGGGGATGAGGCCGCCAATGGCCTTCGGTTCCGCGGCGGAGGCGGACTGGTAGTAGTCAAAATAGAAATGGGAGGAAGGGGAGAGGATGACGGAGTGGCCCTTCCTGGCCGCGGCCGCGGCGACGTCATTGCCGCGCCACGCCATCACGAAGATGTGTTTGTCGGCTTCCAGTTCCCCGCCCTCGTCCCAGACGATGGCGTCATAGCCGCCCTGCCGCACATAGGCCGCGACCTGACGGAGAAAGTCCCTGCCCAGGGCTTTCAGGCTGTTTTCATTCAATTCCTTCAGACGGCTCTGGCAGTACTTGCAGTTCCTCCATGATTCCGTGGACACTTCATCATGCCCCAGATGGATGGGGGAACCGGGCGGAAAGATGGTCTTCAGTTCATCCACCACGTCTTTCACGAACCGGAGGGTTTCCGGACGCCCCATGCAAACGGTGTCCCGCCCCTTCTTGCCTTCCACGGGAAAGTTGACTCCGTCGCAGACCAGTTCTCCGTAAGCGTGCATGGCGGCGTACGCATGGCCGGGCAGCTCTATTTCCGGAACAACGGTCACCCGGCGCCCCCGGGCATACGTGATGATTTCCTTCATCTGCTCCTGCGTGTAGAATCCGCCGTACGTCGCTTCCGGATCGTTTTCCTGAATGGCCAGCTTCACTTCCTGCCAGTTCCATTCCCCGTTGGCCAGCGGCACGCGCCAGGCGCTCATGGCCGTCAGGAGCGGGTATTTTTTGATTTCCAGCCGCCAGCCGGGACCGTCCGTGAGGTGCAGGTGCAGCCGGTTGAGCTTGAAGAGGGACATGGTGTCAATCATGCGCTTGACTTCCGCCATCGTGAAGAAATGGCGGGAGACGTCCAGCATGATGCCGCGCCACTCGAAGCGCGGAACGTCCCTGATGGAAAAGGCGGGTACGGAAAAGCCGCCTTCCGTCCGGTTGGCGTTCAGTATCTGCACCGCACTCTGCCACGCATAGAAGAGTCCTTGCGGAACCGCCGCGCGCAGATGCAGGACGCCCCTTCCCCCATTCCGGCTTTCCAGGCGCATTTCATAGCCCTCTCCCGCTTCCACGGGCTCGCCTTCCAGGGAACACAGCACGTCCGCGGATTCCCTGTCTCCGGTCATGGACAGGCCCGTGACAATGCCCTGGGCATTCAGAATGTTCAGCAGGGTTTCCACCGTTCCGGCGTCCCTGACGGGGGCATAAACGGCCAGGCGCAGAGGCAGCCGCACGGGAACGGAGGCGTCGGACCTGCATTCGGACGGCGCGGGAAGCAAAACATCTTCCGCAGGGACGGCAGCCCCTCCCGCAGCCGTCAGGCATGCCGCCAGAGCCAGAATGGCGCTCATCCGGTGAAAACGTTTCCTGGTCAGCCTCATTCCGGATTTACGTGTCCAGAGGCAGAGCCCTTTCATCCAGGGAAAACAAAAAAGGCGCGGCATGATGCACGCGCCTTTTTCAAAACGGTTATTTGCGGCCGCCGAACAGGCCTCCCAGCCCTCCGCCGAGGCCGCCGAGTCCTTTCAAGGCGCCCAGGCCTCCTCCCATTCCGGGAAGGCTGGGCATCTTGCCGCCTTTCATGGCCCCCATCTGCTTCATCATGGCGCCCATTTTGCCCTTGCCGGACATCATCTTGCGCATTTCCGAAAAGTTCTTGATGAGTTTATTCACCTCCATCAGGGAACGTCCGGAACCGGCGGCGATGCGCCGGCGGCGGGACGGGTTCAGCAGGTTGGGGTTGCTGCGCTCCCTGGCCGTCATGGAAAGGACGATGGCTTCCATGTGCTTCATCCTTTTGGGATCAAGCGCGCCGTCCGGGAGCTGCTTTTTGATTTTTCCGAAGCCGGGCAGAAGTCCCAGCAGCCCTTCCAGGGGCCCCAGGTTCTGCATCATTTTCATCTGGTCCAGAAAGTCGTTGAAGTCGAATTTGCCGGACATCATGCGGCTCATGGATTTGGCCGCCTGTTCCTCGTCAATGCGGGCGGCGGCATGCTCCACCAGGCCCACGATGTCCCCCATTCCCAGAATACGGTCCGCCATGCGGCCGGGGACGAAGGGGCCGAACTGGTCCAGCTTTTCCCCTTCCCCGGAGAATTTGATGGGCTTGCCCGTCACGGAACGCATGGAGAGGGCCGCGCCGCCGCGGGCGTCGCCGTCCAGCTTGGTCAGAACGATGCCCGTCACGTTGACGGCCCGGTCAAAAGTCTGGGCCACGCCGACGGCCTGCTGCCCCGTGGCGGCATCCACCACCAGCAGGGTTTCACGCGGAGAGAGGAAGGAGTGCAGATGGCGCAGTTCGTCAATGAGCGCCTCGTCCACTTCCTGGCGGCCCGCCGTGTCAAAGATCATGACGGTTCCGTTCTGGGTTTTGGCCCATTCCAGGGCTTCCCGGGCCACGGACACCACGTCCCGGCTGCCGGGCGCGGGCTTGTACACGGGCACCTGGATCTGTTCCGCCAGGGTAGCCAGCTGGTCGACGGCGGCGGGGCGCACCAGGTCGCAGGCCACCAGCAGGGGGCGACGCCCTTCGTTTTTCAGGCGCAGGGCCAGCTTCGCGCTGGTGGTGGTTTTCCCGGCTCCGTTCAGGCCCACCACCATGATTCTGGCGGGGTCCGTCAGGTCCAGGCCCACGGCATCGCCACCCAGCAGGGAGGAGATTTCATCACGGAAGATTTTGACGATCTGTTCCCCGGGCTTGATGGATTTGAGCACTTCCTGCCCCATGGCGCGCTCCTTGACACGGGCAATGAAGTCCCTGGCCACGCCGAACTCCACGTCGGCTTCCAGCAGGGCCAGCCGGATGTCGCGCATGGCGTCCGCAATGTTCTTTTCAGAAATCTTTCCCAGGCCCCTCAGCCTCCGGAACGTGTTGTCCAGTTTATCTGCTAAAAGTGAAAACATAATCGTGCGGTGTGCCAGACTGTGCCACAATTCCCCGCCTCCGTCAACAGGCGCGGCCTGCATCAGGACATGATGCTTGACTTGCCGGGGCTTCCGTCCCATCTTTTCCCGCATGGCACCCGTTGACCTGAAAGAGGAAATCCTGCGCCTGAAGAAAGAGCGCAACGCCATCATCCTGGCCCACAGCTACCAGACGGCGAATATCCAGGACATTGCGGATTTTGTGGGGGATTCCCTGGGGCTGGCCTACAAGGCGCAGAGCACGGACTGCAGCGTGATCGCCTTCTGCGGCGTCCACTTCATGGCGGAAACCGCCAAGATTCTCAATCCGGACAAAACGGTCGTCCTGCCGGACGCCGACGCCGGGTGCTCCCTGGAGGCCTCCTGCGACGCCGGGGACCTGGAAGCCTTCCTGAAGGAGAACGCCCACAGGAATTATTATGTCGTGGCGTACGTCAACTGCTCCATAGGCGTGAAGGCCCTGGCGGACGTCATCGTCACTTCCGGAAATGCCGTGAAGATCGTTTCCCAGGCTCCGGCGGACCGTCCTATCCTGTTCGTGCCGGACCAGAACCTGGGCGCGTGGGTAGGCCGCCAGCTCGGCCGCCCCATGGAGCTGTGGAACGGCTCCTGCCACGTCCACATGGAATTCACGCGGGATCAGATCCAGGTCCTGAAGGACCGGCACCCCGGCGCCCTGGTGGTGGCCCATCCGGAGTGCACGGAGGCCGTGCGTCTGCTGGCGGACCACATCTGCTCCACGGAAAAGATGATTCCGTTCTGCACGGAAAGCCCCGCCTCCTCTTTCATCATCGTAACGGAATCCGGCATCCTGCACCGCCTGCGCAAGCTGGTGCCGGGCAAGGAGTTCATCCCGGCACCCACGGAACAGTGTTCCTGCAGCACCTGCCCGTACATGAAGATGAATACGCTGGAAAAACTGTACCACACCCTGCGGGACCTCACCCCCGCCGTGGAACTGCCGGAAGACCTGCGCAAACGGGCGGAGGCCCCCCTGCTCCGCATGCTGGAACAGTCCAAATCCTGACCGCCGTTCCCGGACATGATACGCCTTTCCGACCACATCGCCGCAGCCGGGGGCTGGCTTTCCCTGGAAGCCTTCATGCAGCTGGCCCTGCACCATCCGGAGGAAGGCTATTATTCCACCGCCATTGAAAACATCGGGATGCGCGGGGATTTTTCCACCACGCCCACCCTTTCCCCCATTCTGGCCAAAGCCATCATCGCCCGCTGGAAGGAGGCGTGCGCCCGCTGCGGCACGCGCCTGCCCCTGCTGGAGATAGGAGCCGGGTCCGGCGCCCTGGCCGTCAAGATCATGGACCAGCTGGGCTTCTGGAACCGGCTGAACACGGATTACGTGATTGTGGAGGCGTCCCCCCGGCTCCGGGAGTTCCAGCACCTTCTGCTGGGCAGCCAGGCAAAAATCTATTCCGGCATGGAAAAAGCCCTGAAGCATTGCGGCGGAAAGGCCTTTATTTTTTCCAATGAACTGGTGGACGCCTTTCCCGCGCGGGTGTTCGAATACACGGAACAGGGCTGGCAGGAAGTCGGCCTGACCGTGAAGGACGGCGCCATCCGGGAGGAATTGCACCCCGTCCTTCAGAAGCCCCTGTTTTCCCACATGCTGGAGTACGATTCCCAGCCGGGGCAGCGCATTGAAATCCACGATTCCTACGCCAAGTGGTTCACAGCATGGCTTCCCCTGTGGAGTACGGGCGCCATGACGGTCATCGACTACGGCGCGGAGATGGAATACCTGTACCATCGCCGCCCGAAGGGCTCCCTGCGCGGCTACAAGAGCCACCAGGTACTGAGCGGGGAGGAACTGTACCGCTACCCCGGCATGACGGATATCACCTGCGACGTCAATTTCACGGACCTTCTGGAACTTTCCCGCAACTGCATCGGGGACCGG
The DNA here is from genome assembly GCA_021202525.1 of Akkermansiaceae bacterium. GTDB lineage: Bacteria > Verrucomicrobiota > Verrucomicrobiia > Verrucomicrobiales > Akkermansiaceae > Akkermansia. The sequence continues at coordinate 11,980 of JAJQCV010000107.1, read as the reverse complement.
GTCACCCTGACCACCCAGCGGGACTACCTGCTTCCCTACGCGGAAAACACGCCGCAGGACGCCTTCCTGACGGACGAATACGGCGCGGGCAGTCATTTCCAGGTGCTGGTTCACGAACGTTTGCAACCGTGAACTCTACTTCTCATGACCATTCTGAATTTCGTGCTGGACCTTATTGATTCCCTGTCCCTGCTTTCCAGCCTCAATCCCTGCGCCCTCTATCCGGGAGAGTCCCTTTACTGGCGTCTTGGGGGCATCATCCTGCTGGCCTTCGTGCCGGGCATGTGGCTCTTCAGCGGCATGCCGGGGGACACGGTCTGCGTGGCGGCAAGTATTGTCTCAGGACTCTGGCTAATCGTTCATCTGGTCATCCGTTCCAGCTTTGCCTCCAACTACGCGGGAGGACAATCTAATAAGAATTATTGAGTATCAATACTCGAATTGCCCGTGTCATAATTTCTTCAACTTTTTTGAACGTCAAACCGTCATGCGGACTCTAACCTCCATCAGCAACAAACCGGACGGTGGGAGGTAGAGAGACCGCCGTTCATAATGGGGAGTTCTGAGTTTCATAGGTAATATAGTTGGATAAAAACCCGCACGGGGGCAACCCTGTGCGGGTTTATTCATCCCGCCCCGAATGGTTTGAAAGACCAGGCGGAACGGGGCCGTAGAAAAACATGACTGAACCAAATTAAGGCTTGAGAGTTGAAGGCAGGTCGCTAATCTGGCTTCAGCAAGAATTATCTATCATCATGGTCACCACAAACGAACCGAATATTTACGAAACAGGAGTATTGGACCCCAATTCGGAAGGCAATTTCGTCTACACCACGCTGGATGCCGCCATCAACTGGATTCGTAAAAATTCCCTCTGGCCCATGCCGATGGGGCTTTCCTGCTGCGCCATCGAGTTCATGGCCGTGGCCTGCTCCCGGTATGACCTTTCCCGCTTCGGTTCCGAAGTGACGCGCTTCTCCCCGCGCCAGGCGGACGTGATGATCGTGGCCGGCACCGTGACCTACAAGATGGCCCTGGCCGTACGCCGCATCTGGGACCAGATGCCGGAGCCCAAATGGTGCATTGCGATGGGAGCCTGCGCTTCCACCGGCGGCATGTTCCGCTCCTATTCCGTTCTGCAGGGCGTGGATAAGATTCTGCCCGTGGACGTTTACATTTCCGGGTGCCCTCCCCGACCGGAAGCCATTCTGGAAAGCCTGCTCACCCTCCGCAAGAAGCTGGACACCCAGCATCCCGCCCGCACCTTTTTCAAGAAGGATGAACCCAGGGAAGCCAATTCCCCCATGCCGATTTCCACGGAAATGCCCATCGAATAATCCTTCCCTCTTCCACCTTTTACCTCCTTTTCTCCATGCCTTCTTCAGAATCACAGATCAAGACCGCCGCAGACAGCGTCCTGAACCGCTTCGGCAGGGACGTCATCACGGACCGTTATGAATTCCGCGGAGACACCACGCTGACCGTCGCCCGCAATTCCGTGGCGGAAGTCGTCCGCTGGCTGCGGGATTCCGCCGGGTTCAACATGCTGGTGAACCTCTGCTCCGTGGACAACATGGACGAGAGCCCCCGCTTTGAAGTCATCTACACGCTGACCCAGGCGGAAACGGGCGTGAACCTGAGCCTCAAGACGAAGGTGGACGACGGCGAGGAAGTGCCCAGCATCGCCGGGATTTTCCAGGGCGCCAACTGGCACGAACGCGAAGTGTGGGACCTGATGGGCATCAAATTCTCCGGCCATCCGGACATGCGCCGCATCCTGATGTGGGAAGGCTACCCCTATTTCCCGCTCCGGAAGGATTTCCCCGTCCAGGGCCTGCCCACGGAAGTGCCCGGAGTAGCGTTTACGGAAGCAGCCCCCACCCAGGGAGCGCCGTTCGCCACGGAACAGGGCGCCTGCCCCAGTACCTGCCGCGAACCCAGGTCACACAAGTTTTAGCCCCGTTTTCCGCCCTGCGAGCCAGGGCCCGCCCCATGATCCGTTTCGCCTCCATCCTGTCAGTATGCTTCATCAGCCTGCTCGGCAGCTGCCAGAACACCAATCCGGCAGAGCAGGAATGGAAGGATCAGCTGTATAAAAATCTGGCCCTCGTCGGGGCCAGGAACTGGATTGTCATTGCGGAGGCCTCCTTCCCGGCTTACACGGGCCCCGGCATCAGGACCATGGTTTCCGACAAGAAGTCCGACGAAGTTCTTCTTGAGGTTCTGGACATTCTGGAAGAGGAGGCCCACGTGCTGCCCCGCATCATGATCAGCTCCGAGCTGCGCAGCGTCACGGAGGATTACGCCCCCGGCATCAAGCGCTACCGCAACAACATCAACAAGATGCTTCCCGGACGCCAGCATTTTGAACTGATGAGCCGCACGATCAATTCCCTGATCGAGGACGCCTCCAAGCAGTTCAATGTACTGGTCATCAAGACAAAAACGGCGCTTCCCTATTCCAACATTTACATTGAACTGGATTCCGGCTACTGGAATTCGGAGTCGGAAACGGCCCTGCGCAAAAAGCTGGAGGCCAGGGACGCCGCCAACCGCCGCCAGGCCGGAGACACCGTTCTGGACGTTCCGCTTGCGCCTGTCCCGGCGCCCAATCCCGCCGCCGCTCCGGTGCAGCCCAGTTCCGCAGCCCCGCTTCCAGCCGTTCCCGCCGCATCCCCTGCGGACAAGCTCCCGGTGCTTCCCAAGGACGGCGGGCAGCCGGCCCCTGCCGCGCCGCCGGCCGGAGACAAGGCGCCCGGCATCGCCCCGCCCCCCATCAAGGATCCGCTGGGCGGCAAGTCAGCTATCGCCAGATTTTCATGAACCGACACATCGACAAGGCTACCGAGGAACGCCTCCGCATTGAGGCATGGGTGGGCGACGCCATTCTGGCGCTCTATGTAAGGGAGTGGATTCTGGCGGAGGAAGGAGCCATCAACGGCAAGCTCTTCGTGGAATTCACCAGCAATGATTTCCTGCGCCGCACCGGCAACGCCACGGGAGTGGAAGCGGAAATAGGCCGCATGTTCAAGGCGGAGGGGCTGGAAGCCGCCTACGCCTGGATTGAACAGAATTTGAGACCCCGCATGGAGGAGCGCTGGCATACCCTGCGCCGGAAAGCCCTCAGGTAATCCCGCCGCCATGCCCGCCCCCGGAACACCCATGCCCTGGGAGAGAAACGCCGGACCGTGCGTGATGGCGCCTCCGCACCTGTCGGAATGGGCGCGGCGTGCCGCCGCCTTCCTGGAGCGGCAGGGCATGGAAGACCTCGTCGCCTTCGCCACGTCCGGTTCCTCCGGCTCCCCGCCCAAGGCCGTTTTATTTACCCGGCAGGCACTGGACATCTGCGCCCGCGGCGCTCTGGAGCACCTGCATGCGGAACGCGGGGACTGGTGTTGTCCCCTGCCCGTCTGGCACGTGGGGGGCGCCATGATTTACCTGCGCGCCGGGCTTGCCGGCACGGCAGTGCATGCCCTGGAGGGCAAATGGAATCCGCATGCCTACGCGGACCTGATGAGAACCTCCGGAGCCTGGTGGTCCTCCCTGGTACCCACACAGGTCGTCGACCTGGTGAACGGGGAAATACAGGCTCCCCCCGCCGTCCGGTGCATCATCGTGGGCGGCGGCGCACTGGATATGGAGACGGGCAGGCGCGCCCGCGCGCTCGGCTGGCCCGTGGTTCAGAGCTACGGCATGACGGAGTCCGGCTCCCAGCTGGCTACCGCCCTTCCGGATGAACCCTACCATACGGACCGGCTTTCCATTCTCCCGCACTGGGAGGTGGCGGCGGATTCCCTGGGCCGTGCGCGCTTCCAGGGGGAAGGCAAGCTGTGCGGGCGCCTGCTGACGCAGGACAACGGCGACTTCCTGCTGGAACATGTGCCGTTCCGCGACTGGTGGACTACCTGCGACCTGGTGCGCCTAGAAGGACGCTTCCTGACGTTCCTGCGCCGGGCCGACAGGCTCGTCAAAATCCTGGGGGAACTGGTTGATCCGGATGCGGTCCAGGAAGCCCTGCAGCACCGCGCCCCCGGCGCCGTGGTGGAAGCCGTGGCCCACCCGCGCGCAGGCGCGGAACTGGTGGCCTGCGGTCCTTCCGCGGCACTTCTGAAAGAAGCTTCCCGCGAATGGAATGAAACGGCGCCCGGCCCGCAGCGCATAGGCTCCATCATGGAAACGCCCATACCCCTGACAATCATGGGAAAACTGGACCGCACCGCCCTGCGCGCCATGCTGCGGGAACATCCTGAAAAACGGGAGCTAATGGATTTTCCCCGGTAGGAACTCATTCGTTCCGCGCCTTTTCACTTTCCCCTCCGGAGTGCCGGCAGAGGCATATCCGCCACTCCCGGAAAAAGAACGTGACATAATAAATATTTAAACATCAGGGCACGTGAAAAACGCTTGTAGGGCATAGGTTTTTCCTGTTAGAAAAGAACTAATCCATGCGTGCCCGTCTTTTGCTTATTCCTTTTATTTTTTCCGCCCTGGCCAACGCCCAGGACGTTCCTGGGGCATTCATGGAGACGGCGTCCAGAAAACCCGGACAGGTTCAGTCCCCGCATCTGAACCAACTGCCCATGGACGGAGGGTGGACTTACGGAGAACTTCTCGACAAGGCCCTGACGGGCGATTTTCACGCCAATATGCTGGCTGGGGAGTACTGGATGGGGTTTTATTACCTGAACCGGGGCGACCTGCCCCTGGCCTGCCTGGAGCACATGCAGAACTTTTTCCGGAAAGCGGCGGAAAAGTCCGGGCATCCGGCCCCGCGGCTGATGATGACGGACCCTTACGGGATTTTCGGGATTTTCAAAACCGCCCCCATGCGTCCGGAGCACGCGGAATGGCTCGCCGACTGCCGCAAGCTGGCGGAACAGGGAGATATGGATGCCGTGACGGCCCTGTACACGGTTACGGACCTTCCCGCGGAAGATTTGAAGCGTTATCTGGCGCCGCTGGAAAAGAAGGCGGCCAAGGGAGACCAGGACGCTCTAGCCCAGCTTGCCTTCATTAAAACGGACTGGCTGAAGGAAGACCCGGCCGCCACTCTTGCCACCCTGCAGAAGCACGGCAGGAATGCCAAACCGGTCCTGCTGGCGCGGATGGGGCAGCTGGCCCTTTCCCTGAGCAATTCCGTTCCCCAAAACGATCCGCGCCGGAAGGAATGGCGGGATTTGGCCGTTCAAACGCTTTCCCGGGCTGCGGAACAGGGCCATGCCACGGCCATGCGGACCCTCGCGGTCATGCCGGAAGGAACCGATGCGGAAAAAAACAGGGGATTTCTGAAAAGCCTGTGTGCACGGGGAGACCTGGAATGCCTGCTGGCCGGACTTTCCGGCTACATGAAGGAAAAGCGCGGTTCCGTGGACGGAAAGATGCTGCAGGACATGTTCGACAAAGCCCGGAAACTGGGCAGCAACAATGCCTGCGCGTGGTATTCCCAGCTCCTGTCCGAAGCGAAGCCTCCGCAGGAACAGGAAGTGCAGGAAGCGGCCCGGGCCCTGCTGGCGCTTCATGACGAACGGGCCATGCCCTTCCTGAAAGAACCGCTCGCGCTTCCGCAGAAAAAGCTCAACCATCTTCCCCCCTACGCCAAAACGCACAAGGAACTGGAACTGGCCTCCCAGATGGGGGACGTGGATTCCTGCGTCCAGCTCGGCGAGCTGTGGAAGGAGGAATTGGCCAACACGATGGATTCCGTGGGAAAGGCCCATGAAGCGCAGGAGAACATGCGCACCTGGTACAAGATGGCGGCGGAGGAAGGCCACCCTCTCGCCAAATTGCGCCTAGCCCAGATGGAAGACCCCGGCCTGCTGGAAAAACCGGCTTCGGAGCCGGGGGCAACCCTGCTGAACGACTGCCTGGCCAAAGCCGCCACCGGAGATTTCATCACGCTGAAAGGCATTGCGGAGTACGTCACGCCGGAACAGTGGGAAACCCTGATAGAACCCCTCCGCAGCAAGGCACGGGAAGGAGACTCCCTCAGCCAGGCCAATCTGGCCTACCTGATGCTGTTCAGCTACAGGAGCGAGGAGTCCGGCTATCCGGAAGCCCTTGCCTGGGCCCGTCTTTCCGCCGGACAGGGCGATCCCTGCGGCATGTACGTTCTGGGCCGCGCCCTGATTTATGAGTTCGGGCTGGAAAAACGCATGGCGGAAGGAGATTCCTGGATGTTCCGCGCGGCCCTGAAAGGCCATGTGGACGCGGCGGACATATGGAGCTCCAATAATGAGAACCTTCAGCCCTACAGCGCCATGATGCACGGTCTGGCGTCCCGCGGGCACATCCCTTCCCTGCTTTTCCTGGCGAACCAGGCCGCCTATCCCCAGAATGCGGCGGAACAGGCAGCCGGAGAGGAAAGGAAGGATGCCTCCCGCACGGACAAGACAACCACGGGAGGGGAGGAAACCGATCCCGGCGCCGTTCCCCCGTGGATGACCGAAAGCGGCAGGGAGCGCAGCGCTCCGGAGCCCGCTGCCGTCAATCCGGAAGCTGTGAAGTTCTGGGAACAGGCGGCGGAGCTGGGAAGCCTGACCGCCTTGGACGAACTGGCCGCCTATTATGAAACCGTGGCCCGCAACGTGCAGGACCCGGCCGAACGCCAGCAGCTTCAGGCCTCCGCCATGACCGCTTCCACCGCCCTGGTGAGGAAGAACGATGTGCGCGGATTCAAGCGCATGGCCCGTTATTACGAACAGGGAATCGGCGTGCAGCCGAACAAGGAACTGCACAGGGATTACGTGCTGAAAGCCGCGGAAACGAACGACCCGGAAGCCCTGGTGGAAAAGGCCAGACTGCTGATCAAGGGGGAAGGGATGGAACCGGACCCGAAAGCCGCCCTGGAGATTCTGACCAAGCTGGAGCCGAACCAGGTCCGTCCCGTTCCCGGGCTGTACTTCCTGCTGGGCTACCTGCATGAAGAAGGACTGGGAACGCAGCGGGACACCGCCCTAGCCTACCAGTTCTATATAAAGGGCGCGGAACAGGAAGACGACAAGGCCATGAACAACCTCGGCTCCATGTATGAAGGAGGAAACGGAGTGGCTAAAAACCTGGACGAAGCCAAAAAATGGTACGAACAGGCGGCCGCCCTAGGCAATGAAGACGCCCGGGCCAATGTGGAACGGGTCAAGGAGAAGATGAAGAAGGCGGTTAAATAATCCCCGCTTTCAGGAATGCCCGCAGAGGGGAAAAATGGTTCTTTCCACCTCCCGCCTGCGCTCTGGAAACGGGAAAAGGGAAACTCCGCCTTTCATGCTGAAAGCCTGCTGACGGCTTCTGTCCGGCAGCGCATGGCACCGCCCTGTTTTCTTTTCCGCGCGGGGGGTCCGTATCCATTTGAAGACGAAAGCCGGGGGTTTCCGTTCCCTGGAAGGAGTTTTGAGAAAACCGGCAGGGGATTATTCCCTGGTCACTTTCAGGCGCAGAAAGCGGCGTTCCCCCGCTGTGCCGACCGCTTCCGGGTCCACAAATTCCACCGCGGTCTTTCCCGCCGTCTCCACTTCACCCAGCAGCGTCCAGGTTTTCAGATCCGTGGACGCCTCCACCTCATGCTTCACGTCCGTTGCATCCAGATTGACGGGCCACGACAGAACGAGATGCATTTTCCCATCCTCCCCTTCCCTTGCCGTCACGCTGGTGACGCTTCCGCAGGGCCGGAGAGGATCAAGCCCCGTAGCGTATTTCATCAGGTTGACGATGCCGTCGCCGGAGGGTGCGGCCTCCGGGGCCGTCTGGTCCCCCGCCGTGCCGGATGGGAATTTGTCCTGTACCCATTTGTCATATCCTGCCGTTTCAGGTGCTTCCTGCGTGACGCTGACGGAGCATTCCTGCCCGTCGGATGCCCGGAACACAACCGTTCCGGAACGCGGCCTTCCGGATTTGTTTTCTCCAGCCGTCAGAACCACCGTCGTCCGGCCGATGCCGGAATCCGCGGAAACGGATAACCATTCCGGACAGCCGGTCACCACCCATCCCAGATTTTCCTCTTCCATCTGCACTTCCACGTCCGCCGTGCCGCCTTCCGCCGGCAGGACGGCCCCTACGCGGGAGAGGGAGAAAGGAGAAGGCGTGTCAGGGAACGATGTGGAAGAGACATATCGGTTGGCGGCGCGCAGCAGGGAACGGCGGTCAAAATAGTTGTTCTGACCAGCGGAGTCCGCCAAGTCCAGACCCAGGTCCCAGTACATGAATCCGGCCAGTTTCTGGTCACTGATGTACTTGGCCTTTCTCTTGATCGTCGTTACGCCGTTGTAATGGAGGGTTCTGGTTCCGTCGGAGTAGGTATAAACCGCCGTGTCGTTGTCCGGATTGTCCGCTTCCGGGCAATTGGCGGCTATGTCCCTGTATCCCTTGATATAAGTGCCGGGATTGGAGCCTCCGGGCGTTCCCTGGAAGGGCGCGCTCAGAATGATTTTGTTGTCCGGAAATCCCTGCTTCCGGAAATTACCGCATGCCGTGACCATGCTGTTGTACGTGTTCACGTCAATGGACGGACCGTAGTTCTGGAAAGTGAAATAGTCCACATACTGCATGTAGGCCGCCGGAAATTTGTAGGAAACCGTATGGAGGGAGATGGAGAAGAACGTGTCCGGACAGGCGGTGCGGATGGCCTGGGCCAGCATGCCGTACTGGTTCCACTGGGTAGTGTTCTCATACATCCATTCAAAGTCCAGGTCCACGCCGTCCAGCGGGTATGTTTTGATCAATTCCGCTACGTTGTCCGCAAATCTTTGACGCGCGGCGGCATTGGAAATCATGGAAGACCACGACCCGCTGGCGATGCCGAGCCGGATGCGCATGCCGGAAACGCCCGCCGTCCATTTGCGCAGGATGCGCAGGTGCTCTGCCCAGGAAGCGGTGTCACGCCCGAAGATGTCGCTGTCCCCCCAGCGGGCGACAATGAGGCGGTCGTTCCAATCGGGCAGCACCTCCGTACCCAGCCGGTTCTCCGGCCGGGCCAGATGCCACACGCGCATTTCATCAATCCTGCCTTTCAGATTCCTTCCCACCACGGCATTCGCCGTACCGTTCATGTCGCCCGGGGAAGCTTCCGCCGTGGCGACGGCGGAACCGTTCACGTAAAAAACGCCCGTTCCCTCCGCGGAATTCCGGATGAAGGACAGCCAGAAGTATTCATGGAGGGCCACGGCAGGCAAATCAGCCTCCCAGGCGGCGGTGGAGCCCACTTGAAGGCGGGCCTTGTAATGGTCGTCCGCCCATGACAGCGTCATGGACACGCTGTCGTTCTCAAACAGGGTGACATTCTGTTCCCCGGCGGAAAGGGCCATGTTGATTTCAATCGTGAACGCATTCGCATTGTTTCCCGTTACCAAGCCGTTGCCCACGTACATGCAGGCGTCGTCCCCGGAGAATTCCAGAACGTTTGTCCGCGCGCCGTCGGAAGGAAGCAGCCGCACGCCCCTGCTTTCCGTCACATCGTTATTCGGATAGGAGAAATTAATCTCTCCATTGGCGGCGGGAGAAGCTGCACCAATAAAAATCAGGTCCGAATTATTGATTATATGGGACCTGTTCGGCCAGTTCCGCATGATATGACCTTCACGAACATATCCGGTCACCAGCATGTAGCGGAATACGGCATTGTCCGTCACAATGGAGAATTCCGCACCGGCAGGCGTCACCGCCTGGTAGGAACGGGTCAGAGCACTGCCTGTTTTTTCCGCAAATTCCGTCCATTTGGCATCCCGGAAATCACCGTCCAGCCTCCAGAGTCCGACCAGCCGGTCATACCTGGGATGCGCCATGGGCAGCGGCCCTGTCAGAAAGAAATCGTCACTGTCATCCCCCAATGCGGCATTCCAGAACCGCACTTCATCCCTGGTTCCCCTGAATTCCGCTTCCAGCACCACGCCGTTCCAGGCTTTTTCTGCGGCGGCGAGGAAGGGAGCGCCGGGAAGAGAACCCGCCGCAGTCCCGTCCACATACAGGCGGGCGTTTTCAGCATCCAGGGAAACGGCCACATGATGCCAGGTCCCGGCGGCAAACGCATCCCCGGAAGCTTCCAGAACCGTTTGCCCTTCCTGCCCCGGGAAAGATAATTGAAGTTTTCCCCGGTTCAGGGAAAGAGAAATATTTCCCAGGGACAGAATCCTGCCGGAAGAAGCGTCCCCCTCCGGCTTGATCCAGAGTTCGCACGTCATTTCCCGGGAAGAGGACCATGTGTCCGCCGGCACAGGCAGCGCGACCGCGGCAGGAAGAGAAGTCAGAGCCCTGTTATGCAGTACGCTGACGGGCCTCGGTTCCGGTGCGGGAGGGGCCGGAGAATCATCCGTCATGACGGTAAGGGCGTTCAGTTCCATTCTCCCGGAAGCGGAAGCATTCGCCTTCTTGGTTACGTCAAATTCCAAAACGCCGGAGGCATCCGCACAGGCCTTCCACTCCACGGCCATGTAAATGTCTCCCCCCCCCGTGTTCGCCCCTCCCGTCCAAATAGCGCCATTCAAGGTTCCCGAATAAGTCAGGAGGGCAGTCACCTCCTTCAATTCCCCGGAAACCAGGGAAACGGACTGGTACTGGGGTTTATTGGACCCCATGAAGAAGGAAACCGCATATTCCTTCCCCGGCAACAGTCCGGACAGGGATACGCGCGCCGTCGCTGTAGCGCCGGGTGTACCGTTGGCATTCAGGCGACCACTGGTGTTGAACGCCTCGCAATGATTGGGAAAATCAAATGCCGAAGGAGAATCCGGCTTGGCCGCCGCATGAGTTCCACGGCTGGCCGAGTTTTCCTGCCATGTCCACAGTGTGTTGGAAGAAAGAAGATTATTAAAATTTCCAACACTGGCCTTGGCGGAAACGGACAGATATACGGCATTGCCGAACAGGCTGCCCGCCATGATGGAGAAGGAGGAAGCCGCTCCGTTCCTGCTCAACGGGACATTCACGAAGGTATTGGCCGCTCCCGCCCTCGTTGCCGTAAAGGATGCATTGGTCCATCCCTCCCGAGTTGCGGAGGAGGCATTCCCGAAATCAACACCAAAGGATTCCCTGGCGGATTCCCCATGCACCAGCGCACCCAGCCCGCACGCAAACGCCATAACCAGGCTGAGCAAAACGTTGTTCTTCATCATGATAGTTGATCATCCAACATATGGATCACTTCGCAAGCAAAAAGAGCTGCCGAAATACCGGACAGGAAAGATTCACTTCTCCCCTTGTTCCGGCATTCCATACAGCCCAGAAAAGAAAACCATTCAGGCGTTATTCAAACTCTGCGACGGCGCATCAGCATGGCGGCCAAGCCTATCAGCCCCAAAGACGCCGTGGCCGGTTCAGGAACCATTTCTCCGGAAATCTGAAGATTGGTAATCGACGCGGCCATGCCTCCGGACTGGCTCCCCGATTTGTAGGCGTTAAAAACAAGCCCGTAGGAATCATAGGAGACATCACCCAGATTCAGGTCAATGGAAATGTGCATGCCCTCGGAAGACAGGTTGTCAACCGCATCCGCCAGGGACCAGGTGCCGATAACCGTGGAAGAGCCGTCGGCCGCAAATCCGTAAATGTCGCACGTATAGGTGCAGTCAAACTCAGCGGAACCCCATGTACTGCTTTTGGCAATATCAAAGGACAAGGCAGAAGGAGCGGCGGCAGAGGCCACAGAAAACTTGAGTCCGGCAAAGTTGCCGCCGGTGTTCTGGGAGGCCGCCCCCCCCAACCTGCAAACTAATAGCCCCGGCGCTGAATGCAACCTGGTTCGCCAACGCCTGCTTTTCCCAAACGCCATGCCAGGACATCGGATCATACCCCCATACATCCGCGGGAGCAATCCCGTCCGCCTTCAATCCTGTGGTTCCGGAATCCACCGGGGACAGGTCCATCAGCACGGTGGAAGCCTCCGCTGCGGGAAGCAATGCGAGGCAACCAATGAGATATAGAGTTTTCTTCATATGCGGCTGTTAATATTTTATTGGTTACAAATACCGGATTTCTAATCCGGAGTCAACGAAAAAAT
>JAJQCV010000095.1 GCA_021202525.1 Akkermansiaceae bacterium | reverse complement strand
GACTGGGTGGACTGGGTGGACTGGGTGGCCTGGGTGGACTGGGTGGACTGGGTGGGGTGCCCTCCTATAATAGGTTACTTGTCCCGGCGTTTGCGCTGTTCCAGGCGAGCGCGGGTCATGCGTTCGCGAATACCGCCGTTTTGCAGGAAATCCCGTTCCTGAGCTTGAATCAGCCTCGTGAGAAGGCCAAGAGCCACATTAATGAGGATAATCGCCGCATTGGCTCCAAAGTGGTCGGGCCGGAAATCCTTGTGCGTTCCTACCCAGCGGATGACCTCCTGTGCTGAAGAAAATCTGGCTTCAATCAGTTCCTGCGCATAAGGACTATTGTTTTCCCACTGTTCCAGTCCCCGCTGGCGCATATAGGAACTATAGTCTTCCCTTAACTCCTGAAGGCTTCCTTTAGCGATTCCGGTGAGCTTTAATTCAGACGCTTTGCTGACGCCCGAATCCACGCTTCCTTCCGCGATGTTCTGCATGCCGGAACGCGCCGCCTGAACCATCTGGTCATACGTTCTTCCCTGATTTTTTACGTATTTATTACAGAACCGGAAGGTGAAATCATAAATGACCTCTGCAATCCGATATGCAAGCAGGTTTCTGTAACCGCCGTGTTTGGGAATAAATCCGTTGTCCATCCTTGTCCCTTCCGTCCATTAAGTCCATTAAGTCCATTAAGTCCATTAAGTCCATTAAAGCCGCCCCCTTTCACCCCTCCAGCGCCCGTTTCAGCATCTCCCGGTATTCCCGGGCCGGCACCTCATACGTTCCGAATTTCAGCAAATGCGGCGTTGTCCACTGAGTATCCAGAAAAAGGAACTGGTGCGCCCGCAGGTACTGCACCAGCGCCACCAGCGCTATCTTGCTGGCGTCTGTTTTCCGGTGGAACATGCTTTCCCCGAAAAACGCCTTTCCCAGGGAAATCCCGTACAGGCCGCCTTGCAGTCCTTCTCCGTCCCAGCATTCCACGCTGTGCGCAAATCCCATTTCATGGAGTTTGCCGTACACTTCCTCAATCTGGCCGTCTATCCACTGTTCTTCAGGACGGTCCGTCCGGGCGCACGCGTGGACGACTTCCGCAAAAGCCGTGTCCGTCCGTATTTCAAAAGGTTTTCTGCGCAGGGTGCGGCGCAGGCCGTGCGGAATGTGGAAGCGCTCGTCCAGGGGAATCAGGGCTCGCGGGTCCGGTTCATAGAAGGAAATTTCCCCGGTGGACGGGTCCGCCATCGGGAAGCATCCCTGGCAGTAGGCGGAGAGAGCGAGTTCAGGTGTCAGCCCGGAAGTCATTTGATCTTGTCCAGCAGTTTTCCGAGTGCGGCGGAATTCAGGGCCTTGCGGTCCGGGGAGGCCATGGGCAGTTCATGAACTTTTTCCAGGGGGATCAGTTCCTCCTCCGGCCTCAATGCGGGGGCGTCCGTCACATGGTGGATATAGCGGGTGACCCGGTAGCGGGTCACGCTGTAGGTCTGTTTCAGCAGATGGGGCAGGGAGAGCGTGTGGTCGTCGTCCCGCTGGGGGAAGCGGTACATGCCCGCGTGGCGTTCTCCTTCCTGACATTTGGACAGCAGGATGGATTTGTTGCGGATGTAGAGAATGTCGTGGTGCTCCACCCGCGTGATTTCCGGCTTGGGATTTTTGACGGGCAGCGTTTCCGGCCGTTCCGCCGTACAGAAGGAGCGCACGGGGCAGAGCAGGCAGTCTGGCGCGCTGATCCGGCAATAGGTCTGCCCCAGTTCCATGATGGCGGAGTTGAATTCCCGCGCATGGTCCGGGTCCACCAGTTCTTCCGCACGCGCCCACAGGTATTTCAGCCCCTCCGTGGAGTCCACGGCCGTGGAATAGTTGTCTATGCGGGACAGCACGCGCGCCACGTTGGCGTCCACGATGGGGGCCGGCTTGTTGAAGGCGAAGGAGAGCAGGGCTCCGGACGTGTACGGGCCGATGCCGGGAAGCTTTTTCAGCCCTTCCTTGTCAGAAGGGAATGTTCCGCCGAACGAAGTAACGATTTCCCGCGCGATGGCCTGGAGGGAACGCACGCGGCGGTAATACCCCAGCCCCTCCCAGGAACGCAGGGCCGTCTGTTCGTCCACGGCGGCCAGGTGATGCGGAGTGGGGAAGCGGCGCATCCAGAGTTCATACCTGCCCAGCACCGTGGGGATGGTAGTCTGCTGGAGCATCAGCTCGGAAACGAGGATGTGCCACGGATCTTCCGTGCGCCGCCACGGGTAGTCTTTCCCCTCCCGCCTGAACCATTCCACCAGGGCGTTCCGGAAGGCCTGCACGTCGAAGGTGGGCGCGGTCTCAGGCATCTTTCCTTTCAAGGGCTTGGCGCATGGCGGCTACGTCCGGCTTGACGCCGAACCAGCGTTCAAAGGAGAGAGCGCCCTGATGAATCAGCATGGAAAGGCCGTTGGCCGTTCTGGCCCCCTGGAAGCGGGCTTCCATTTGGAAGGCATCGTTGTGCGTCTGGAGGTCATATACCAGATGATGCGCGGAAAACAGGGAGGACGGCACGGGGGACGGGTCCGTAGATTTCAGGCCCAGGGCCGTGGCGTTGACGATCAGGTCGGCATCCTCTAGGGCCGCATTGAAGCGCGGCGTGTTGTTCAGGTGGGCCGCCAGGCGGTCGGACGCCCCTTCCAGCCTGTTTTCGTCAATGAAGAAGGAGCTCAGCCTGTCTTTAAGGGCCTGGAGTTTGTCCTCCGATCTGCCGGCCAGCGTCAGCCGTTCGCAACGCTGCATGGCGCAGGTGTAGGCCAGGGCCAGTCCGGCGCCTCCGCAGGCGCCCAGAAGAACGATTTTCAAATCCCTGAGGTCCACGGAGAATTCCTCCCGGATGGCGCGGGAAAAGCCGGGGCCGTCCGTATTGAAGCCGGTGATGGTACCGTCTTTCTGGAAGACGAGCGTGTTGACCGATCCCGTAGCGCGGGACAGGGCATCCGTATCGTCGCACAGCGCGCAGGCGGCCTGCTTGTGGGGAACGGTCACGTTGGCGCCGATGAATCCCTTGTCCCGGATCAGGCGCACCACGTCCGCGAATTCCTCCGGAGACGCCTGAATGCGTATGTAGCGCGTCTTGATGCCCGCGGCATCCAGAGCGGCCTGCTGCATGGCCGGGGATTTGGAATGGGCGATGGGGAAGCCGATGACGGCCAGACCGGCGGGAACGGATTCGCCGGCGTCAAACGGGTTTTCTTCATCCAGAAGATCGGCCAGGGTGTAATAGGATTTCATGGAAAGATAGAGGAACGGAGGCTGGCGTTCGGTATCTATTATGGCGGAACCCCTTCTGAATTTCAAGGCAAACGCATATCATTGATTTTTTCCATTATGGAATTGACGCAGGGGACGTGGTTATGAGAATCTGATGGAGATTCCTACCAACTATTTTATGATAAATACTGAAGAACAAGAACCCGTTTCCTCGGACTGGGAGCGTATCCGCGCCGTTGTGGCGTCCGTCCGGGAAGAAGCTGCCAAGGTGATCGTGGGGCAGACGGACGTGGTGGATCAAATGCTCGTCTCTCTTTTGTGCCGCGGGCATTGCCTGATCGTGGGCGTTCCCGGTCTGGCGAAGACCTTGCTCGTCGGCACGCTGGGCCGGATTCTGGGGCTGGATTTCAAGCGCATCCAGTTTACGCCGGACCTGATGCCGCCGGATATTCTGGGCAGCGAGATTTTGCAGACTTCCGCGAACGGCAGCCGGGCGTTCGAGTATGTGCCGGGCCCGGTGTTCACGAACCTTCTGCTGGCGGATGAAATCAACCGCACTCCCCCCAAGACCCAGGCGGCCCTGCTGGAAGCCATGCAGGAAAAGCAGGTCACCGTGGCCGGAAAGACGCGGACGCTTGCGGAACCCTTTGTCGTGTACGCCACGCAGAATCCGCTGGAGCATGAAGGCACCTATCCACTGCCGGAAGCCCAGCTGGACCGCTTTTTCTTCCAGATTCTGATCAAGTATCCCGATGCCGCGCAGGAAGTGGAAATCCTGCGGCGCACCGGAGGCCTGACGATGCCGGAACCGGAAGTCCTGCTGGATGCGGAACAGGTGATTGCTCTGCAGAATGCCGTCACGGAGATTCCGGTGCCCGACCACGTGTATGAGGCAATCGTGCGCCTGGTTCAGAGCACCAGGCCGGAATCCGCTTCTGCGCCGGATTACATCCGGTCCTATCTGGCGTGGGGCGCGGGTCCCCGCGCCTCCCAGTGCCTGCTGAGGGCGGCCAGGGCGCTGGCCCTGCTGCGCGGCCAGACCTCCGTTTCCGTGGAGGAAGTCAGGGAAGTGATGCGGCCCGTCCTGCGCCACCGCCTGATTCCCAATTACAACGCCACCGGGGAAGGAGTCTCCGTGGAGGACATTCTGGGCAGATTGCAGGAATCCCTGTAGCCTGCCGCAGCATCCCGCTTCCGCTCCTTTTTTCAATCCGGAAGACCGCTCATGAGCGAAACGAGCCACAAATATCTGCGTCCCGAAGACGTGCGGCGCCTGGCAAACTACCGTTTTGCCGCCAAAATGATGGTGGAAGGGTGGATGTCCGGCCGCCACCGCGCCAGGGGCAGGGGGGCTTCCAGCAACTTTCTGGAGTACCGCCAGTATGCCCAGGGGGACGACGTCCGCATGGTGGACTGGCGCGTTTATGCCCGTACGGACAGGCATTATCTGAAGACGTTTGAGCATGAGACGCATCTGGAATGCCATCTGCTGGTGGACAGCAGCGCGTCCATGGGCTTCCGGGACAGCGGCCCCATGAGCAAGCTGGAGTACGCCTCCTTTTTTGCCGCCTGTTTCGCGTGGCTGGTGGTGCGGGGGCATGACATGGTTTCCCTCCAGTTGTTTGATGAGAAAATACGCAGTTTCATTCCTCCCGGTTCCTCCATGAAGCACTTGGACCAGATACTGAACCGGCTGGAACACAACGCGCCGGGCGGCCTTACCTCCGTCAGCGCCGCGCTGGAGCGTTCCCGCGGGCTTCTCCGCAGGAAGGGGACGCTGGTCATCGTCTCCGATTTTCTGGACGACCCCGCCTCCATCTTCCGCGCCCTGAATCCCTACCTGCACCGGGGATTCAAGATCATCCTCGTCCAGGTTCTCGACCCCGGCGAACTTTCCCTGAGGGACCAGGGCGCCGTCCGCTACCGGGACATGGAGACGGGGGACCGCCTGGTGCTGAACGCCGCCAGCGTGCGTGCGGACTACCAGCGCGATTTCATGCGCCACCGCCAGGCCCTGCGTTCCATGGCCGCTTCCCGGGGCGTGGCCTTCATGTCCGCAACCCCCAGGGAGCCGTACTACGGCCTCTTTGACCAACTGGCAGGCTGACCTTTTTCCTCTCCCGACTTCCTTTCCCCATGAACCTGTTTTTCTCCAACCCCCTGTTCTGGCTGATGGCCGCGGCGGCCATTCCGCTGCTGGTGCATCTTTTTGCCCGCAGCAGGCCCAGGGAACGGGAATTCAGCTCCCTGATTTTCCTGCGCAGGGCGGTGAAGCGCCATGTGCGCCTGAGAAGGCCCAAGGACTGGCTCCTGCTGGCCGTCCGGACTCTGGCCGTGGCCTGCCTGGCGGCGGCGTTCCTGCTGCCCTACATGGCCGGGCGGAGCATGGAGGAGCAGGGCAGCCGCTCCGTCATTCTGGTGGTGGACCGTTCCGCTTCCATGTCCGCGGCGGACGGTCAGGAATCCCGCATTTCCAAGGCGGGTGTCTTTGCCGGACAAATCATGTCGGATCTGAAAAGGGGGGACCTGGTGAACCTCATCTGGGCGGATGCGGCCCCCGCCGCCCTGTTCCGGGAGCCCATGCCCTCCCATGACTTGGTGAACAGGGAGCTTCAGCGCATCCACAGCAGGCCGGAGGCGGCCAATACCGCCGCCGCGCTGGCCCAGGCCGTGGAACAGGCGGCCCGGACGGCGTCCACGCGCCCCACCTCCGTTTACATTCTTTCCGATTTCCAGTCGTCCAACTGGAGCGGAGTGGACTGGGAGAAGGCCTTTCCTCCGGATCTGGACGTGCGGTGCATTCAGGTGGCGGACCATGAACGTCTTCCCAACACGGCCGTGACTTCCCTGAAGGTGATGCCCGCCACGGTGCTTCCCGGGCAGACCGTGACGGTGCAGGCCGTTTTTTCCAACTTCGGTTCCCAGCCCGTGCGCGTCACGGCCCATCTGGAGGCCGGTTCCCTGCGGGCCTCCCGTACGGCTGAAATCCCCGCGGGAGCCAAAGAAACGGTCTCCTTCCAGGCGCAAGTCCCCGCCTCCGTGGAGGAATGGCCCGTTTTCGTCACGCTGGACCACGATGCGTTCCCCGCGGACGATGCCGCCGGAACGGTGGTCAGGGTGGGAGCCTCCCTGCAATGTGATGCCGTGACGCAGGACGAGGCCCAGCTCGGCTTCATGATGAAGGCCCTCCGGTTCATTCCGTTTCTGGACGTCCAGTCCGCCGGGGGGCTGGGGAGGGAACAGCCGGATTTCATCGTCTGGAACAAGCCGGAAAAGGAGGATTTGAAGAAGATGGAGGCGCTGGCGGAGGCCGGCTCCGTCATTGTGGCCGTTCCTGATTTTTCCGGGGATGCCGTGGCAAATGCCCTCATGGGCCTTCCGGACGGCCCCAGGGCCCTTTCCGAATACGAGAAGACGGGAAAAGGATGGACTCTGAATGCTGCCCTGCCGGACGACCCCGTGTTCGGCCTGTTCCGCGGAGGGGATGCGGCCTCCCCTCTGGATGCCCGCGTGTTCCAGCGCCTGAGTGAAGGGCTGGCTCCGGATTCCTGGAATGATTTGGTCAGCGTTCTCGTCCGCTATGAAGACGGGGTTCCGGCCATTGCCAGAAGGGTGAAGGGGCGGGGAGCCCTGGTTTTGTGGAATGTCCCGGTCCAGTCCAGGGATGCGGACTGGGGGGAATCCCCCCTCTTCCTCCCGTTCCTAGCGGAAGCCATGCTGAAATCCCGCCAGGAGGGGGTGGGGGAAGCCGCCCCGGAGCCGGGCAGGGACTTTCCTTCCTGGGTTCTGCCGGATACGCTGGATGCCGCGGACGTGGTTCTGACCGGACCGGACGGCGCGGAATTTCTGTGCAAGGAATCCCGCCTTTCTTCCGGCAAGCGCCTTCTTTCCTCCATGACTCCCGCCGTTCCAGGAACCTACGTGTGGAGCGGCCGCCATGCCGCCGGAATGCCCCTGCATACACAGGTAGTCAACTTCCCGGCGGGGGAATCCAACCTGCAAACTCTGGCGGCGGGGAACCTTCCCGCGTCCGCGGCTGTCGTCACGGCTTCCGGAAAACTGGTGGAAGTAACGGGCAGAATACCGCTGTGGCCGTGGCTGCTGGGGGCGGCCGTTCTTTTTCTCGCCCTGGAACTCTGGCTTTCCTCTGTGCCTGTCCGGGTGGTCCGTGATGGAAAGGAGGCGCAATCATGATCTTTGAACCCGTCATTCCCTGGGGCTGGCTGGGCGTCGTCGTCGCGGCCTGCCTGGTCCTGTTCTGTTTTCTTCTGGCGCACGGCACGCGGAGCTTCCGCCCGCGTACCCGCATGCTCGTGTCCGCGGCCTACCTGGCCGGAATTGCCGGAATCCTGTTCCTGCTCGCCAATCCAGGCAGGAAGGAAACGCTGACGGTGCATTCCCGTCCCGTCTGGATCGTCGCTCTGGATGCCTCTTCCTCCATGACCTCCCCCATGCAGTCCTCCGGTGCGGGAGGTTCCCGTCTGGATGCCGCGCACAGGGACCTGAAATCCATCGCCGGCCTGGTGCCGGACGGCGTGGACGTGCACTGGGTTTCTGTGAAGGACTCTTCCTCCATCCTGCCGGATGCGGGAGCGCTCGCCCGTGTGGAGGCGGACGGCAGTTCCTCCCCCCTGTCCCGCTCGTTGGCCGCCCTGCTGGAGGACGAACGCTCCGGAGGGCGCGCTCCTTCCGGCCTCATCCTTCTTTCCGACGGCAGGGACACGGAGCCCGCGCATCTGGAAAGACTGGCACGGGAGGCCGGGAATCTGGGAGTTCCGGTCCATACCCTGTGCTACGGAGAGAAGTGGGAGGCCCCCCGCCTGACGCTGGAAGCGACCAAGACCATCATTCACTCCTTCCCCGGAAATACGGTTCAGGCGTCCGCGCGGGTGAGGAACAGGAAACTGGGGTCCGTCCAGACCGCCGTGTCCCTGCTGGATGCCGGAGGCCGGGTGTTGGACAGGAAGGTGGTCAATGTGGCCGGCGATGCGGATACCGTAGTGAATTTTACTCTGGAATGCCCGCCCAAATCGGCCCATTTTTCCTTGAAATGCGATGCCGTGCCCGGCGATGAATCCGGGCCGGAAGGCCGTGAGGCCCTTTTTTCCGTACAAGCCATGAGATCGCGCATCCGCGTGTTCATGGCGGAGGGAGCCCCGTACTGGGACAGCAAATTCCTGGCCCAGTTCCTGCGCCGCCAGCCTTCGTTCGACGTCCGCTCCATCCACATGCTGACCCAGGAGCGTTTTTACAGCATCAACACCGGGGAGGAAACCGGCGCGAAGGCGGACGGGGAGTCCATCCCCTCCTCCCTGGAGGATTTCCTGCGCTTTGACATGGTTATTCTGGGCAAGGGGGCGGAACGGATCATCACCCCGGCGCGCGCCGCCGCCCTGCATTCCTTTGTGCGCGACTACGGCGGCCTGCTCGTCTTTGCGCGCGGCAAGTCGTACGCGGGCCGCTTTCCGGAGATGGAAGCCCTGGAACCCTTCGCCTGGAAGGCGCCGTTCCCGGGTGACCACCAGCTCACCCCGTCCCCGGAAGGGGTGAAGGACGGCCTGTTCGGCGTCGTGTTGCCGGGGACCGGGGCCGACGTATGGCGTTCCCTGCCGCCGCTTGAGGATTCCTGGGACGTGGAAAGAATTTTCCCCGGCACGCGGGTGGTGGCCCGTTCCCCGGACGGCCGTCTTCCCCTGCTGGCCGTCAAAAGAGTGGGCATGGGCGCCGCGGGCATGATCAACGGCGACGGATTGTGGAAGTGGGATTTCTTCCCGGAGGCCCTCAGGCTGGGGAACTGGTATGAGGATTTCTGGGGGCAGTTCCTGCCGTGGATGCAGACGGCGGCTGAATTCCTCCCCGGATATGACCTTTCCCTGCATGTGGAGCGCACTTCCGTGGAGCCGGGCGTCCCCGTCTCCTTCTCCATGAGCTGGAGGGGCAGGGGGAGCCCGTCCGGGTTGTCCGTTGAACTGGCGGACATCAGGAATCCGGAAAAAACCATCTTTTCAGCCGCTGCGCGGCAGGATGCCTCCCGCGGGGGACTGCCCCGCTGGAACGGCGTGTTCACTTCCCCCGGACCGGGCCGCTACATTCTCCGCGCACGCATGGCGGGGAGCGGCGCTTTCCCCATGCCGGAGGTCTGCCTGGACGTTCCCGAACCGCCGGGAGAACGGGACAACCTGGATGCGGACCCGGCCTTTCTGGCTTCCATGAGCGAACTGACCGGGGGCCGCCGCCTGTCCCGCGGGGAACTGGACGGGACCCTGCCTGCCATGATGGAGCCGCCGCCCGACCACACGAGCAGGGAGGAAGCCTTCTTCCCCCTCTGGAACCGCTGGTACGTCCTGCTGGTGCTGGCCGTGCTTCCGGCCCTGTACTGGTGGGTGCGCCGCCGCAACGGATTACTGTAAACGACCCCAATGAAGGAAAAGGACTCCAACACTCCGGTTTCATCCGCCTCCCGGCCCGCTCCGGGATTCCGCGGACTGTTTTCCGCCGTTCTGCGCCGGGAGAGGCGCCGGGCGCTGGCCGCCGCCTGCTCCCTGTGGGGGATGGCGGTTATCCTGGCATGCGGCCTGTATGTCCTGGCCGACGTTTATTCCCCCCTGGAGAATAAGACGCGGGAATGGGCCTCCTCCGTTCTGGCGCTCCTGCTGCTGGTTCTGCTGGCCGCACTGCTGGCGCATGCGTGGCGCAGGAATCCGGCGGACCTGGCGCGCAAGGCGGATTCCACCAACCATGACGCCCGTCAAACCGTGCTTTCCTTCTGGGAAATGAGCCGGAGCCCTCTTGCGGCGGAGTCTTCCGGCCATTCCCTGGGAGCCTGGCTGATGGGGGAAACGGAGCGCGCCGCCCGTTCCCGGCTGGAGCAATACGCGCATAACGACCGCTTGTGGCACCTGTTGAAAAGAAAATCCGTATGGGGCCTGCTTCTGCTGCTGGCCCTGTGCGCGGCGCTGGCTTCATGGAACCGGGACGCGGCCGGAGTGCTGTACGGCAGGCTGTGCACCCCGTGGGAGGACATACCGCCCCTTTCCCCCTACCGTTTTGAACTGGTGGACTCCCCTTCTTCCGTCGTGTACGGTGAGGACGCCCTGATGCAGGTGCGCGTCACGGGCGCCCCGCTGACTTCTCCCGTGGAAATATGGGTCAGGCCGGACGGCCATCCTGTCCAGAAGCTGGCCGCGTTCCGCGACCAGTCCGGCATTTGGGCCAGAAGGCTGGAAAAGCTGACGGCTCCGTGCCGGATCGCCTTCGCCACTGCCGGCGGAAAGGCCAGGAGCGAATGGTATCCGCTGGAAATCAACTACCAGCCCAAGGTGGCGGGCGGCTCCGTGACCGTGTCCCCGCCGGAATATACCGGTCTGCCGCCCGTGGAATATCCCCTGAACGGCCAGGATGTGACGGTGATTGACGGCGGCACGGCGGACTTCATTCTGGAAAGCAACCGCCCCCTGATGTCCGGGAAAGCCGTCTTTACTCCGGACCGGAAGGATTTGGAGCCCCAAACCGTGCAGGGAATCCTTCTGCCGGACGGCCGCATTTCCTTCCCCCTCCGCGTGCGCCAATCAGGGACGGCGTCCATCCAGATGACGGACTACCGGGGGACCGGGATGGCGCGGCCCCTGGAAAACCGCGTCAGGGTGAATGCGGACGCCCGCCCGTCCGTGGTCATTCATGCCCCCGCTCCGGTTTCCGTGGCCCTGGAGGACGTGGTGATTCCCTTCCATGCGGAGGTGCAGGACGACTACGGCGTCACCCGTGTGGCATGGGTCAGGAGCGTGGGCGGCTCCCGCGCGCGTTCGCTTGAAATGCCCGTGCCGGAAGCGTCCAAAAAGTCCCTGTTCCTGGCGGAACAACTTTCCCTGCCGGCGCTGGGGGCCAGGGCCGGGGATGTGCTCCAGTTGTCCGTGGAGGCCCGCGACGCCAATCCCTACCTGCTGAACATGACGGTCTCGGAACCTGTCACGGTGCACGTCGTCAGTGAGGAACAGTACCGGGAAATGCTGCGCATCAGAACGGGCGTGGATGAATTCGTCAACAAATACCGCCTTCTGGCCCAGTCCATTGACGATCTGGTCCGGGAACTGGACAGGGCGAAGAAAGCCAGCCCCTCTGGACTGACCCGGCAAGAAGCCGTCCAATTGAAGGAAAAGCACGCGGAAGTCAGAAAACTGGCGGAAAAGATGGCGAAGGATTTTCCTATTTTTGACACGGACGGAAAACTGTCGGAAACGGCTTCCTCCCTGGCCGGAATCATCGCGAAGAATGAGGAAGACCTTTCCGGAGAACTTCCCGGCACTCCGGAATCCGCTCAGGAGTTTTTCCAGACCATGCGCGACAGGCTGCGCGCTCCGCAGGAGGAAACGGCCCGGCAGAGCGGAGAAGCGGAAATGGCCGCAAAAGTCATGCAGGGGTACGGCCTGATCATGGAATTCCGCCGTCTGGAGGATTCCCAGAGGGAGACGGCGACCATGCTGGGGCGCTTTTTGTCCGAACGGGAGGAGGGCCGCTCCGTGACGAAGGAACAGTTGAAGGCTCTGGGCGAATCCCAGAAGGAAATGCTGGCCCTGTACTGGCTCTGGCACAGCAGGGCTCCCGCCGTTATTTCCGCCATTCCGGCGGAAGCAGGGGAATTCAAGCGGGAGATGACCGCCTTTATCCAGGCATGCCTTCAGGCGGGCATTGCGGAACTCATGGAAGAGAGCGCTTCCGCCTGTTACGCAGGCAGGCCCGTGGCAGCGGCGGACAGGGCGCAGAAAGCCTGGGAAATCATGATGAAGCTGCTGGGAGAAAACCCCGCCGCGTCATCCACAGGAGCATGCTCCGTAAGCGGCATGAGCCGGGAATGCGCCGGAGCCATGCAGCAGCTTTTGAATTCCATGCTGAGCAGAAGGCAGGGAAGAGGCGGATTTGGGAGCGGCCAGGGGGATGGCGGAGACGGCCTGATGAATGGCGCCCCCATGTTCGGCCCCCAGAGGGAGAAGTTTCAGCAGTCCCGCCCGTCCCGGGAAGGAGCGGGCGAGGGGTCGCAGAAGGGGGATGGCGGAGACGGGACCGCAAAGAGCTCCCGGCATTCCTCTTCCGGCCATGAGGATGAAGAAGCCGGACGGAAACAGGAAAAAATGCCGGGGGACGGCCTGGGCAGTCCGGTCATGCAGCAGGTGCCCGGCCTTTACCGGGATGCCGTCAGGCAATATTTTGAACAACACAGGCAAAACAACCCAAAACAATGAAAACGACCCTTAAACGAATGATGACGGCGGCTCTTGCCGCGCTGCTCCTGTATCCGGCGGAAAGCCGGGGAAAGGAAGGCGTGGTGCAGTGCGGCAACCTGATTTATGCGGGGACGCAGACTTCCCGCTGCTTCAGTGACGAATTCCTGTCCACCGTCCAGCAGAAAACCAGCATTTCCACCAGCAGGCGGTTCCGGGCCGTACGGCTGGACAATGAGGAACTGTTCCGCTTCCCCTTTGTGGTGATGACCGGGGAGGGGGACTTCGTCCTTACGGCACGGGAACGGGAAAACCTGAAGAAATACGTCCAGTCGGGCGGCTTTCTGCTGGCCTCCGCGGGGTGTTCCAATGCCGCCTGGGACGCTTCCTTCCGCAGGGAGATGCGCACCATCTTCGGGGAAGCCGTTCTCAAACCTGTGTCCATGCGCCATCCTGTTTTTTCAACCGTCTTCAACATCAAGCAGCTGGAAGCCGGGAAACAGGCCGCGAAAGGCCATCTGGAAGGCGTCACGCTGAATGACAAGCTGGTCATCATTTATTCCGCGGACGGCCTCAACGACAGCCGCCACTCCAAGGGCTGCTGCTGCTGCGGGGGCAGCGAACTGGGAAACGCCCTTGAAATCAACGCCAATATTCTGGCTTACGCCCTTCTGCGCTGATGAAGCCCTTCCTGTTCCATTTCCTGTGCCTGTTCCTTGGCCTGAACGCCGGGGGCGCCGTTCTGACGGAAGAGCAGCTGATAGCGGCGGAACAGCCGTCCGCGCTGGTCAAGTCTCTGGAAAAGGAGGGGAAGGACCCGCGCCCGGACCTGGTGGCCATGCTGAAAAGCCAGCGTCTGGCCGTTCGGAGCAGGGCTCTGGACGCGCTGGAGGACATGGCCGGGAACAACTTCGGCTTTGACCCCTGGACGGACCCGGACAAGGCCGATCCCGGCCCCCTCCTGTCCTGGGAAGCGTGGCTGAAACAGCCTTCCCGGGCCGATAACGGCGGGCAGGATGATACCCGCCTGTATTCCATGATCCTGACGGGAACGGAAAAGACAAGGGAAAGCGCCTGCCGGGCTCTTCTCTCCCGTAAGCGGCAGGCGCTGGAATTCCTGACTGGATATCTGGAAAAGCATCCGGAACTGGATGCGGATACGGAAAGGGCCATCCGGCAGGCGCGTTTCCGGATACAACTGGATGAAGTAACGCCGGACGCCCCCCTGCTGGCGCGCAAACTGGCCGGCAGCCACCGGAACGACATCATCGACGCTCTGGAAGCTCTCCGGAAGAAGCCCGTTTCCACCTTGCCCGTCATTCACGAATTCCTGGACCACCGCGATCCCCTCGTCCGGGAAGTGGCGGTGGACGTGTTCCTGCAAAACGGAAAAAAGAGCGCCGTGGACCATATCGTTCCCCTCCTGGAACGAGAAACGGATGAAAATGTGCTGCAAATCGCGTTCCGGAGGGCTAGCGACAATGACGATGAGGAATCCCGGGCGGGACTGGAAAAACTGCTCGTCAGGCATGCCTCTTCGGAGTCGGAAGACCTGTGCCTGGCCGCCTTGAAGTCACTGTCGGAAATGAAAAAGCTCCAAACGGCCATTGATCCCGAACAGCTTTTGAAATTGTTCCGGCACCCTGAATGGAGAATTCGCCACCAGGCCCTGCAATATGCCGGAAAACACAGGATCGTCCAGCCTCCCCTGAGCGGGAAGATGGGGGAAATACGCGCGGCGGCGGTCAGGAACGGCGTTGTCCAGCCCTCTTCTGCGGAACTCCTGTATCCGCGCGTGGTGGAGATGTTCCGGGATGAAGACGAATCCGTGCGCGCAGCGGCGTTTCTGGTGGCGGCGCGGATGCAAAGTCCCGCACTGGCTCCGGCTCTGGAACAGCTTGCATTCGACATGCCGGACATGGCCCCCGTCATCCTGTATGCCATGATGGCCGGAAACGCGGAGCTGAGCCCCGCCATGCAGGCCATGATCAAGAGAATGCCCACGGAAAAGGTGAACGTACTGGTCCGCCAGGAAGACCAGTGGGATAACATGCTGACGGCCTCCGACCCCAATGATACGGCCAAGCTCGTTATCCGGTGCCTGCTGGAACATCCGGATCCGGAAGTGAAAAGCATTCTGGCTGTCATGGAAGCGGACCTCCTGGACGAAGATTCTTCCCCTGAGGCCTGGCGGTTCGTGCTGGACCGGCTGAAAGATTCCTCCGTTCCCCTTGAAACAAAGGAGAAAATGGTTTCCGCCATGTCTCTCTCCTACGGAGAAATCGGCAAATTGTGCAAACTGGCCATTCTCGGTGATATCAAGGTTGATCCCAATGACTCCTGGGAGACTCAAAAAATCAAAAAACTGAAAAAAATACAGTCGTTCGGAGTGGAACTGGTGAATATCCTGAGAAAGTTTTCCACGCTGGAGGATGAGGAATATTCCGGATTGAAGGGCAAATGCATCCGGATCCTCCTGCAATATGGGGATGGGGAAGCGTTGCGCAGTGTTTTGACTTCCTACCGCACCCTGTCCAAGGAGACGAGGGTCGGCATTGCCTACAGGATAAATAACGAAAAGGAATTCCTGTTCAGCAACCTGCCTCTCGTGAAGCTGGTGGCGCAGGATGAAGATCCGGAAGTCCGCGAACGCATGGAGTCCTTTTTTGAAAAATTTTGTGAGTACTATTCTTCCAGCAAAAGGGAGGAATCCGGAGGAAGGAAGCTCACCATCCTGAACAATTCCCGGAGGAATGCGGAGATGCAGGCATTTCTGGACGAAGTGTTCACGCAAAAGTACGGCGACCAGTACTGGACGTATTTCCTCAGGAATTTCCTGGGCAGTTACGAGATTTCCGGGATGTTTGAAAGGATTCCGCCGGACAAGTATTCCATTTTCTTCCCGCGGAAGTACATACGGGGCGTGGCGGATGATCCCGCCCGTTCTCCATGGCAGCGGGCTTCCGCGGAATTCGCCCTGTTCCTGCAGGAGTACCCCCATGCCGTTTTCCCTCCCGCCGGAGCTGATGAAAACCCGGTTCTGGCGTCCCTCAGGACTTTTCCGCAGGATATCCGGGAGATTCCGGAATGGATCGTTCAGACCCTTTCCTCTCCCGATCCCATGGCCAGATGCAACGCCATCACCCTGCTGATGCCGGTAAACCGGATCAAAATGGCACTCAGGTCTCCTGAGGGGGAACTTCTGGAAGGGGATTTCCCCGCGCTGAGGCGGCTTTACGAGAAACCCTACCGGGCTGGAGGGAAGCCGGAAAAGGCATCTCTCCTTCCGGATGTGCTGGCTTCCGTTTCCCGGCTGGCCGTCAAGGACCCGGATCTTCGCGTACGGGTTTACGCCTCCCTGGCCCAACTGGTGGCTTCGCGCAAGTGCGATGTGGACGCCTTCTGTTCCGTATTGGGAGAGGTTTCCCGGAAGAACGAGGAACTGAAAGAACAGGACCGGTACGACAATGAATGGGACAAGCTTCTCGATTATTTCCAGAATGTGTTTACGGACCGTTTACAGAATCGCGAATATGAAATGTACGAGAACTTTAGCGCCGGAGGCACCATGTTTGCCTTTGGACCGCCGGACCCACTTCCCGGCAAGGGCAAGCTGACGGAAGAGGAGGGCCGGTTGTTCGTCCGCGTCTCCACCGAGGTGCTGAAGGACATGTACTGGTCTTCCTCCCTGACGCGCAAGTACGGAGCCGCGGCCGTTCCGGCGGTCATGAGCTTTGCGTCCATGATGCCGGGCACGGAAAAAGCCGCGTTGGCTGCGGAGGCGGATTCCGTTGCGGTCCGGGAGACGGCCGGGACACGTCCTCCCGATCCGAATGCGCCGTTCCTGGTCGTTTTCTTTGAGAAAAGCGGCTGCGACGAATGCGCCAGGGTCATGCGGGACCTGGAAAGCCTGCGCCGGGAATATCCCGCCATGCAGTTGGAGACCTACTCCATCACGGATGACCGGGGAACGGAATTCAACGCCCTGTTGTCTTCACGGTTCAGGATTCCCCAGCGGGACAGGCTGATTGCCCCGTCCGTATTCGGCGCGGCGGGCGGCCTGATGCGCGACCGCCTGACTTCCGGCAACCTGAAGGCCCTGCTGGAAGATTCGAGAAGGCAGCCGGAAAGCGGCATCCGCCCGGACGGAACCCGGCCCGCGTGGGCCATGATGAACCGGGAAGCCATGAAACAGGCCGGGAAGGAGGTGAGGGACACGTATGAAAGCCTTTCTCTGGGTGTGGTGCTGCTGGGCGGCCTGATAGACGGCGTCAACCCGTGCGCGTTCGCCACCCTGATTTTCTTCCTGTCCTATCTGCAGATTGCGCGGCGCTCCCCGCGTGAGCTGCTGCTGACGGGCGGCAGCTTTGTCCTTTCCGTTTATCTGACGTACTTCGCCATCGGTCTGGCGTTCCATGAACTCATCGGGCAATTGCAGGCGTGGTCTTCCCTGAAAATGGTCATGGACGTTCTGTTCTCCCTGCTGGCCCTGCTGGCGGCCGTCCTCTCCTTCCGGGATGCGTGGCTGGCCCGCAGGGGACGGCTGGCGGACATGTCGCTGACTTTGCCGGATTTCCTGAAGAAGCGCATCCGTCGGACGGCCAGGGAGCAGAGCAAGTCCGCCCGCT
This sequence comes from Akkermansiaceae bacterium, assembly GCA_021202525.1. Taxonomy (GTDB): domain Bacteria; phylum Verrucomicrobiota; class Verrucomicrobiia; order Verrucomicrobiales; family Akkermansiaceae; genus Akkermansia. The sequence continues at coordinate 4,428 of JAJQCV010000095.1, read as the reverse complement.
TCATCGTGGCGGCGTTCGCGGCCGGAATCGTCATCTCCGCGCTGGAATTGGCCTGCACCGGGCAGGTGTACGCCCCCATCATCTACCAGATCAGGCAGGGGAGTTCGTCCGCCGTGGGCATGCTGGCCCTGTACAACCTGGCATTCATCCTGCCCCTGCTGCTCATTTTCTTCCTGGCCTACCGGGGGATGAAGGCGGAGTCACTTATCCGCTACCAGCAGGAGCACGCCTTTCTGGTGAAGATGCTGCTGGGCTTCCTCTTCCTGTGCCTGACGGCCATCATCGTCTGGGGTGCGGTGCGCTGACGAGGTTCGTCTTCAACCGCGCGGAGCGCCGCATGCCATATGGCAATCTGGGCCGGCTTCGCAAGACGCTCTTTCCTGGCCTGTTGCTGGTTCCCGTCCCCGTCCGCGTTGGGGCGGGATTTAAAGACCGATTTGCGGGTGTTTCATGATTTTCAGCACTGTACGGGAGTGGGAATTCCCTGAACATGGAGGGCCGTCACGCGTTTTACGGAATAAGGGCATGAAGAAGGCGGAACCCGGAAAGTCCGGATTCCGCCTGATGAATGGATGGAACGGGAGCGTTCCCGGGCTTTATTCCCCGCAGCCGCCGTCCTTGTAGCCGCAGGAGCGGCAGGATTTGCACTTGCCGTCCTGGACGTAGGCCAGGGAATGGCACTGCGGGCAGAGGGAGGCTCCGTTGAGCATGGTGCCTTCCGGCGCTTTTCCCGCGGGAATTTCCGGCAGGACCGGATTCTGCTTGTGGGCCGGCGTGGTAATGATGCGGGGAGGCAGCACGCTTACCGTGGTGTCCGGACTCTGGCCGGGCAGGCTGACGCTGGGGATGGAGAATACGTCCCGCAGACGGTAGCCATTGCTTTCCGGGAAGAGCCATGCCAGAATTTTGGCGATGAGGTCCACCACGGACGCGCAGGAGCGGATTTCCGTGCAGGTGTCCGCGTCCGTATCGTCCCCCACGCGGCAGAAGCCGGAGGGCTCGAAGGAGTAGTTGCGGAAGCCTTTCACCACTTCCTTGAGAGGCACGCCGAACTGGAGGGCCGTGGAAAGGAGCTTGCAGTACGCTTCAAACATGCCGGAGGCGAAGGAGCCTACCTGGCCCAGGCGTCCGAAGACTTCCCCGCAGGTGCCGTCCGCATAGACGCCCACCGTCAGGTAGCCCGTGAGCTGGCCGCCTACGGAGAATTTCACGGTCTGGCCCAGGCGTCGGCCGGGCAGCTTGCGCTGGCGCGGCTTGGACGCTTCCGCGATGATTTCGTCAATCGCTTCCGATCCGGCCCCCACGAGCTGTTCCCAGACGTGGTTGGCCTTGAACATGCGCGTTTCCGGAGTGTCCACCACGTACACGGCGTTTGCCTTGGACCCGGCCCGGAAGATGGCGATGCACTTGACGCCGAGTTCGTGGGACATGATCAGGGAGTCGTAAATATCCTGCACGGTGGCGGAGACGGGCATGTTCACCGTCTTGGAGCACGCGCCGGAAATGAAGGGCTGGAGGGCGCCCAGCATCAGCACGTGCCCGGCGGGGGTAATGGAGCGCACGCCGTTGCCGTTGGTGGCGGCGCAGTCGAAGACGGCCAGGTCCTTCTTGTCCAGCCACGGGATGGATTCAATGTGGGCCGCGCCGTTCACGACGGTGAGCTCGTCCGCGGTCAGCACGGACATGTTGGCCGGGTTGCTGATGTAGGCCACCTTTTCCTGAATCTCGCTGCGGGATTCCGTGCCGGAGAGGAGGCGGCGCCACGCCAGGCGCACGGGGCCCGCCTGGTCGTTGCAGGGATCGATGATGAGCTGGTTGACGACGGAGTCCATGTTCCCCTGGAAGGCGGAAATCAGGCCGTCCAGGCCGGCCACTTCCAGAGCGGCCTCATTGACGAAGTCTTCCGGATAGCCCAGGGAGCGCAGGCCCTCCAGGGCCAGGCGGTTGAACATTTTCAGGGAGCCGCCGCCCGCGAGCTGCTTCCATTTCACCAGCGTGTAGTCCGGCTCAATGGAGGTGGTTCCTTCGTCATAACAGCCCAGGGGGGCGGAAATGGTGCCCGTGGGGGCCATGACGGAAACGAAGGCGTTGCGGTGCGCGGTGGCCTTGGCCGCCCTGGCCCACATGGCGGAGGCGGCTTCCGCCAGTTTGGCGGCGGGGGCGATGCGCTCCTTGTTCATCTGGGTGGGCGCCTTGAAGCTCTTGAGGTAGGCATGCAGGGCGTAGGAGGCGGTCAGCCCCTGCGCTTCCGGAAGGGTGCCTCCGGCATTGGCGATGATGCTGTCGATCATGTCGTCCAAGGTCTTGGCGTCCTTCTGGGCGGGCAGGGCGACGGCCAGCTTCTGGGCCGCATGGTGCAGGCGCAGCACGGCCAGCAGGTCCTTCTTGCTGGAGGGGTATTCCACATAGGAACCCAGTTCCGCGCCCATCTCCGCGGAAGCCGTCCAGCAGGCCGCCGTCAGGGCGCTGCAAAGCTGGGAGGCTATCCAGCGTCCTTCGTCGGAGTCGTACGGCACGCCCAGGGCCATCAGGGAGCCGCCCACGTTGGCGAAGCCGATGCCGGTAGTGCGGTACTTGTACGTGCCTTCCGCGATTTCTTCAATCGGGAAGCCGCCGCGTTCCACGTTCAGGTCCGCGCAGACCATCGCCAGGCGTGCGGCGTGGGTCAGGGCGTCCGCGTCAAAGACGGGCTTGCCGTCCTCGCCCTTCGTCAGGAAGCGGTAGGCGTTGAAGGAGGAAAGGTTGCAGCTCGTGTTGTTCAGGAAGACGTATTCGGAGCAGGGGTTGGACGTGGTGATGGAGCCGATGGATTTGACCGGGTTCCAGAGGTTGATCACGTCGTTGTTGTGCACGCCGGGCTCCCCGTTTTCCCAGATGGATTTGGCCATGGCTTCCAGCAGTTCCTGGGCGCGGAAGGTCTGTTCGATGTGGGCGGGGTTCGTGACCCAGCGCGTGTAGGTGTTGCCGTTGTTGGCCAGCGCCTGCCAGAAGTCCCCCTTTACGGAAACGGAGTGGTTCGCGTTCTGGTGGGAAAGCGTTTCCCCGTACAGCAGGGCGTCCATGTGGGGATCAAAGCTGTTTCTGGTAGCCAGGGGCAGGGAAAGGATGACGCGGGCGGCGGCCTTTTCCGCAGGGGTGCCGGCCACCAGCTTGGTTTCCGCAATCTGCTTGAGTTCCACGTGCACGTTGTGCTCCCGCAGGATCACCTTGGCGATGTCTTCCTGGCGGTTTTTCGTGTTGATGAATTCGAAAATGTCCGGGTGGTCGCTGAACATCAGCACCATGCGGGCGGCGCGGCGCGTCTTGCCGCCGGATTTGATGGCGCCTGCCATGCGGTCCCAGCCGCGGTCAAAGGAGATGGGGCCGGAGGAACGGCCCTTGCCGCTGATGGGCTCCTTGGAGGAACGGAGGGTGGAAAGGTTGATGCCCACGCCGGAACCGGACGCGAAGATGCGGCCTTCCGTGGTCAGGTGGTCCAGAATGTCTTCCATGCTGTCTCCCACTTCCGTCAGGAAGCAGGCGGAGCACTGCGGATATTCATAGGTGGACTGCACCGTGTAGGTTTTCAGATTGTTCTTGGAGCCCTTGGCGTGGTAGGCCTTGTTGCCGTGGCCGGTATAATTTTCACGCAGGTCCGGGCGGCCCCAGCGCCACTGCTCCCAGTGGCCGATGTTGAACCAGACGGGGGAGTTGGGGGCCCATATCTGCTGGACGAGCATGGCCTTGATTTCCTCATTGAAGATTTCCGCGTCCTCCAGCGTGGCGAAGTAGCCTTCCTCCCAGCCCCAGACGGTGTAGGTGTTGGAAATGCGGTCGTAAATGTTGCGGAAGCTGTCTTCGTATTCCAGGGAGCCCGGCTCGCTACCAAAGAGGTATTTGTCCGCCGTGATCTTCACGGCGTTGTCGTCCCAGTGGGCCGGGGCTTCCAGGCCCAGGCGCTCGTAAATGGTTTTTCCGGTTTTCCAGTCCATGATGCGGACGTCGCGCCGCGCCCAGTCCACTTCATCGTAGGGATGAATTTCGTTATGGGAAAATCTTCTGGTGAACTTCAGTCCGCCCAGCAGGTCCTTCCTCGGAGGGAGGATGATTTCCTGTCCGGTGCGTAATTTGAGCGTAATTTGCGAGTTGTCAGTAGTCATGGTTTGCGAAGTGAAAGGTACTGAGGGCGTTGCTTCGTCGCGGTGTTGGGGGCGGCGCGTAACGTTTGCATTATCTACTGAAAAAAAATCGTGATGAAAAGGAAATATTGTACGGATATTTTTTATATATACCACATGTAGTAGTATTGGCGTTGTTTCCAAGGGATTTCCGTCCGGTCTTGCGGACATTTTTTTTGTCTTCCGAATTCAACTTTTTTTTGCTTGACGGGAACGCTCTTCCGGGGATGTTTTTTCGCCTTTTTACCTGCCTCCTTTCATCATGAAAGAG
>JAJQCV010000108.1 GCA_021202525.1 Akkermansiaceae bacterium | reverse complement strand
GTGCATGCATCCCTCCGCACCCCAGTTCCCGGGCGGAAAATTTGCCGTGTTCCCGGCTTTAAAACAGAAAAATAGGTATTCCCAAAGAATCCTATATAATAACTATTTAAATATTCATATCTGCAACATAAACAAAAGACAAAAAATGTAGCCTCCCGCAAATGCCTTACCTCACGTCATTCCGAGTGAACACGCTTGCAGAACGGAAGGTTTGGTAGTAGAATTTTCGCCATGTCATTGCAGTCTGCCGAACGCCGAGATTTCATCCGCGATATGATCTCTGATGACCTTGCCTCCGGCAAGCATCAGGCTCCGGTAACCCGCTTCCCTCCGGAACCCAACGGTTATCTCCATATCGGACACGCCAAATCCATTTGCCTCAACTTCGGTATAGCCCAGGAATTCCCCGCCGCGCGCTGCCATCTGCGCTTTGATGACACCAACCCCAGCAAGGAAGACCAGGAATACGTGGACAGCATCCAGGAGGATATCCACTGGCTGGGATTCGACTGGGGGGACAACCTCTTCTTTGCCAGCGACATGTTCGACTTCTTCTACGAATGTGCCGTCGCCCTCATCAACAAGGGGCTTGCCTACGTGGATGAACAGACCGTGGAGGAAATACGCGCCCAGCGCGGCAACGTGAACGTGCCCGGCCAGGAATCTCCCTACCGCAACCGCTCCGCGGAAGAAAACCTGGAGCGCTTCCAGGCCATGAAAAACGGGGAAATCCCGGAAGGAAAGGCCATCCTGCGCGCCAAAATAGACATGGCCTCCAGCAACATGAACATGCGTGACCCCGTGCTGTACCGCATCATGTTCGCGGAACACCACAACACGGGCAATAAATGGTGCATCTACCCCATGTACGACTTCGCCCACCCGCTGGAAGACGCCTACGAACACATCACGCACTCCCTCTGCACGCTGGAATTTGAAAATCACCGCCCCCTGTACGACTGGGTCATTGAACATTGCCCCGTTCCATCCCGCCCGCGCCAGACGGAATTCGCCCGGCTCAACCTCACGTACACCGTCATGAGCAAGCGCAAGCTGCTCCAGCTTGTCCAGGAAGGGCACGTCACCGGCTGGGACGACCCCCGCATGCCCACCGTCTCCGGAATGCGCCGCCGCGGCTACACGCCCGCCGCCATCCGCAACTTCTGCCAGACTATCGGCATTACCAAATTCAACGGATTCACGGACGTGGCCCTGCTGGAATACAGCGTCAGGGAAGACCTTAACGCCAACGCCCCGCGCCGCATGGCCGTCCTCAATCCCCTCAAGCTCACCATCACCACCCTTCCGGAAGACGCGGAAGAAATGGTGGAAGTGCAGAACAACCCGGAAAAACCGGAGGAAGGCTTCCGCCAGGTACCGCTCACCAGGGAAATCTGGATTGAACGGGACGACTTCATGCTGGACCCTCCCAAAAAATACTTCCGCCTGGCCCCCGGCCGCACGGTGCGCCTGCGCGGCGGCTACTGCATCACCTGCACCGACTACAGGCAGGACGCGGACGGCAACATCACGGAAATCTTCTGCGAGCACATTCCGGGCACCATCGGCTCCAACTCTCCGGAAGGCATCCAGTGCCGCGCCGCCATCCACTGGGTTAGCACCCGCCACGCCGTGGACGGGGAAATCCGCATCTACGACCGCCTGTTCACAGAGGAAAACCCGGACGCGGCGGAAAACGGATTCCTCTCCGTCATGAACCCCGGCTCCCTGACCGTCATCACCGGAGCCAAACTGGAACCTGCCCTGGCCGGTGTGGAACCCGAATTCAACTGCCAGTTTGAGCGGCTGGGCTACTTCGTGGCGGACCGCAGGGACCATGTACCCGGACAGCGCCCCGTCTTCAACCGCACGGTGGCCCTCAAGGACTCCTGGGCCAAAAAGCAAAAATAAACGCCTCTTTCATCAACCCCATACTTATGGACGATCAACTCCAATTCTGCTCCGTCGAGGAAGCCGTGGAAGAAATACGGCAGGGACGGATGATCATCGTTACGGACGACCCCGGCCGTGAAAATGAAGCGGACCTCATCATCGCCGCCGAATTCGCCACGCCGGAAGCCATCAACTTCATGGCCATCCACGCCAGGGGCCTCATCTGCGCCCCCCTTTCCCCCGAACGCTCGGACTCTCTCCAGATCCCGCACAGGACCTCCGTCAAAAGGGACATCAATGACACCGCCTTCACAGAGTCCGTGGATGCGGCCCATGACATCACCACCGGCATCAGCGCCGGGGAACGCTCCCTGACCATACGCACCCTGGCGGACCCGAAAGCCACCGTCAACGACTTCGTGCAGCCCGGTCACGTCTTCCCGCTCCGGGCCGTCCCCGGCGGAGTGCTCCGCCGCGCCGGCCACACGGAAGCCACCATCGACCTCGTGCGCATGGCGGGCCTCCAGCCCGCTGGAGTCTGCTGTGAAATCATGAAGGACGACGGTACCATGGCCCGCATTGGCGATCTGGGGCCCTTCCAGAGGAAATACGGCCTGAAAGCCTGTACGGTGGCCCAGCTCATCCAACACCGCCGCGCCCAGGAAAAACAAATCCGCCTGGTGGAAACCGTCAAGATGCCGACCGACTACGGGGACTTCACCTGCCACCTTTACGAATCCCATTTGGACGGAGCCCTGCATCTGGCGCTCGTCCACGGGGAAATCTCCCCGGACAAACCCACGCTGGTCCGCGTGCACAGCGAATGCCTCACGGGAGACGTCTTCGGCTCACGCCGCTGCGACTGCGGCAGCCAGCTCCACACAGCCATGCGCCGCATCGCGCAGGAAGGCGGCGTATTGCTCTATCTGCGCCAGGAAGGCCGCGGCATCGGCCTTGCGGCAAAACTCCAGGCCTACAAGCTCCAGGAACAGGGGCTGGACACCGTGGAAGCCAATCTCAAGCTGGGCTACCCGGACGACCTGCGGGACTACGGCATCGGCGCCCAAATCCTGCATGACCTGGGGGCGGACCAGCTCCGCCTGCTCACCAACAACCCGCGCAAAATCGTGGGGCTGGAAGGCTTCGGCCTTAACATCACGGAGCAGGTACCCATCGTCATCCCTCCCAACGAACAAAACAGCAAATACCTGGCTACTAAAAAATGCAAGCTGGGCCACACCCTGTAACCCGCCTCTCCACCCTCCATGTCCACGGAACTCCCTCGCCGCCAGCGCCCCACGGGAACGCGCGCCAAAATCTGCATCGTCGCTTCGGAATACAATGAACAATACACCCAGGCCCTGGTGGACAACTGCTCGGAAGAACTGGCCGCCGTGCTTCCGTCCGCCCGGCTGGAAGTAGTCCGCGTTCCGGGCGCCTTTGAAATCCCGGTCGCCATCAAATCCATCCTGTCCCGCTCTCCGGAAAAACGGCCGGACGCCATCGTGGCGCTGGGCGTCATCCTGCGCGGCAGCACGGATCATGCGGACCTCATCGGCTCCACCATCACGCAGGCCCTGATGCAATTGGCGCTGGAATTCACCACCCCCGTCATCCATGAAGTACTGCTTCTGAATGATGAAAAACAGGCATTCGCCCGCTGCATCGCCTCCCAGCTCAATCGCGGACGGGAAGCGGCGCGCACCGCTGCGCGCATGGCGGAACTCTTCATCAACTCCCTCTCCCGGCAATAAGCCACACCTCCCGACCTATCTTCCTCCCACCGTCATGCTCTCACGCAACCAAATCAGACAAACAGCCCTTCAATACCTCTACGGCGCCTCCCAATCCCCGGAAATCACCGGAGAACAGGAAGAAGGCATCTGGGACATCCTGATGGAACCCTTCCGGGCGGACTACTGCAAGCTCCGGGCAAAAGCCGTTTCCGGCCACCTTACCCGTGACTACCCGGACAAGCTGCGCCTCTTCGTCACCCGCGCCAGGGAAACGGCGGAAAAACTGCAGCATGACCCCCTCACCCTGCCTGTCCGCGACCAACTCCACGACCTGCTGAACAAGGAAGGGGAATTCAACGCCGCCCTGCTTCAACTGAAAAAAGCCCTGCACGACGACCCCGCCAACGACAGGAAAACCCTCTCCGCCGCATGCGACGCCGTGCAGGAACTCAACACGGCCCTCATGCAGATGCGCGGCCGCCTTCTGGACTCGCTCAGGGACTTCCCTGCCTACAACAACATCTGGCCCCCCCTCATATCCGCCTGCGGCAAGCTCCGGGAAATCAACGACCGCATCAACTGCATCATCCATCAGGATGGCCGCCCCTCCCTGGCGGAAGTGAAAAAAGTGGTGGAAGCGGGCCAGGATGCGGAAGAGCTCTACCGGGAAGCGAAAACGCTGGGGGAAGAAACGCTGCGCCTCCGGGAAGAACTGGATGCCGTCATCAACGGTACCCTGGAAAACTACTCCCCGGAACGCGTCAGCGCCATGGACCGCGCCATCCTGCGCCTGGGAGCCTGCGAACTGCTCCACCGGAAAGACCTCCCCGCCCCCATCGTCATTTCGGAAGCCATCCGGCTGGCGGAACGCTTCTCCTCCGCGGACTCTCCCCGGTTCGTCAACGGCGTGCTTGCCGGCATCGCCAAAACGGCGCGCCCTTCTTAACCAGCATCCCCTCCAGACTCATGGCCGGATTCTTCAAAAAGCTCCTTACCAAATTCTCCCGCGGTACCCGGATAGACTGGGATGAACTGGAAGCGGACCTGGTGACCGCGGACATCGGCATCAGGCGCGCCATGGACATCGTTGAGCAACTCCGGGAAAGCAGGGGGCTTGACGCGGAAAACCTGGTGGAATCCACCCGTGAAGTCATCCGCCAGGCCTTCCCGGCCACCCCGCCCTCCCTGCCGGCACCTCCGGAGGGTTATCCCCTCGTCATCCTCGTGGTAGGCGTCAACGGCACCGGAAAAACCACCTCCGCCGCCAAACTGGGCCATCTGCTGCAAAAACAGGGCGGCAGGGTGCTCCTGGCCGCCGCGGACACCTTCCGGGCCGCCGCCGTGGAACAGCTCCAAAGCTGGGCGGAAAAGCTGAACCTGCCCCTTTACAAGGGAGCGCTCGGCCAGGACCCCGCCTCCGTCTGCTATGAAGCCCATGCCCAGGCCATCCGGGAAGGCTGCCAATACCTCATCTGCGACACCGCCGGACGGCTCCATACGCGCCACAACCTCATGGAGGAACTCTCCAAAATCCGCCGGACCCTCGCCAAGCAGGATGCTTCCGCCCCCCATTACACCATGCTGGTGGTGGACGCCACCACCGGAGCGAACGCCCTGGCTCAGGCCAGGGAATTCCACAAGGCCACCCCCCTGGACGCCGTCATCATCACTAAAATGGACGGCTCCGGCAAAGGCGGCATAGCCGTAGCCATCATGGACGAAATGCAAATCTCCCCGGCCTTCCTGGGAACAGGGGAACAGGCGGACGACTTTGAAACCTTCAACCGGGACCGCTACGTGGACTCCCTTCTCTAACGGGAACTCCCCTGCCATGAATCCGCTCCCCCTGATCACCGCGCAAACGGAGGAAAAGCTGCTGGCCTTCCTCACGGAGCACGGCCACACCAAATTCCGCGTCCAGCAAATCATGGACTGGGTTTGGCGCAAGCGCGTCGCCTCCTTTGACGCCATGACCAACCTCTCTCCGGCGCTCAGAAGCCTGCTGGCGGAAAACTTCCGCTTCCACACGCCGGAAATTGTGGAAATCAACGGAATTCCGGGCTCCACGCGCAAATTCCTCACCCGGATGGAAGACGGCAGCCTGGTGGAATCCGTCATCATCCCCGCCGCTGTTGCGGAGGACGGGGAAAAGGCGGACCGCGTGACCCTCTGCGTCTCCTCCCAGGTGGGCTGCGCCTTCGGCTGCAAATTCTGCGCTTCCGGCCTGCTGGGGCTCAGGCGCAACCTTTCCGCGGGGGAAATCACCGGACAGATACTCTCCGCGGAATCCATTACTGGAAAACGGGTCAACAACCTCGTCTTCATGGGAATGGGGGAACCCCTCGCCAACTTTGACAACCTGCGAGACGCCCTGGAAATCATCACCTCCCATCGCGGGCTGGAAATAGGTGCGCGCCATATCACCATCTCCACATCCGGATTCGTGCCGGGCCTGAAAAAACTGGCCGCCTACCCCAGGCAGATACGGCTGGCCGTCTCCCTGCACGGAGCCACGGACGAGGTACGCAGCCAAATCATGCCGGTCAACAAAAAATGGCCCCTCTCCCAGCTCATCCCCGCCCTGGAGGAATGGGGAAGGGACCGGAACCAGATGCCCACGCTGGAATACATCCTCATCCGGGACGTAAATGACTCCCTGAAAGACGCGTCCCACCTCGTGCAAATCGCCAAGCGCCTGCACGCCAAAGTCAACCTCATCCCGTACAACACCGTGGAGGGGCTTCCCTGGGAACGCCCCTCGGAAGAACGCTGCTGCACCTTCCGCGACGCCGTCCGCAAGGCCCGCATCCCCGTCACCATGCGGTATGAAAAGGGCCATGACATCAATGCCGCCTGCGGCCAGTTGAGGCTCAGGAAGGAACGGGAAAACAACAGTGGAGCCTCCCTCTGACGGGCTGAATCCTTCCTGAATTTATTTTGCCCGGCGGCCTCTGTTGTGTTATTCCTTTCCAGCCGGATGCCGCCATCCGCCAGCATCATCATGGACACTACGGATACCAACAACGCCGCTGCCACTCTGGAACTTACCAAGGCTCCCCGGAAAGCCCCGGTTCTGGACGTCCGGGACATTCCCCAGGCGCCGGGCCCGGAAAAAGGCGTACTGGCCCTCATGGCCATGGACCCCGCCACCTATGTGGGCCAATGCGTTACCCTGGGCATGACGGAAGACTACTTCTATCTTCCGGCCCACAAGCTGCTCTGGCGCCTCTTCCAGGCCCGCTACAACAAAAACGAACCCATCGACATCGTCTCCATCACCCAGGCGCTGGAAGACATGCACCAGCTGGAAGCGGTAGGCGGCAGCTCCGGACTGGCGGAAATCTACACCTTCACGACCACGGGAGCCTACTTTGAGCACTATCTCAACATCCTGAAGGACAAATTCATCCTGCGCTCCATCATTGACATTGCCAACCAATCCACCACGCAGGCCTTCGACAATCCCGACGACGTCGCGGAGCTTCTGGACTCCGTGGAAACGCACATCTTCCAGATACGGGAACGCTACAATAGCGCCAAGGACGAACAAAGTCTGGCAAGCATCCTCAAGCAGGCCGTCACCAACTTTGAAAAATTCATCGCCAGCAAGGGACAAATCCAGGGACTGACCACGGGATTCGAGGAGCTGGACAAAAAAAGCAACGGCCTCAAGCCGGGGGACATGTTCATCATTGCGGCGCGTCCCTCCATGGGGAAAACCTCCTTCCTGCTCAACATCATTGAGCACATCTCCCTCAATGAGAAAAAGCCCACCCTGCTCTTCTCCTGTGAAATGCCCGCCGTCCAGATCGCGGAACGCCTCCTCTTCGCCCGTTCCGGCGTGCGCCGTGCGGAAATCATCAAGCGCGGCAACCTCACCCAGCTGGAAATGAAGCATTTCAAGCAGGCCGTAAAGGAAGTGGGGGAATCACAGCTCGTCATTGACGACACGGCGGCCATCTCCATCAACGAGCTCCGGGCCAAGGCCCGCCGCGTCATGCGGGACCTGGGCGCCCTGGCCGCCATCGGCGTGGACTACCTCCAGTTGATGCGCTCCCACTCCAAGCAGGCGGCTAACAGCCGCGAACGGGAAGTGGCGGAAATCTCCGCTGGCCTCAAGGCTCTTGCCAAGGAACTCAAGGTGCCCGTCATCGTCCTCGCCCAGCTCAACCGCGGCCCGGAAAGCCGCACGGGGGCCAGCCTGGGCGTTCCCCGCATCTCCGACCTGCGCGAATCCGGTTCCATTGAACAGGATGCGGACATGATCGGCCTGCTCTACCGCTCCGCCTACTATGCGGAAGATGAGGAAAAACGGCAGCAGATGGCCGGCAGGGCCAACCTTCACCTGGCAAAAAACCGCAACGGCCCCACAGGCGACGTTCCGCTCCACTTTGAAGCGGAACTCATGCGCTTTTCCACGCGGGAAGCCGACGAACACGACCAGGAAAACGAATAAGGCCCCTGCCGCCCTCCCCCGGACCATGCACTGCGGGCCGGGACTGTCAACCTTCCCCGCTCCGCCTCCGGCGGTGTACGTGAAATCGAAGAAAAACAGCAAATCCCACGGGTTGCGCGCACACGCGTGCAGCCCTTTTCCATATCAAGGACATTTCTTCATGACGAAAACGTTACAAAAAAGGCATTTCCACATTTCCATGCAAATATAACATCTTCCCTATCTACATTTATCCAACTCATGAATCCTCATTCCAAATCCCTCAATGAACGTCTGCGCACGCTCATTTCCCTTATCTTTGGACTGGTTATCGGCTGGGCACTGCTCTTTGGGGAAACGCGCTGGGAAACATCCCCCGTCGTTGAGGAAAGCCTCATGCTCATTGCTTGCTTCATGGCCGGCATCGGCGCCTTTGGACGCATCTGGTGTTCCCTGTACATCGCAGGCTATAAAAACAATATCCTGGTAATAGAAGGGCCGTACTCCATGTGCCGCAACCCGCTTTACTTCTTCAGCTTCATCGGGGGCGTAGGAGTGGCGTGCGCTACGGAAACCTTCACTATCCCCCTTCTTACGGCACTGGCGTTCGGCATTTACTATCCCGCCATCATCAGAAGGGAACAGGAACGTTTGATCTCCCTGTTCGGAAACGCCTACCGGGACTACTGCCGGACGGTACCTTCCTTCATCCCCTCCCTTTCCCTGCTGAAACCGCCGCCCGCCACCTACTCAGTCAATCCGGCCACATTCACGCACAACATCTTTGATGCCCTGTGGTTCATCTGGCTCATCGGCATCTTTGAATTCATCAGCGGGCTGCATGATGCGGGAATCCTCCCTGTATGGTTCTTCATTCCGTGATCGCCTGCCGCTTCCTGGCAGCCAGCATCCCGATCAGGGCTTTCTGGGAAACCATTTGCCGGAAAGACTCCCGGTCCCTGGGATAAAACATCATCTCCGTAACCGTCCCCCCACTCCTGAACGCCCAGGCAAACCACACGGTGCCAATGGGCTTCTCCGGCGTACCGCCGTCCGGGCCGGCAATCCCGCTGACGGCGATGGCGACATCCGCGCCGGAACGTTCCAGCGCACCTTCCGCCATGGCCTTCACCACAGGTTTGCTCACCGCTCCGTGCTCTTCCAGCACCTCTGCCGGAACGCCCAGCATCTCCGTCTTCGCCCGGTCCGCATAAGTCACCCAGCCGAACTCAAACACTCCGGAAGAACCGGGAACATCCGTAATCCTTTTGGCAATCAGGCCGCCCGTACAGCTCTCCGCCGTAGCCGCCTTCAATCCGAGCCCTGCCAGATGAAGCACCACGGCCCGTTCCAAAGTAGCTCCCAGGGGCCTCAGCACATACGCCCCGGCCAGGGTCAGCAGGCGTGCCTCCCCCTGCTTCAGCGCCACTTCATTGCCAACCAGCCTCACATCCACCTCTCCGATGCGGGCGCAATAAGCCACTTCCAACCCCTGCACCTGGTGCAGGGAATCATCCACCAGATCCTGAAGATCACTCTCTCCAATCCCCACCAGGCGGAACACGCGCAAACGGGGAATATCGCCGTCCACCATGGACTCCAGCAAGGGCATTACGGACCTCTCCACCATCGGCTTCAACTCCGGGGGCGGTCCGGGCAGCAGAATAAACATGGGCAGGCGTTCGGTAGCAGGCATCACCAGTCCCGGAGCCGTGCCGTTGGGATTCTCCATCACGGCGGCGCCGTCAGGCACCATGGCCTGCTTGAAATTGCACTCCGCAATGGAAATTCCCCTCCGCTTGAAATAATCCTTCAACCCCTCCGCCACATGCTCGTCACGGTGCATGTCCACGCCGCAGACATCGCACAGGGCCTCCCTGGTCACATCGTCGCTCGTCGGTCCCAGTCCCCCGCTCACAATCACGATATCCGCCCTGCGGGCGCTCTCCCTCATCGCCTCGCTAATGGCATAGCCGTCGGGAACCACGGTCTCCCTCTCCACGCGGAACCCCGCTTCAAACAGCCTGTTTCCCAGCCATGCCGCATTGGTATTCACAATACTTCCCAGCAGAATCTCCGTACCGGTGTTGATCAGCTCAACCCTCACATTCTTCATGCCTCCATTATGCTCCCGTCCCCTTACTCTGGCATGCAACAATCCTGCCATGTACTACAAAAAACTTCATTTGAACGCCCCGTAGGATAAAGTAGGGGCACTGACATAGACCATGAGTACGCCTTCCAGACTTCGCGCCACAAAAATCATCTGCACCATTGGACCGGCAACGGATACCTCCGACATGCTGGGCAGTCTTATCCAGGCCGGAGCCAACGTCTTCCGGCTCAACATGAGCCATTCCAAGCACGACTGGGTCCGGGAAGTCGTCTTCCGTATCCGCCGGAAGGCCGCGGAACTCCAGGCAAACGTAGCTATTCTCTTCGACCTCCAGGGACCGTCCATCCGCACTGGAGACCTTCCGGAACCTTATAACCTGAAAGACGGGGACATGATGGAAATCCGCCTCAGCACGGCGGAACCGGAGCTGCCCTTCTCCACCACGGTCAACTATGACGGCCTTCTTCAGGACGTCCAGGCAGGCCATACCATGGTCGTGGACAATGGAGGCATTCTGATGCGCATTGAGGAAGTGCGCCCGGACCGGCTCATCTGCAAGGTACTCACGGAAGGCGTGTTCGGCTCGCGCCGCCACATCAACCTGCCGGGCGTGGCCCTGCGGCTGCCGGCCCTGACGGAAAAAGACCTGAAGGACCTGGAAGTGGCCGTGGAATGTGAAACGGACTACGTCGCCATGTCTTTTGTCCGCGACGCCGCCCATATTGCGGAACTCCGGGAACATATAGACAACCTGGGGGGGACGCGCCCAGATCATCGCCAAAATTGAAGACCAGCAAGCCATCCGCCATATCGACGACATCATTCTGGCGGCGGACGTCATCATGGTGGCCCGCGGCGACCTGGGCATTGAAGTCAGCATCGAGGAACTGCCCATCATCCAGCGCCGCATCATCCGCCACTGCCACAGGCTGGGCCGCCGCTGCATCGTCGCCACGCACATGCTGGAATCCATGATCACCCAGCCCACCCCCACCCGTGCGGAAGTAACGGACGTATCCAACGCCATCTTTGAACAGGCGGACGCCGTCATGCTCTCCGGGGAAACCTCCGTGGGTCACTACCCCGTGCGCTGCGTAGAAGTGCTGGACTCCATCGCCCAGCGCATGGAACGCTCCGGAAACCTCAACTTCGCGGCAGCGGCCATCCTGAACGGGGACCGCCAGAAAGCCACGAAAGCGGCCATCTCCCTGGCGGACTCCGTGGAAAACGCCTGCCTCATCGTCTTCACCCGCCGCGGACTGGCAGCCACGCAGGCGGCGGTACTCCGTCCGGAGCGGGCCCCCATCTACGCTTTCAGCAATGATCCCGTCGTCGTCCGCCAGCTTGCGCTGGCCCGCGACGTCACCGCCTTTGAATCCCCCTTCCTCAAGGACCCGGCGCGCATGATATCCACGGCTCTGGACCTGTTGAAGGAAAAGGGGCTGGTCACCTCCGGGCAGCCTGTCGTCATCCAGGGGGACAGCCTTCAGGGAGAACTCCTGGCGGACTCCATCATCTTCATGCGTACGGAATGAGCCCCGGCACATTCCAGATATCCCGGGAGGCGGCGGACTACCCTCCGTCCCCATCCATTCTCGCCCTGCTGCTGGATGCTGACCCGGACGAACGCCAGGTAGCCGCCCATCTGGCGCACGGGGAACTCCATGTAGCCCGCAAAAATGGAATTCCCGTGGGGGTTGCCGTCATCTGCCGGACGGCGGTGGACACCTGGGAAATCATGAACTGCTCCGTGGCCCCGGGCCACAGGCGCCGGGGATATGGAACGGCCCTGGTCCGGCACGCCCTGGACGTGATCGGCGGCAAGGGCGCGCGATATGCGGAACTGGGGACGTCGGACGCTTCTCCCGGCCCGATGGCCTTGTACCGCAGCTGCGGTTTTTACGTGACGGGCACCGTTAAAAACCACTTTCCGGACAACTATCCGGAACCGGTCTGGGACAATGGCGTCCAGTGCATTGACATGATCCGCATGCGCGCGGACATCCCCGCTGTGGATTAGAATGAATAAACCAGGCTGACTCCGGTCACCCAGCGGTTCCCCTTCACCAGCGTTCCTCCATACGTTCGGTTCAATCCATGCCCTCCCCTGCCCAGCCAGTGCAGTCCCACAAACGGCTCCACAAACACGTTCCCGAACAGGCGGTAACTGGCCGTTGCCCTGAAATACAGGGACTGCCAGCCATTGCCGCCGGACGGCCAGTAGGAGGAACTCAGCACCGCTCCGAACTTGAACCCCATGTACAAATTCTCCGTTATCCGTGAATTGGAACCCGTACACATGTCAAACCACCACCCGGTAATGCCGTAAAAGGAATAGGCGGAGCTGCCCTGCACATAAAATCCGGGAAGAAAATCCAGATCCCGGCGCAGGACAAGGGCAGCCTCGTAAGTCGTGCCGCTGTTGCCGAACAGGCGTTCCGAAGCAAGGCCCGCAAGGCCGCCGTCATTGGCCCTCAGGGAAAACGCGGCGTACGCGGCCTTTCCCAGCTTGCGCTGAAAACCCAGGTCCACCACCGTTTCATCATCAAAATCAATGGCCGGACGCCCCAGAAACAACTCCTCCTTCAATCCCAGGATAAAGGAATAATGCTCATTCAAATCGCTTCTCCAATCCAGGCTAACGGGAGCCGTCTGGTTGCAGCCGGCGGGAATCAGGCCGCGGAACTCGTAATTGGTGGAATATCCCGCTTTCAGGCTGCCGCTTACAGGCCTGAGGAGAGGATCGGCAGGGTGGTCCGGAATGCGGGACTCAGCCAGTGACACGGAAAAGGAAACCGCCAGCGCCGCCACGGCGGCAAAAAGAAGGGAATGATTCATGAACAGGGAACTTCTGTGCGGCTCATTCTGAATCAAAACATCCATGGTGGCAACAAACAAAAAAGTGCGGCGGATTTCTCCGCCGCACTGAAAATACGATTCGATCTCAAGCCGTCAGGCTTAGAAGGAATAAACAAGGTTGGCCCCGGCTACCACGCCGAAGTTCTTGTAGGGCTTCCAGCCTTCCACGAACTGCTTGTTGGCCTTCAGGGCGCCGTTGCCGGCCCAGTTGAAGCTGACGAAAGGCACCACGGCGAGGTTTTCCACACCCACCTTGATCGGCAGTTCAGCCTTCACCCACCAGGCCTGGGAGCCGTTGGCCATGAAAGCGGACTTGCTGTCGAAGTACCCTGCAGTGGCGGACATACCGGCGGTAAGCACAATGTCCGTAGCGGGGCAGATGGTGGCCTTGTAGCCGACATACGGCTGGAACCACCATCCGGTCATTCCCTGGAAGCCGTAGCTCGTGGTAACGCCCGCGAACCAATTCTTGCACACGTCGTAGTTCAGGTTCAGATAGAACTCCTGGGCTACGGAATGGGCATGGCGCCTGCCGAGGGAATCATTCCCATAGATACCGCTGTAATCATACTTGGCGAAGTTGCCGAGCAGACCGCCGTGAATCAGATTCCAGCCGACGGTGGTGGACAGATTCTTCAGAAGGCCGTCCTGGTTTTTCCAGCCGAGGTTGAAATTGGTTTCATTGTGGAAGGTAATATCCTTCTCACCAAGGAACTCATGACCGGAAGTCAGGGACGTGTAGGAAGCGGCGCCGACAATGGAGTTGGCGTCGTTCAGCTTGTAATTCAAATTAACACCGGCAGGGATGACGTTATCCCCTCCCACCAAGGCGTGGGATGCCACGATGCCGCGGCAGGTGTAATTGGAGGCATAGCCGGCGTAAAGGTCGCCGGACCACGGGCTGACAGTCGGCACGGGCGGTACCGGTGCCGGAGCAACAACCTTGACGGGGGTTCCCGCAAAAGCGGCGCCGGCAAAGGATGCCACAGCCGCTGCAACACTGATGATGTTCTTGGTTTGCATGACTATTATTTGGTTAGGGTATTAATTGTTGATTTGCTAACAAAGGTTTAAAGTGTTCTTTTCCCCCTTGTTAGGTTTAGTGAAACATTTCCGTCACAAAAGTAAAGACTTTTCTCCCTAAAACCCCATTAATCGCTGATTATTTACACCTTATACTAATCATCCCGATAACAAATAAAACAATTTTCCATTTTTTCCCCACCGAATTTCTCCAAGGCGTGGGAGGATACAGGCACTCGGCGCCGTCCAGCCGGGTGTTCTCTTTCAATTTCCGGGACGGATTTACCAGCACCTGGCGTCGGCAGGCAAGCAGCATGGGAACATCCGCGGCACTGTCACTGTAGGAGATGGAATCCTCCCGGACGCCACTCTCCGGCAGAATGCCCATGTTCCGCAAACGTTCCACCTTGGTCTTCCCCTTGTTGTTTCCTAATGGAAGTTCCGGCATCAGGGGCATGCGACCGACCAGCACCACATCCGTCCCCAGAACGGCATCAAAGCCCAGAAGCATCCCCAGGGGCTCCGCATAAAAGGATGGAGAGGCGGATACCATGATGCATGCATCTCCCCTGTCCCGGTGCCTCTGGAGCCGTTCACGCAATTCGGGATAAATCCACGTATCCGCCAGACTCGCGAATTCCCGCCCGTACTGAAGAACCGTTTCCGCCGGAAGCCTCCACAAATAACAAAGGAAGGCCCTCTTCATCCGGGTTTCATCCCATATCCCCAGAAAAAACAGCGGAAGGCAGGCCAGAAAAAACAGCAGCAGCAACCGCCTCCAGGGATGCCGCCGAACCACAAAGCAGGAAAACATATACTGCGTATCCCACGGCAGGAGCGTACCATCCATGTCAAACAGGGCCAGCCCCCCTTCCTTCCTTTCATCCGTCATGCCGCCATCCTATACTCTCAACTCTCAACTCTCAACTCTCAACTCACCCTTCCCCCTGAACGCCCAAAACCCCGGCCACCGAAAGGCAGCCGGGGTTTTAAAGCAAATCCAGGAGAGGCGGGATTAACGGGAATAGAATTCCACGATGAGCTGCTCGTTGACGATGGGAGCAATCTCTTCCTTGGAAGGCACGCGAGCAATCTTGCCCGTGAGCTTGTCGCGGTCACCTTCAAGCCAGTCCGGCACCACCGTGGCCTGGGTCAGGTCAAGGGAGCGGGTAACAAGCTGCTGGGAGGAGGGCTTGCCTCCTACGGCAACCACGTCTCCGGGGCGGCAGGAGAAGGACGCAATATTCGTCTTCTTGCCGTTCACGGTAATGTGACCGTGGGAAACGAGCTGGCGGGCGCCGGCGCGGGTATTGCTGAACCCGAGGCGGTACACGACATTGTCCAAACGGAGTTCAAGAAGCTGAAGCAGGATGTCGCCGGTAATGCCGCGGCGACGGGCTGCTTCTGCATAATACTTGCGGAACTGGCCTTCAAGCACGCCGTACTGGAAGCGCAGCTTCTGCTTTTCAGCAAGCATCACGCCATAGTCGGACTTCTTTTTGCGGCCTGCACGCATCCCGTGCTGGCCGGGAGGGAAGGGGCGCTTTTCAAGAGCCTTGGTGGAACCGAAAAGGGCAACGCCGAAACGGCGGGACACTTTATCGCGGGGACCGGTATAACGAGCCATGATATATTAGATCTATAGGTAAAAAAGTTCAATTAGACGCGGCGGGCCTTCGGAGGACGGCAGCCGTTGTGGGGAATGGGGGTCACGTCCTTGATGGAGGTGATTTCAATACCGATCGACTGCACGGCACGGACGGCGGATTCACGACCGGAACCCGGACCTTTCACGCGCACTTCCACTTCACGCAGACCGTGACCCATGGCCTGGCGGCAGGCGTCCTGGCATACCACCTGGCCGGCGTATGCGGTGCTCTTGCGGGAGCCCTTGAAGCCCATCTTGCCGGCGGAAGACCAGCCGATCACGTTGCCGCGCTGATCCGTCACAGTCACAACGGTGTTGTTGAACGTGGAGGAAACATGAACCACGCCAGAGGAAACGTTCTTGCTGCCCTTGGCCTTCAGGATTTTGGGCTTGTCGTCATCACCGCCCAGGCCGAGTTCCGCGAAGATGTCCTTGCGGGGTTCGTGCTTCTTGGTTTCTTCAGGAGCAGCTGCAGCGGCGACCGGAGCTTCAGCGGCGGGAGCGGGAGCAGGAGCGACGGCTTCCACGGGCTGTTCAGCGGTTTCGTTGGTAATTTCTTCGCTAGCCATAATAAAGCTATATAATAAGTTCAGGTTGGCGGATTACTTCTTCTTGGCCTGTGCGCCAACAGTCTTCTTCTTGCCTTTACGGGTGCGGGCATTCGTGCGGGTACGCTGACCGCGGACGGGAAGGCCGCGGCGGTGGCGCTGACCGCGATAGCAGTTGATGGAGGTCAGACGCTTGAGAATGGATTGCTTTTCACGACGAAGGTCACCTTCGATCAAAATGCCGTCGGTGGTGATTACTTGAACAATCTTCGTCAGTTGTTCGTCGGTAAGCTGTCCCGTACGAATGTCGGGATTGATGCCTGCTTGTTCCAGGATTCTCTTAGAAGTCGAGTGGCCGATTCCGTAAATATACGGAAGGGAAGCCTCGATGCGCTTCTCGTTGGGTATTTCTGTACCGAAAAGGCGTGCCATAATGGATTGGATTTGCTAGCTGTTATTTTTCTCTGCCTCGCGCAGAGCTATTGCTTGGGGCAAGATGGATACCATAAATTGAGGTTTTGACAAGACCAAAACTTCATTTTTTCTATTTTTCATCTTCTGCGCCGCCGGAACATTCCCCTGCCGCATGCCTGTGCAGAATGCGCTCCATGGCCCATTCCGCGTGTTCCGCTACCAGCGGGAACTCCCCGCAAAGCTTCTCCAGCAAATCAAGATCATCTGGTGTTCCGGTGTTCCCCAGCACAATGCAGCCGTTGCGCAAAAGGCCCTCCCTCTTGATCCTTTTCAACGGTGAATTCCGGAACATGGCGGCAAAACCGGCATCGTCCAGGGAAAGGAGGTCCCGCAGGGGAATGGAAGCAAGCCGGAGCGGCATGCGGAAGCGTTCGTCCGCGTCCGGCAGGGGCTTTTTATTCCAGGGACATGCCGTCACGCAGGTATCGCACCCGTACAGGCGCGTGCCGATCAGGGGACGGATATCCTCCGGAATGGCGCCCCGGTGTTCAATCGTCCAATAGGAAAGGCACCGGTTGGCATCCACCAGGCCATTCTCCATGATGGCTCCTGCCGGGCATGCCTCCACGCAGCGGCGGCAGCTTCCGCACGTGCCGGAAGCCGGAGCGTCCGGTTCCAGTTCCAGCGTGGTCAGCAGCGTAGCAATAAAAAAACGGGAGCCTCCCCTGCGGCGCACGATCAGGCCGCTGCGGCCGCGCCATCCCAGGCCGCACGCCTCCGCGTGATCCCTCTCCATGACCGGCCCGGCATCCACATATCCCTTCTGCTCCCCCCCGTAGATGGAGAGCAATTCCGAAAGATCGGCCAGCTTCTCTTCCAGAATGCCGTGGTAATCCCTGCCGTGGGCGTACAGGCAGATGGAACCGCTCCCGGAAAAACGGCTCATGGAACTGTCATAATCATAGGACAGGCAGATGACGGAACGGCATCCGGGAAGCACTTCGACAGGGTTTACCCGGCGTTCCGGAGAACGGGCCATCCATTCCATCCCTGCATGCCAGCCTCTCTCCAGCCAAAGAAACAACTCCTCCGCATGAAGGGCCCTCCCGGCACGGGCTACCCTGCAGTCGGAAAAGCCCAAACTCCGGGAAACAGAGCGCAGGGAATCTTTAATAAGGGAGGAATCCGGCTTCGGCACGCCGCCATCATGGCGAAGAGCGCTCCCGGCACCAAGAATTTTCTTCGCTCCCGCGGAAATTGGATTGCCTGCACATCATTGCCGTCCCATAATAGACATATATGAACATCCGGATTCTGAGCGACGGCAAACAGGGCCACCTCAACCAGTCCCTGGGGCTGGCGCAAGCCCTGGTCGCCAAGGCGGGAGGCACCGTGGAAATTGTGGAGCTGCAGGGGCTTTCCACCCTCGGCAAAATCCGCAAGGTCGTCTCCGGGAACGACAAGCCGCGTCCCGACCTGTTCATTGCCGCCGGGCACGCCACGCACATCCCGCTCATCTGCGCACGCCAGCACTTCAAAACAAAAACCGTGCTGTGCATGAAGCCCACCCTCCCCTGCTCCTTCTTCGACCTCTGCCTCATTCCGCGCCACGACCTCCGTGCGGACCGCGACTACGCGGACACCAACATCTTCCCGACCCAGGGCGCCCTTCATCCCATGAGGCCGAACTTCTCCATGCCAAAGGACATCACCCTCATCCTCATCGGCGGCCCCAGCAAAGACTTCGACTGGGATGACGAATCCATGCTTAACCAGCTCTCGGACATCAGCATCCACACGCCCGGCGACGTCGTCCTGACCACGTCGCGCCGCACGCCGCAGGGCTTTGCGGAAAAAATCAGAAAAGCCGTGCCGGAAATCACCGTCGTTCCCGTGGAGGAAACGGAACCCGGCTGGGTAGCCAGACATCTGGCGCACGCCTCCGGTGCCTGGGTGAGCCAGGACAGCGTCTCCATGGTATATGAAGCGCTGGGCTCAGGCGCACCCGTAGGCATCATCACCGTCCCCCGCCGCCGCAACGGCAGAAAATCCCGCATCCTGTCCGGTCTGGAAATGCTGGAGCGGGACGGACTCGTCACCGGCTACCGGGAATGGAAAAAACACGGCTTCCGCCTGACCGCCCCCGGCACTCCTCTCCTTGAGGCAGACCGTGCCGCCGACCATATCCTCTCAAGACTCTTCCCCCAGCTTGCAACCTTATGAAAGTAGTGCATCTCGTCCCCTCCATGGAATCCGGAGGCGTGGAACAAGTCGTTCTGGAACTCGGCAGGGGATTCTCCGGCCAGGGTGTGGAAAACATCGTCATTTCCGGTGGTGGACGCATGGTGGAGCAACTGGAAAAGGAAGGTTCCCGCCACATCCTGATGCCGATCGGCAAAAAAAGCCTCTCCACCTTCTTTCGCATAGGGGCGCTCCGCGCTCTTCTGCAGGCCATCAGGCCGGACATCCTCCACCTCCATTCCCGCGTGCCGGCCTGGGCCGGCTACCTGGCCTGGAAAAAACTGCCGCTGGAAGACAGGCCCGGCCTGGTCACCAGCGTGCACGGCTTTTACTCCGTCAACTGGTACTCCGCCATCATGTGCAGGGGTGAGCGGATCATCGCCGTCTCCAACTGCATCAGGGACTACATCCTCAGGCATTACCCATCCACGCCGGAAGAACATATCAGGATCATTCCCAACGCCATTTCCCCGGAACTGCACCATTCCGGATACTCCCCGCCCCGCGAATGGCTCACGGGCTGGTACATGGCCTATCCGGAACTCAGGGACAAATTCACCCTCTGCCTGCCGGGCCGCATCACGCGCCTGAAAGGCCAGCTGGACATGATACCCATTGTCCGGGACCTTCTGGCCCGGGGAATCCCGGCCCACGCCGTCATTGTGGGAGAAGCGAAAAAGGGGAAAGAGGAATATAAAAACGAAATTCTCCGGGAAATCGAACAGGCCGGCCTTGCCCACGCCTTCACGTGGACGGGCCACCGCAAGGACCTCCGGGAAATCCTCTCCGCCTGTTCCGTCACGCTCTCCCTGACTCAAAGTCCGGAAGCCTTCGGCAAATCCACGCTGGAAGCCCTGGCCCTGGGAAAACCCGTGGCAGGATACGCCCATGGCGGAGTCAAGGAACAACTGGACATCTTCCTGTCGGAAGGAAACATCCCCGTTGGAGACACCGCCGCCATGACCGCCCTGCTCGCCCGCTGGCATGCACAGCCTCCCCCTGTCCCCCGGCAAATTCCCTCCCCTTATAAAATGAGCGACATGATCCAGGCCCACCTGGACGCATACCGGGAAATCAGCCCTTCGCCATGACACCGCAGGAAACCGCCGTCACCCTGAACCTGATACCCGGACTCGGCCCTGTCAGGATCATGCGCCTGATGCGCGCCTTCGCCTCTCCGGAACTTGTTCTGGAAGCCCCCGCCTCCATGCTGGCGGCCGTGCCGGGAATCGGACCGGAACTGGCCCGGTGCATCTCCTCCTGGAAAAGCATCGTCAACCCGCACCGGGAACTGGAACTGGCGGCCAGGGCAGGCGTTTCCGTAACCACTCTGTTTGATGGGAATTATCCGGAATCTCTGCGGGAACTGCCGGACCCGCCCGTGGTTCTTTATTCCCGGGGAAACTGGACCCAAGCGGACGCGGAGCGTTCCATAGCCGTGGTGGGTTCGCGCATGGCTACCCATTACGGCAGGCTCTGCGCAAAAACCATATCCCATGAACTGGCAGAAGCGGGCGTCACCGTCATCTCCGGCCTGGCGCGCGGCGTGGATACGGAAGCCCATACAGGCGCGCTGGATGCGGGCGGGCGCACCATTGCCGTCATCGGAGCCGGCCTCAACAAACTCTACCCCCGGGAAAACAACGGACTTGCCCGCCGCATTGCAGACGGACACGGCGCCGTAGTTTCAGAACTTCCGATGGACATGCCCCCGTCCCGCACCACCTTTCCCATGCGCAACCGCATTGTCAGCGGCTGGAGCCGCGCCACGCTCGTCGTGGAAGCCCCCGCGCGCAGCGGAGCCCTCATCACGGCCCGCATGGCGGGAGAACAGGGACGGGACGTCTTCTGCGTGCCGGGACCTGTCAACAGACATTCTTCCGACGGCTGCCATGCCCTCATCCGGGACGGAGCCATACTTGCCACCAATGCCGCAGACATCCTGCAGGACATGAAATGGCAAGCGCCTGAAACGGGGCTTCCCCTCTTCTCGCCATCCTCCGGCTCCACCCCTGCGGACAACTTCCCCATCACCCGGGAAGAAGAAGACATCCTGCACGCCATCAGGCAGGGATTCAACACCATTGACTCCCTCTGTTCCTCTCTCGGCCAGCCGGCACACGCCGTCACGGGCAGCCTGGCCAGGCTGCAAATCGCCGGCAGGGTCACCCCGGACTCCGGAGGCTACTTCTCCATCAACTGATCCTTGAAAAACCGGAACCCCGACGGCAGGAACCGGTCGCTTTTCAACCGGCAGCAGACATTTTCCGGTCGCCCAAAAAACAAATGGTGCGGGTCTATTGCTTAACTTCCCTGCGCAAGGCGTCAATCTAGGCGGAAATGATTTCCGCCTGCTCCCACTTCACCGGAGAAGCAAGTTTCTTCTTGGACACGGGATCGGAAATCTCAAAAACCACTCCATACACAAATTTGATATCATCCGGATTCCTCTTCTTCTGGAAGCGGCCTTCCTTTTGCGCCTTGAAATCAATCTTCTCATAGGATGCCAGCGACAAATTCAGGACCATGCCGTCTTCCCCCTTCAGCACACCAAGCGGCACGACGGGGCAAACCGCTTCCTTGCCGCGGATGATGCACTTGACAAGCCTGGGTTCCGCCTTCTTCAGAGCCTCCAGCTTCTTGGAAACATTCTCCTTGGCAAACGCCTTTTCAAAAACGGCAAGATTGCTGTAATTGTTCCTGTCGCGGAAAGGAATGCTTATCTCCATCTTCTCCCCGCCGTCCTCCAGCTTCACATCCACGCACGCCTCCTTCTGCTCCATGGAAAGGGAAGACTTCGCCTTGTCCGCACATCTCTTGGTGTCGAAACACGGCGTTTTGAACGGAAGAACCTCGGCACACGCCATG
>JAJQCV010000046.1 GCA_021202525.1 Akkermansiaceae bacterium | reverse complement strand
CTGTCTACACTTACCGGCCTTTTTTACCCATAATCCACACGGCTTTCCCGACTAAAACAAAGCACAAGGGGCGCCCCATATGGGCCGCCCATTGTGCTATCTTTATGACAGAAACGCCTTGTGGAATAAGGGTAAAAACGCCCTGAAAGTGTACACACTTTGTACACAGATTGGGGCCGTTTTATGAAATTTGCACAAATCCCCCAGAAACAAGTAACCCCTTCCAAGCTGTTAACTTAAAAGGGGTTATATGGTGCGCCCGAAAGGACTCGAACCTTCACAGAGTTGCCTCCACTAGAACCTGAATCTAGCGCGTCTACCAATTCCGCCACGAGCGCACATGGTTTGGTAAGAACGGGGACTATTATGCACAGGAAGGCCCTCTTTGCAACCATTTTCGCGTGTATTCGGAAAAATATTTTTCCGGACGGCTTTTTCCGTTCCCTTCCATGCCGCCCGGAAAACGATATAAGGACTTCTCAAATCCTCTCGTATGCAGTAGGCTTCCGCCAGCATTCAGAGGACACCATTTTCAGATTTGTGAATGAGAACAGGGAAAAACCGGTTTTAAACCGTTTCGAGATCATGGAACTGGCGTTCGGCATGTGTACGCTGGGCGCCCTGATGTGGCTTCTGTGGCTGAACGGGTTTGACGCGATTCACGAAGACCAGGTTTCCCTGCGCTATTTCCGGGAGATTCTTTCTCTGCTGGTCCTCGGTCAGCTGGCGGGAGTAATCGGGATTCTCCGTGAAAAATGGCTTGCCAAGGCCATCCGGAACCCCCGCTGGGTGGAGCTTGGCATGGGGCTTCTCATTCTCGTCATGCTGATCGGGAATTATTCGAATTCCGCCTTTTTTTCCAGGATAGAGCTTCAGAATATTTTCCGTGCGCTGTGCCTCTGCTATGGAGCGGCTCCGCTACTGAACCTGAAGGAGTATTTTTTCCGCATTGCCCGCAGAAAGAGGGGATTCCGCATGCCGCGCATCCGCCCTGCCCTGCTTTTTCTGATTACCCTGATTGCCTTCATTACGCTGGGGGGAACTTTATTGATGTCTCCAGGCGCCACGAAGGAGGGCATTTCCCTGTCCCCCACGGACGCCTATTTCATCAGCACCAGCGCCGTGTGCGTGACCGGCCTGGTTCCCCTGAATGTTCACGAGCATTTCACCAATTACGGCCAGACCATTCTTCTGGCCCTGTTCCAAATCGGCGCGTTCGGGATCATGACGTTCACCTATTTCGTCTCCCTGATGGTGGGTCAGGGGCTGACCCTGCGCTCCAAGGTGACCATCAGCAACCTTCTGGACGAGGAGGGCATCACCCAGGTGGACCGGTTCATCAAGAATATCATTGCCGTCACGTTCGGCGTGGAAGCCCTGGGGGCTGTCGCTCTTTATTTTTCCTGGCGCGGCGTTCCCGGCCTGGAAGGGGACACGCTGTGGTGGTATGCCGTGTTCCACTCCGTTTCCGGCT
Source organism: Akkermansiaceae bacterium (assembly GCA_021202525.1). Taxonomy (GTDB): domain Bacteria; phylum Verrucomicrobiota; class Verrucomicrobiia; order Verrucomicrobiales; family Akkermansiaceae; genus Akkermansia. The sequence continues at coordinate 20,455 of JAJQCV010000046.1, read as the reverse complement.
TCTGCAACGCAGGGTTCAGCCTGTTTGCCGACAATCTGGCTACGCCGGACGTAGCTTACAACATGGGCGGCCAGATCACCATCATGGTGATGGTGCTGTGCGGCAGCCTGGGCTTTGCGATGTATCTGGAGATTGTCCGCAGGGCCAGGGTGGCCCTGGGCTGGGACCGCCGGGATACGGTCAGCCGCCACTGGTCCACGTACAGCTGGCTGGTGGTGCGCATGACGGCGGCGCTGGTGCTGGGTGGCGGCCTCATCCTGTTTTTAATCAAGATGATCGACGGGAGCCTGTTTAATTCCTCCGACCCCTGGTACTGGATTCTGTGGGAGAGCCTGTTCAACGCCACGGCGCGCACCGCCGGGTTCAATATTTCCGACATGGCGCTCAACAGCGTGCCCTATGCCCTGTTCCTTTCCGCCCTCATGTTCATCGGCGGAAATCCCGGTTCCACGACGGGGGGCGTGCATACGACCGCCTTTGCCGTTTCCTGCGGAGAGGTGGCGCGCATCCTGCAAGGGAAGCAGGATGTCGTGATGCACAGGCGGCGCATTGCCCGCAGCGTGGTGGAACGCGCCGTCATCACCGTTATTCTGGCCGGGGCGTGGGTGGGCATGATGACGATGGTCATGTGCTTCGCGGAACCGGGCCTGTCCCTGGAACGCCTGTTTTTCGAGGTGGTCAGCTCCTTCGCTACCGTCGGCTTTTCCTGGAATGTCACTCCGGAACTCAGTGATTTGGGCAAGTGGATCATCGTGTTCAACATGATTGTGGGGCGCGTAGGCATGGTCGCCTTCGTGCTGGCTTTCATGAAGCAGCCCTCCAAGTCGCCCATCCGCTATCCGGAGACCAGGCTTCCCCTGAGCTGACGCGCCGTCAAACATCCGTTTACCGTGTCATACACGGATGACAAACGCAGTTCCCTCTTGAAAACACCCGGTTTGCATCAACAATGCCGGACTCTCCGCGCCTGGCCCGGCAAACAGCAATAACGGCAGGCCTTCTTGTTATGAATAATCCTTCCACCGTCTCCTACCGCAAAATCTGGCTCATGTCCTATCCCCTCATGATCAGCCTGATCATTGAGCACATGATCGGACTGACGGACGCCGTCTTCCTGGGACGCGTGGGGGATGTGGCCCTGGGGGCCTGCGCCCTCGGCGGGGTGTATTACATGGCCATGTTCATGCTGGCGTTCGGATTCGGATTCGGGGCTCAAATCATCATTGCGCGCCGCAATGGGGAGCGCAGATACAACCGCATTGCGCCCACGATGATTCAGGGCTGTTATTTCATGCTTGTCCTGGCTCTCCTGCTTTTTTTCGCCTCCCGGTACCTTTCCCCCTCCATCCTGCGCCATGCCATTGAATCTCAGCAGGTGTTCGGGGCCACCATGGAGTACCTGCACTGGCGTACTTACGGCGTTTTCTTCTCCTTCCTGTGTGTGATGTTCCGTTCCTACTACGTGGGGATCACCCAGACGAAGATCCTGACGGTCAATTCCATCGTGATGCTGTTGAGCAACGTCGTCCTGAATTACTGCCTCATTTTCGGCAAGGGCGGTTTTCCGGCTATGGGCGTGGCGGGAGCAGCAATCGCCTCCAGCGTAGCGGAAGCCGTTTCCCTGGTCTTTTTCATCATTTACACGGGCATCACGGCGGACAAGAGGAAGTACGGTTTCCGCAGGGCATTTACGTTCCGCCCCCAATTATTGAAGGGGATGCTGTCCATCTCCGGCTGGACGATGGTGCAGTCCTTCATTTCCGTTTCCGTCTGGTTTATTTTTTTCCTGGCAATTGAGCACCTGGGGGAACGGCCCCTGGCTGTCACCAATATCGTGCGCAACTTATCCGCCATGCTTATCATGGTTATGAGTGCATTCGCCACCACGGCGGGGGCTCTGATCAGCAACCAGATCGGCGCCGGGGAGCAGCGCTTCCTGTTCAAGACCTGCAGCATGACGCTGAATCTTACCTATGCCCTGCTGATTCCGCTTCTGATTATCCTGTGCCTGTTCCCGGAACCCATCCTCAGGATTTTTACGGACAATCCCTCCCTCATTGCCGCCTGCATTCCTTCCGTTTACGTGATGGCTACTTCCACCTTGATTTCGGCACCCGCCTTCATTCTGTTCAATGCCGTGTCCGGCACGGGGAACACCAAGGCGGGATTCGTGATGGAGATGATCACGCTCGCCGTTTATACGGTCGCCGTTTACTACGGCGTCATCGTGCTTAAGCCGGACGTGGCTCTCTGCTGGTTTTCCGAACACATTTACGGGCTCGTCCTCATTTCCCTGACATGGTGGTACCTCAAGAGCGGCAGATGGCGCGGCAAGAAGGTTTGATGGCAACAGCATCCCTCCGCCTCCCGGAAAACGATGAAAGACGAACGCCCCATGTTCAAACGGCTGCAACAAGGCATTAAGCCCCTGTTTCCGTCCTTGTGCTTTTGAGCAGCATTTACGTGCTGTACCGGCAGGTTCATGATCCGGATTACGACGGCCCCGGAGCGGCATGTACCGAATCACATCCGGATTTCACGTGGCATGAACCGCCGGACGGCCACGGGAATGCCTGGGCCTCCTTGCGCTCCGGAAACCAGGTAGCATACGCATTCCGGACGACGGATAATCCTCCTTATCTGCGGCGCATCGATGTGTTCATTGATAATTTGGCCACCGAACGCAAGGAGTAGAGTTTGCCGACGGAGGCGGTCATCCGGCTGTCCTATGACGGTTTTCCGGCCTCCGTGAGGAAGAAGGCCGCTCCATGAATGTTTACACGTTCTGGGAAATTGTATTGCGAGTATTGCTGGCATGCATGGAGGTACTGTTTATCAGACTGGTGTACATGAGCCTGGCAAGGAAGCCGACCTGGAAGGGAGCGTTTTCCCAGGTTTTGTTCTATCTGGTGTACATTCCCTTCGGCATCCGGGTGACGGCGTATGCTGCCGCCGATCTTGTGCGAAGCCATTACGACATTCCCGGGAATCGCCGTTTTCGGGGGAAAACGTTTTTCCGGAAGAGGAGGAGCTGCATACTTACGGATTCAACTATAAAGGCTCTTGTGAGGGAGCCCGTTATTATGTCCGGCACGAACAACTGCATTTGTGCGAATATGTGCTCGGAACGAGAAGTATCGTGGCCTCCGTCAATGAGGAGGGAGGGAAACACTTGTTTCTGCTCAAGATGCGTTTTTATGACCAGCAACATGATGAATCATCCCGGCTTTATCCCTACTGCACCCAGGAGATCCTGTCAGATTTTCCCGTCACTGTGACCACCCATAAATGCTTGAAAAGGGTTGAATTTGCTTGAAGAAGGTTGAAACGCCTTGAAAATACAGGCTTCCCGGGCCGGGAAGGAAGGGTCCAGGGGAAGGTTGCGGAAATAAATACCTGAAAGGGTCAATTTCGGAAATTCGTAAGGGTCATTTGTCCCATGTGGGACACTCACGCCAACGGCTCGCGCATGCGCCGCGGAGGTCTGGAGGAACCTCCGCGGGCTGGCCGCGGCTACGTGGTGGAATCCTCTAGGCGGGCTTGGGCAATGCGGACATTGTCCGGGGAAAGGTCAATGCCGTGAGCAACGTGTCCCAGGTCACGGGCCGCAACAATAGTGGTTCCGCTCCCCATGAAGGGGTCGAGAATTCGGGATTTTGGCGGGAGAACCGTCAGGAGGTGCCGCATAAGGGGAACGGGCTTGCCCGTGAGGTGCATTTTATCGCCCGGCTTGAGGTAGTGCCGAAACACGCCCGCGGGAAATACGCGCGGCCTATCCTGTTCCTTGCCGATACTTCCGTTCGTGGCAATGAGAACGAATTCCGCCTGATTGCGAAAAAGGCCTTGGTGCGGCCTGCATGCCTCCGTTTTGTCCCACGTAACGACGGCCCGCCACGTCCACCCCGCCACTTGCAGGGCATCAGAGGTGAGCGGGAATTGCCGCCAGTCGGTGAAGACCATTAACCAGCCGCCGCGGCGAGTTATCCTTAATGCCTCCTGCATCCACATGACGGACCAGAAGAAGTGGGACCGCTGGTCCCTCGTATCTTGGTCAAAAGAGAGATATTTGCAGGAGGACACGTATTTTCTTGCAGGAGGGGCTTTTCTCTCCGCCGTGGTCAGGCCGCCGGAAGCATAAGGGGGGTCCGTAGTGATAGAGTCATAAATGCCGTTTTCCATGCGTTTCATCAGCGAAAGGGCATCTCCACAAATTAATGGTGATGTAGTGAACATGCCGGGAATGATACCGGAAAACAACTTCTCCCTTACTGGGACACGGATATTTACACCTAAATCATGTACAACCTTCCGAAAAAAGCCAAGGGTAACACGCTGACTCCCGCAGATTGGAACAATCATGTTGACGCGATCAATGACGCGCTCAACAGGACTTCCGACTTTCAAACGATGCTTCCCTCCGCGGCGGCCCCGCGCTGGACTGGCGGACGCTACGCGGATGACAAGGGCGGCTTGCCGCTGAAAAAGGGGAGGAATCTCCCCTGAAAACAATCGCCGACGAAAAAAAGGAAGAAAACGGAGAGTATTTTTTCAAACTTGCAACAGTGCAGATTTTGGCGGAACCGCTGGAAGATGACGGAAACGCCGCGGAACTTGTGGCCGTGAAGCAATATGTGCTGGGGGCGGTCTATTGCGGGCTTAAAGCGTCACCTCCCTATAACCTCAAGACCGACCCTAAATGCGCCCTGGAACTTAAAGACGAAGGGGAAGACGAGCATATTTTGACTCTCAATATAGAGTCGTCCAGTGAGGACGTGACCGTTTCGACGGAACTCAAGGCGTGGCTTGTGCAAGAAAAGGGGAAAGGAGACAGCGGAGAAGAAGAGGGGCCTGTCAAGCTGGGCGTCAGAATTAGGGACGGCAGGCCGGATTATAAGGCAGAAGAGCCTATAGAGATAGTAGATAAAAGCATTTCTCTTAAAATCGACAAGGTTGTTCATTCCACGCCGCAAGGTATCAAATACAACCTTGAAATAAGGGACGGAGAGCTTGCGATGAAGCTCGATACCGAGTCCATGACGGGCGGAGAAGTTACGAACTGGACCGCAGAAGACCCTATAGAAATAGTTGGTTCGACGGTCAAGCTAAAGGTAAACACGACGCAAAAGACTTCCAACGGCATTAAATACGGACTTACCAAAACAGGCGGACAACTTGACATTTCCATTGATGCGACAAGCCTTTCCAGCGGGACCTTGTCCGCGCTGATGCCGTTGGAAATTGTCGATAATCAAATGAGGTTGCGATATGCCAGCTACTGGAAGACTCCGACAAACGGGGGAGGCATCAGGACACGGCTTTGGACAGACAATAATTTTTTATCGGTGGACCTGGACGTTTCTAGTTTTGAGTCCATTTCTCGCGTGTGTGACTCCTGGACGGCCTTGGCATGCGATAGCAATTATGCCTTGAGACCTCAACATACCTCGGACGGCGACATTTACATTCAACAGGGCCGCTGGAATAAAATTTCAGAAGAATACGAACCTATCAATTAATGATGAACTACGCGATATATTGCTATAAGGAAGACTATAAATGTCTAGAATTGTGTGTCGGTCAAATCCGCCAGGCCGACCCTGATTGCCTTATTTACCTGTTTGACGACGGGGCGGCCCCACTTCTAAAAAAACACATTCCGAAGGGGAAGGACATTATTTATAAAAAAACCTATTTCCAGCGGCGCGGGAATCTGAACGGCCTTGAGTGTGTCCGCGGAATGTTGTCCTGCATGCAGGACATTCCAGGGTCAGACCCGGTCAGCCGGAGGGATTCAGGCTTTAATTCAATCCGCGGAGGTTTGGCGATGTCTCCGCGGAACCTGCGCGGAGGGAAAAAAGGCGTGTCCCATGTGGGACAAATGACCCTTCCGCTTTTTCGTGCCTGACCCTTCCAATTATTTTCTTCCTCACCCTTACCCGGATTTATGGTTGGTCACATCACTTTTCCCGCCCGGATCATCGTGAATCCCTTAACGGACTTTTCCCCTTCTCCGTAAGGGAGAGGTCTTTTTTTCATGAACGGCCTTCCGGCATGGCTTCCCGGCGAAAGGACAGCCAAGGATGGGCATGTCCTGCTTCCGCAAAAGGCCGTCTTATTGCGGCCTTTCCCATAAAAAAGCCCTGCGGCCTCAGCCGCAGGGCGAAAACATAAGCAGGAAATTTTTATTCCTCGTCGGATATTTCTTCGACGTCCCGGTCTTCTTCCTGAGAAACGTTCTTTCCCTGCTGGGAAGCGGCTTTCTGACCCTGCTTGCGGCGGGATTCCTCCATCATGAAGAATTCGGCGCAGCGGAAGGCGCGGCGGGCGGCTTCGCGGGCCGTATGGTCGTCCATCAAAGCAAGGCCTTCTTCGGAGACTTCAGCCAGGAACATTTTCCACGCACGGGCGGCGACCTTCTTGCCGTCCAGGTTCTTCAGGGACGCCGTATCCTGCATGGCTGGCTGGCGGTCGTCGGAACCGCCGTTGCCTTTTTTGTTGCGGCGGCGGCGCTTGCGCTTGTTGAAAGGGGTGTCGGAGCCTCCACCCACCGTTTCCGGCTGGGCGAAGGGTTCGTTTCCGTGCTGTTCATGGCGTTCCTGCTGGTCCTGATTGCGGTTCGGGCGGTAGGATTCGCGTTTGACCTTGACCGGAGAGCCGGATTCGGGCTGTTTTACCGGTTCGGAAACTGCATTTTTCTCAACCTGGGGAGAAGAGGGTGCGGCGGATTCCTGGGTTTTGGCGGGAGCCGGGGCCGCTTCAGCAGCAGGGGACTCCTTGACAGCCGTCTTTTTGGCGGCTTTCACGGTTTTCGTCCTGGCTGCGGTTTTCGCGGCGGATTTGACCGTTTTGATTTTGGTTTTGGGTGCTTCTACGGAAGCGGCGTCAACAGGCTTTTCTTCAGCCTTGGCGGCAGTCTTTTTAGCCGGAGCCGCCGCCTTTCTGGCGGCAGTTTTCCGGGTAGCCGGCTTTTGGGCGGCGGACGCTTCCGGAGCACTTGTTTCTGATGGTTTTTTAGCCATAAAATTTCAAGTGAAAGGACGGATTATGAATTAATCCCGGAGATTGTCGAGATTTATCACGGAGACTCGTCCGGAAGGAGCGGCAAATCTTTCAGAAGGCTCCTGTATTTTTCCGAGTTAAAGGGACGGCCACCCACCACCATTTCATTGATGACGACAGCCAGCGCCTGCGCGATCAGTTCCAGCGCTTCCTGTTCCTCCAGCTTTTCCTTTTCCGTAAGCCGTTCCAGGCAGGCTGTGACATAGGCCGTTTCCGGCGCAGAGAGCTGCTCCCGTACGGCGGGCAGCAGGTCTTCAATCATTTCATCCGGTATTTCCATCGTTCCCGCTTCCGGTGCGTTGTTACATGGCGCCCATGCGGCTGCGGATGACGGACTGGAGTTCCGTTTCAAATTCGCGCAGGTCATCCGCCGTGGGTTCCCCCAGCGTGGCGTCCCAGTTGATGCGGCCCGTCCGGTCAATGTCCCATACGCCCTGGGCGCCGCTCTTGAACAGCACCTTGCCCGCTATCAGAGCATGCGGCGGCGTCACCTCATCCACGCTCACCTGGGTTTTGCCCAGCAGGGGAGAGGGAGCCGGGGCGGCTTCCATTCCGGACTGTTCCGGCTGGGGGGCGGGTTCCGGCTGCCTGAGGTGGATGTCCAGGTCCTGCAGCAGGAAACGGGTATCCATGAATGTAAGCTTCAGCCCCAGTTTTTCATGCAGATTTTTCTGAATAGCGTTCAGGTCAAGGCCTTCTTCCGCCCAGTCCCTGATGGACTGGACCTGCTCCGGAGATAATTGATCAGGGTTAATCATGATATGTGTTTGATTCAGGATAATGCTTTTTTGTTCGCGGCCAGCCATGCATTCCAGCACGGAATGAATGCGGGTGAAAAGTCCTGCGGGCGGCGTTCCACCCATGCCTGGATTTGTTCCGGGGTGAACCATTGCACGCTGTCCACTTCCGCGGCGGGGAAACGCACTCTGCCCGTGTAGCGGCCTTCATAGAGGGCCACGAATTCCCAGCCGTTGTTTTCTCCGGCGTCAAAGTCCGCGATGCGCCGCAGTTCGCAGCCGGTCACGCCCAGTTCCTCTTCCAGTTCCCGGACGGCCGCTTGATCATAATCTTCCCCGGCGTCCAGATGCCCGGCGGCGGAAGAGTCCCACCTGCCCGGCTGCCTGTCCTTCCACATGGACCTTTTCTGGAGCAGCACGGCTCCATGCTTGTTCACCAGGAACATGTGCACGGCACGGTGGCGCAGATCCATTTCATGAATTTCCAGGCGCGTCCCCGTTCCGGTCATCTGGTTGAGTTCGTCCACTACGTCGAACAGCTCGTCTCCGCTCTGCGCCACGTCCTTGAGAGGGTTGGAGTCATAGGCCCGCGCCAGGTCCACCCATTGCGCCAGATTCAGTTCCTCCGGCCTGGAGGACGGGGATATTCCCAGGGAAGCGGCCACTTCGTCCCACGGAGGGGAGGACGGGAGCTGCTTTTTCAGTTGCTTGCGACGCTGGGAAAAGGCCTTTCTCATCAGCTCGTCCATCAGGCGGTCGTCATACGGCGGCAGTTCGCGCACCGGACGGGGCGTGAGGAGCATGACGGTGGAGTCAATCCGGGGACGGGGATGGAATGCTTCCGGCGGAATGGTCTTGAGAGCGCGGGGAATCCAGTTTTTCTGGATGCGCAGGGAAAGCAGGCCGAAGGCGTCGTCCTCCGGAGTTGCCAGAATGCGGTCGATGAATTCCTTCTGAAGCATCACGACGGCCCGTTCCACAGGACTGGGCCGGGAGAGAAAGTTTTGCAGAATGGCCCCTCCGGCGGAATACGGCAGGTTGCCCAGGAATTTGACAGGAGCTTCCGCAAACAGTCCGCGGGGGTCCCAGGAAGCCCCGTCGGCATGGTGCACCTCTACATGGGGATCGCCGGCCCAGCGGTTTTTCTGGTATTCCGCCAGGCGGGCGTCAAATTCCACCAGGACCATCCTGCGGCAGAGCGGTGCGGCGTGTTCGGTCAGGGCTCCGGTCCCCGGCCCCACTTCCACCACGCAGTCCTCCGGCTGGATTTCCAGCTGGTCAACAATCCAGCGGGCCACGTTTTCGTCCGTCAGGAAGTTCTGCCCGAGCGATTTGCTGGGGCGCACGTCGTGTTCTTCCAGAACATTCCTGATCTCAACCGGCTTCATGCGGCCATGTTCTCAAAAACATACATCCGGGACCAGTAAAAAGCGGGGCAGTTTCCGGCATGAAAAGGGGCCTTGCGGAAAACAGAGGAATATCGGGAAATAGTCCGGTCCTCCTTTCTGAATAGGGATCATACCGCTTTCATGTACGCATTTTCCGCGGCGGCAGGAACCAGGCTGGCCGGATTGACAGGTGCAGAACAGATTGCCGACCGACCGGAAACAGATACCGGAAAAAAGACCGTCCGCCAATTCAGAGAAATTTATGCTTCGCCCTGCGCTAAATTCCCCGCACTGCATGTTTTCCGCCCTTTTTCCGTTTCAATAGTGCGACGCACCTTCCTTCCGTCTGTGTTCCTACCCCATCCGTACAAACAGGGAGAATGCCCGATTGAAAGAGCCTTCCCATGCCGAGCCCCGGAACGGGTATGCCGCCATGTTCCGGCATGTGTTATCATCCTCCCCTCATTCTTCCTCAAGGGCGCTACGGGCCGCCAAGCAGGGGGCATGATCATCCGGGAGTATCCGGAGTCAGAGACACCAGAAAAGAAACCTTGTTATCCGCTTCCTTCCGGGGTTTCAGGACAATGAGGAGAGGCATATCGCAAATTGACAAAACGGGAGAAACATGTCACTTTTTATCGGGCGATCCGGCACGATACCGTTACCTGAATACGGACCACGCGGTTTTTCAGGATATGGGATGTGCGGACGCCCTGGCCGGAGGCAGGGACAACCCGGCTTAACAGCATTGATAAGATCATGAAAGTACTTGTAACCGGCGGCGCCGGATATATTGGTTCCCACACGGTACGACAGCTCGTGAAGACGGGCGCTGACGTGACCGTCCTAGACAACATGGTATACGGACATATCGGAGCCATCGTGGATCCGGAGGTGAAGCTGGTCAAAGGGGACTTGGGCGATGCTTCCGTAGTGTATCCTCTCCTGATGACAGGCAATTTTGATGCCGTTATCCACTTCGCCGCCTACATCAACGTGGGAGAGTCCGTCCAGAATCCGCTCAAGTACTATATGAACAATATCGCCCGCCCGCTCGTCCTTCTGGGCGCCATGCAGGCGGCCGGCGTCAAGCGCTTCGTCTTTTCCTCCACTTGCGCCACGTACGGGGTCCCCACCCAGATTCCGATTCCGGAAACGGAAAAGCAGGACCCCATCAATCCCTACGGAAGCTCCAAGTACATGCTGGAAAAGGTATGCAAGGACTGCGACCGCGCCTGGGGCCTCAAGAGCGTTTTCCTGCGCTATTTCAACGCTTCCGGATGCAGCGTGGACGGCCTCATCGGGGAAGACCATGAACCGGAAACCCACCTCATTCCCAACATCCTGCTGACGCTGACCGGGGAGAAGGAGTATATTGAAGTTTTCGGAACGGATTACGATACTCCGGACGGCACCTGCATCCGGGACTACATCCACGTGGACGACTTGGCGGACGCCCACCTGAAAGCCGTGGACTACCTGATGAAAGGTGGCTCCACGGAGTGCTTCAACCTGGGAACCGGACTGGGGCTTTCCGTCCGGGAAATCCTGGAAACCGCTGAAAAAGTCACCGGGAAGAAAATTCCCGTCCGCTACGGCCCCCGCCGGGAAGGAGACCCGCCCCGCCTGATCGCCAATCCCACAAAAGCCAAGGAAATCCTCGGCTGGGAAGCACAGTGCAAGGACGCGAACAAAATCGTGGAAACGGCCTGGAAATGGATGGCCGGTCCCCGCGGCGGCCATTATTGATTTAAATTCTCCGCGGATATCATTCTTCCCCCTCCCTGCCATGGAGTACATGGCGGGGATTTTTTATTTGCCGCCACCGGAAAAAAACCATTATCCTTACGGAAAATGTCCAAAGAAGGGGTTTCATATGAGCCTGCACATGGGAAGTACTGAAAACGCGCTGAAGGAACTGGAAAGGCAGCGCAGCAGGGAGATGTGGAAGGCAGCGCTTGGAGCTTTCCTTATCATGGCGTTCATTTATGTAGTCATTCCCGTGATACTCATCATTTATTTCGGCGACCTCAAAAACCCATGAATAACGCCGGCGGCGGGTATTCCGAACGAAAACGTCCGACGATTCATACGCAGGCCGTCCTATGAGATGCAGCCATCCGGAACAATCGCAGCACCGGAAAGGCGGAAAAGCTTTCTCCGGGAAGAAACCGGGAAGCGCAATTCATTCATTACAAGGAAGCTTTTCATGCATATCTGGTCATCATGCGAACCATGACAGAACCAGGCTTTTTAAGCTCGGCCCCGGCGGGGGATATCCGCTATACTTCAGGCGAATAGTTTTCCACTGAATGAGCCTTCACATTGAAAGTACCGACGAAGCCCTTGAGGAACTGAAGAAGCAACGCACCAAGACCCTGGCCGCCGCTATTTCCGTTTCCTTCCTCGGCGTCGCTTTGATGGGCCTTTTGCTCTACCTGGTGCACATCATCGCCGCCATTCCGGAGGATCCCCCCATGGTCGCCTACGCCACCCAGGAAGGCGACAATCCGGACATCGACACTCCGGAGGTCACCCAGACCACCCAGCGGCCCAGCAGTTCCTCCGCCGCGGCCCAGGTGAAGGTCATTGCCGCTGTAGCTTCCGCGGACGTGGCCGTGGTGAATCCGGACATTGACGTGGAAATTCCCACTGAGGAACTTTCCACGGGCATCGACATCGGCGACGGTTTCGGCATCGGGACCGGAGACGGTGACGGCGGGGGCATTCCCGGCATCGTGTCCAAGCGCTGCGATCTGAACGACCGCATGAAGCGCATCACGGAGAACGGCGGCACCCCGCAGTGTGAGGAAGCCGTCGTCAAGTCCCTCCGCTGGCTCCAGAAGCAGCAGAACAAGGACGGTTCCTGGGGCGGCACTCCCCATAATTACAAGTGTTCCATGACGGGGCTCGCCCTGCTGGCCTACCTGGCCCACTGTGAAACCCCGCTTTCCGAGGAGTTCGGAGACAGCGTGCTCAAGGGCATTTCCTTCCTCGTGGACCAGGGCATGAAGGCTCCCGTTCTTTCCCTCGTTCCGCAGAGAAACGAGGTCAGCTACGACCATGCCGTGGCCACCTACGCGCTCTGCGAAGCGTACACTTTCTGCAAGCAGATGGACATTCCCTCCATTTCCAATCTGGAAAAAGTCGTCGTGAAGGCCGTGGACAAGATTCTGGACAACCAGAACGTCGACGGCGGCTGGGCCTACAATTACAACACCAGGGCCGGAGCCCACACGGACCTTTCCGTCACCGGATGGAACGTACAGGCCCTGAAGGCTGCGGAACACGGCGGCATCAAGCCCACCAAGGGCGAGATCCGCACCGCCCTGCGCAAGGCCGCCATGTACTGCCGCAAGTGCAGCAAGCCGGACGGCCTGTTCACCTACATGCAGGAAGGAAGAGAAGACGCGACCGCCCGGCCGTCCCTGGTGGGTGTGGGCGTGCTGTCCCTCCAGATGTGCGGCAGCGGTTCCGACAGCGCCGCGCGCAAGGGACTGGACTGGATGCTAAAGAATACCAACAAGCCTTTCAACTGGAAGGCGAACAACACCTCTTCCAACCTCTACCAGCATTACTACGGAGTGCAGGCGGCCATGAACCGCGGCGGGGACGTGTGGACGGCTTACAACAAGGCCTTCCGCGATGCTACCCTGGGAGCGCAGGCTTCCGACGGCAGTTTTGCACCCAACGGTTTCCCAGGCCCCGGAGGCCTGGTGAACAGCAACGGGGGCACCATCAACGACAAGATTTACCGCCAGTGCCTGGCCACGCTGATGCTCGAGGTTTACTACAGGTTCCTGCCGGGTACGGGAGAAGGGACCAGAAATTCCTAATCTGATTGACAGACCGCCGTGTCTGGTTTTAGTATGTTGCCAGCCTTGTGAACAGCAAGGCTTGCAGCACACTTTTGCATGTCGGTAACTCTCCGTTTTTCAAGGATGAAAAGGAGTTTGCCGTAGCATCAACCAGACACGTCTCTCCATGAGCCTTCATATTGAAAGTACCGACGAAGCCCTTGAGGAACTGAAGAAGCAGCGCACCAAGACCCTGACTGCCGCTATTTCCGTTTCCTTCCTCGGCGTCGCCCTGATGGGCCTTTTGCTCTACCTGGTGCACATCATCGCCGCCATTCCGGAAGATCCTCCCATGGTCGCCTACGCCACCCAGGAAGGCGACAATCCGGACATCGACACTCCGGAGGTCACCCAGACCACCCAGCGGCCCAGCAGTTCCTCCGCCGCGGCCCAGGTGAAGGTCATTGCCGCCGTAGCTTCCGCGGACGTGGCCGTGGTCAATCCGGATATTGAAGTGGAAGTCCCCTCTGAAGAGCTTTCCACGGGCATCGACATCGGCGACGGTTTCGGCATCGGAACCGGAGACGGTGACGGCGGGGGCATTCCCGGCATCCTTTCCAAGCGTTGCGACCTGAACGACCGCATGAAGCGCATCACGGAGAACGGCGGCACGCCGCAGTGCGAAGAAGCCGTCGTCAAATCCCTCCGCTGGCTCAAAAAGCAGCAGAACGGCAACGGTTCCTGGGGCGACGGACAATTCAAGGCGTCCATGACCGGAATTACCCTGCTGGCCTATCTGGCCCACTGTGAAACCCCGCTTTCCGAGGAGTTCGGAGACAACGTGCTCAAGGGCATTTCCTTCCTCGTCGACCTGGGGATGAAAAACCCGGTCATTTCCGAACAGCCCGGCCTGAAGGAAGTCTGCTACGACCATGCCGTAGCCACCTACGCGCTCTGCGAAGCGTACACTTTCTGCAAGCAGATGGACATTCCCTCCATCTCCAATCTGGAACGAGTCGTCGTGAAGGCCGTGGACAGGATTCTGGATGCCCAATGCCCCAACGGAGGATGGGCTTACAGCTATAATAACAAGATCAATCCGAACATCGACCTTTCCGTCACCGGATGGAACGTGCAGGCCCTGAAGGCCGCGGAACACGGCGGCATCAAGCCCACCAAGGGCGAAATCCGCACCGCCCTGCGCAAGGCCGCCATGTACTGCCGCAAGAACGTTATGCCCGACGGGAAATTCTCCTACAAGGAAAACGGAGAAAATCCCCGTTCCTCCCTGGTGGGAGTGGGTGTGCTCTCCCTGCAAATGACTGGCAACGGTTCCGACAGCGCCGCGCGCAAGGGGCTGGACTGGATCAAGAACAACGTCAAGACCCTGGAATGGGGCAAGGGCTCCGGCACGGAGAACGTCAAGAGCAACCTTTACATGCACTATTACTGCGTGCAGGCGGCCATGAACCGCGGCGGGGACGTATGGGCCTCCTACAACAAGGCTTTCCGCGATGCCGTTCTCGGCGGCCAGAAGCCGGATGGCAGCTTCAGCAACAATGATACGGGCTATGCCGAATGCCTGAGCGGGAAGTCCAAGAATATCTACCGCCAGTGCCTGGCCACATTGATGCTGGAAACTTACTACCGCTTCCTTCCCGGCACGGGTGAAGGAACCAAGAATTCCTGACGGGGTTCCGCAGCTTTCCCACAGCCGCCTTTCCTTCGGGAAAGGCGGCTTTTTCTTTGTCTCCAGCCTCTTCCGGAAGCCTTCCCCGGAGCCATGCAGGTGCGGAATATGTTCTCCGCATAAGTAACAATTTAGTAACAACTTACTTATTACAAGCCAATTATAAATTTTAATCTTGCTCATGAAATATTTTGGAGAGATGGTGGGATCAATAACCAACCCATCTATTCATGAGCCTGCATATTGAAAGTAAAGAAGAAGTCCTGGCGGAATTAAAAAGGCAGCGCGCCAAATCCCTGGCTGCCGCCGTTTCCGTCTCCTTTCTCGGCGTTGCCCTGATGGGGCTCCTGCTCTATCTGGTGAATATCATCACCGCCATTCCGGAAGAACCTGCCGTCACCGTGTACCCGATGGAGGAAAGAAAAGGCGAGGACCCCATCAAACCGGAAATAACCCGGCCACAGCGTCCCAGCAGCCCCCACCAGAAATCGGAAGTAAAAATCATCGTCTCCACCGCCGCCACGGACGTCCCGATAAACAACCCGGAAATCGACGTGGAAATTCCCTCCGATACCTTTTCCGAAGGCCTGGAATTCGGGGACAACATCGGCTTTAACAACGGGAAGGGCCCCGGCGGATACGAGCCGGACGACATTACTCTTTCCAAACGCTGCGATTTGAACGACCGCATGCAACGCATCACGGAGAACGGGGGCACCCCGCAGTGCGAGGAAGCCGTCGTCAAGTCCCTCCGCTGGCTCCAGAAACAGCAGAACAAGGACGGTTCCTGGGGGGGGGAGGCGGCCAGAATTACAAGTGCTCCATGACGGGGTTCGCCCTGCTGGCCTACCTGGCCCACTGTGAAACCCCGCTTTCCGAGGAGTTCGGAGACAGCGTGCTCAAGGGCATTTCCTTCCTCGTGGACCAGGGCATGAAGGCTCCCGTCCTTTCCCTGGTCCCCCAGATGAACGAGGTCAGCTACGACCATGCCATCGCCACCTATGCCCTTTGCGAGGCGTACACCTTCTGCAAGCAGATGGACATTCCCTCCATTTCCAATCTGGAACAGGTCACCGTGAAGGCCGTGGACAGAATTCTTGACGGACAGAACAACAACGGCGGCTGGGCCTACAATTACAACACCAGGCCGGGAGCCCATACGGATCTTTCCGTCACCGGATGGAACGTGCAGGCCCTGAAGGCCGCGGAACACGGCGGCATCAAGCCCACCAAGGGCGAGATCCGCACCGCCCTGCGCAAGGCCGCCATGTACTGCCGCAAGTGCAGCAAGCCGGACGGCCTGTTCACCTACATGCAGGAAGGAAGAGAAGACGCGACCGCCCGGCCGTCCCTGGTGGGTGTGGGCGTGCTGTCCCTCCAGATGTGCGGCAGCGGTTCCGACAGCGCCGCGCGCAAGGGACTGGACTGGATGCTAAAGAATACCAACAAGCCTTTCAACTGGAAGGCGAACAACACCTCTTCCAACCTCTACCAGCATTACTACGGGGTGCAGGCGGCCATGAACCGCGGCGGGGACGTGTGGACGGCTTACAACAGGGCCTTCCGGGATGCCACCTTGAACGCGCAGGGAACCGACGGCAGTTTTGCACCCAACGGATTCGGAGGCCCCGGCGGCAACGTCCAGACGAGCCGGAACCGCAACGCCAATGACAGGATTTACCGCCAGTGCCTGGCCACGCTGATGCTGGAGGTTTACTACAGGTTCCTGCCCGGTACGGGAGAAGGGACCGGAATGGCCTTCAACCATACGGCTTTGTGACGGTACGTCAACTGTTGCTCCTTCCTGCGGACAGCCCCGCCCGCATCCCTCCATGCACCTTAAATCCTGACTTGACCGGAACTGTTTCTCTTGTTATTCATACGGTTTCCATTTTCCAATAACGTGAATAACAATTCTTCCATCCTTTTCGGCCGTTTTGACGAGTTCCTCTGGATTCGGTGCTCCGGCCGCGGCAGTTTTTCCAACAGTCCCACGGTGAAGTCCCTGGGGGACGAATACATCGCCTCCGGAGGGCGCCTGATCGTGATTGATCTGGAAACATGCTCCGGCATTGATTCCACCTTCATGGGAACCCTGGCGGGGCTGGCCCGCAGGCTGATGCCCATTGATGGAGCCGTGCAGATAGCCTCCCCAAGCGAACGCTGCCTTTGCGCCCTGGAAAGCCTGGGACTGGACGCCCTGCTGAGCATTGAACCGCCCACCGCCCCCTGGCGGGGCAAAGTGGAGCAAATACGCGCCAACCTTGGTACGGAGACAACTCCCACCGTTCACCTGGACGCCAGGGACCAAACCCTCCACGTTCTCGACTCCCATCTGACACTGAGTGAATTGAGCGAAGAGAACGAAGAAAAGTTCCGCAATGTGACCGACTGCCTCAAGGACGAGCTGAAGAGGCAGAAAGACCAGTAAATCCTTCCCTCCGGATATGGACATGAGTTTCCTGGCCTCCCTGTACGGGAGCGCCCTTTCCGCCAGTGAAACGGATTCCGTCAGGGAACAGGCTGGTTCCCAGCATTCCGCTTTGCCGGATGAACGCACACTCCAGCTTCTGCTGCTGGAAGGCAGGTTCGGCTTTTCCTTCACGGACGACCTCGGAAGATCCGTCCGAATTCTGGACTGCGGAGACTGGAACAAGTCCGCCGGGCCGGATTTTCTGAATGCCCGCATTCAACTGGATGGCGTTCCGTACACGGGAGACATGGAACTGGATTCCGCTCCGGAAGACTGGGAACGCCACAACCATGGCTCCAACCCCGCATTCGACGGCGTCATCCTGCATCTTGCCTGCACCCCGAGCCGCAGGGAATGGTTCACCCGCAATTCCCGGCATGAACGCATCCCTCTGGCCGTCATTCCAGTGCCCATGCTGAATGGCGCGGGAGCCATGCCGCCCGCCGCCGCTCCGGATCGGTCCTGCCGCCATGCGGATGCTCTGGAAACGATGCCTGCCGAACAGTTGGAAACTCTGCTGCAATCCGCGGCCGCCTACCGCTTCCAGCGCAAGCACCGGCGGCACGCACAACGAGTCAAACTGGCGGACCCCGCACAGCTTCTTTACGAGAATCTGGCGGAGACACTGGGCTACCACGCCAACAAAGACGCCATGCGCCACCTGGCCCAGAGGGTTCCCCTGCGTACGCTCCGGGATTGTCCCGAAGCCCTGCTCTTCGGCACCGCAGGCTTTCTGGTTCCCGTCCTTTCCGATTCCTGTACGCCGGAAGCCGTAGCCCACCATAAAAGGCTGTGGGCGCAATGGTGGCCTTTGCGCGAGCATTTTGAACTGGCGCCGGAACGCAGGTTCCCCTGGACGCTGTCCGGCAGCAGGCCCGCCAATCATCCCCAGCGGCGCGTCGGCGCCCTGGCAACTATTGCCGCCGATTTTTCCGCTTTCCAGCGGCTTTGCACCCCCGAGCATCTGGATGATCTGGCGGAGTATCTCTCCTCCCTGAAGCATCCGTACTGGAGCAGCCATGTCACGCTGCCTTCCGCTCCTTCCAAAAGCCCCATGGCCCTGATGGGCCGCGACCGCATCCAGGAATTCATCATCAACCACATTCTGCCGGCGGAAGGATCCGAGCGGGCGTGGAAACTATATTTGACGCACCAGGGCACTCATGCGGGCACCAGAGTTCTTTCCGTCCACCAGCGCCTTCTGGGAAAGAGAAAAGATGCGGCCGCATTCCTGAAGAGGGCATGGCATCACCAGGCTCTTCTCCAGATTCATGAAGACCTGTGTTTCCGGCATTCCTGCTGCGTCTGCTTCCTGCTGGAGCATATGAAGGATGCCTGAACGGCCCACACCCTTTCTTTCTACTGTGCCCGGTCTCCAGAGAAGACGGCTCAGTGAAAAACCGGCGAGTCCTTCCGTGGAATATCCGCGCCGTCCGGATATAAAAAGGCTCCGCAGCCGCCAGGTCCACGCACAAACCTTGACAACTGCGGAGCCGTGCTTACACACACTTATTCATCCAACAAAAAGCCTTATGAGGCCTCCTCCATCAGGAATGGTGGAAGGAGGTGCCTTCTTCCGCGGTCATCGGCGAGGTGACCGGGTGTTTCTCGAAGAAATCGAGCATGCGCTTGTAGTCTTCCAGGAAGAGGTCTGCCAAGTCCTTGGAGAAGCCCTGGCGAACCATCACGCGCATCACGACCGTATCCTGGCAATCCGCAGGCAGCGTAAAGGCGGGCACCTGCCAGCCTCGCGTCCTGAGCTTGTCGGAAAGGTCGAAGAGGGTGTAATTCGTCTTTTGCCCGTCCTTGATGAAGAAGCAGGCGGCGGGGATGCCTTCCTTGGGATCGCCCGTGCAAATGAATTCGTACGGTCCCAGCTTGGCTATTTCCGATGAGATGTACTGTGCCACGTCATATGCCTGGGTATGGATATTGGTGTATCCTTCCTTGCCCAAACGGATGAAGTCGTAATACTGGCAGATGATCTGTCCGGCAGGACGGGAGAAGTTGATGGCGAAGTTGGGGATTTCCCCACCCAGATAGTTCACATTGAAGATCAGGCCTTCCGGCAGTTCGGAAGTGTCCCTCCATACCACCCAGCCGCAGCCGAGCGGAGCCAGGCCGTATTTGTGGCCGGACGTGCTGATGGATTTCACGCGGGGAACGCGGAAGTCAAAGGCAATGTCCGGAGCGCAGAAGGGGGCCAGGAATGCGCCGCTGGCGCCGTCCACGTGAATGTCAATGTTGATACCGGTCTTGGCTTCGTAGTCATCCAGAGCCTTGGCAATGTCCGCCGGGAATTCATAAGCACCCGTGTAGGTCACGCCGAAGGTGGGCACCACCACGATGGTGTTTTCGTCCACCTGTTCCAGCATGCGTTCAACGTCCATTTTCCATTTGCCGGGAGCCATGGGGATTTCACGCATTTCAATGTCCCAGTAGCGGCAGAATTTGTGCCAGCAGATCTGCACGGGGCCGCAAACGAGGTTGGGCTTGTCGATCGGCTTGCCCGCAGCCTTGCGGCGGGCGCGCCATCTCCAGAGGGCAGCCATGCCGCCGAGCATGCACGCTTCACTGGAACCGATGGTGGAGCAGCCGATGGGCTTTTCATCCTGGTTTACATTCCACAGATTGGCAAGAATGGCAGCGCAGCGCATTTCAATGGCTGCCGTCTGGGGATATTCATCCTTGTCGATCATGTTTTTGTTGATGCTGATATTCATCAGCATCCTCACCTGCTTTTCATCCCAGGTCTGGCAGAAGGTTGCCAGGTTCTGGCGGGCGTTGCCGTCCAGCATCAGCTCATCGGATACGAGCTGGTAGGCGTCCTCGGGACGCATTGCATAGTCGGGAAATTGAGTCTTGGGCAAAATATTGTCCGCCTCCGGAGAACCGAAAATGGAGTTCTCGGCACGAGCGGTATCGGGTTTCTGATTTGGAGCAAACATGACGGTATGTATTTATTTCATCGTTACCGGAAAGCCCGGTCAGGCTTCCCGCATACATGGATAGAAGCCCGCAAGCCGGGAAGCGTTCATATTTCCATTGTCATTCCACCTGTCATAACTTTTCAAGCAAAATACATGAACAAGGCTTCGTTTATTAGCCATCTCTTACTAAACATCACACAATTACAAATTTTGTTACTATTTCTTATATAAATTCTAAACCAACCCTATGTATGACACAAACTTCATCTAACAAAAAATGTATCGCGACATTTTTACTTTCAACGGCCAACCGGAGATGACCCGCAGATTTCCCTTCGGGAACACGCGTCATTGCGTGAGAAAATTCGCGTTTTAAAGACT
>JAJQCV010000022.1 GCA_021202525.1 Akkermansiaceae bacterium | reverse complement strand
GGTTGGAACAGGAGCAGGAATCACGGGTTCCTGGGGCGTTTCAAGTTCGGATGATTGATTGGTTTCGTCCATAATGGTGTTTGATACGGGGTTAAATTGTGAAGGCCAGTGCGGAAAATTTTCCCACCACGCCACTATCGGCACTCTCTCATACCTTTTCGTACCAAGTCAATATTTTAAACCGCTGCAAGAGGCATGCGCTCCGGAGCTTGACAAAACTCCGCCGAATGCCATAAACACTACCCCATGAATGTCCGCACCGCAGGCGTGCTCCTTTCCGCAGCCCTTTTTTCCTGTTCCCCGCCCGTGCCGGATATTCCGCCTGCCGCGCCCACCGTCACCAGGGAGGAGGCCCTGCGCACCAGCCGCGCCTATACGGACCTGGCCTGGAAGGGCACCCGCCACAACGTCCGGCACGGAACGGATCCCGACGGAATCAGGATAGACACCCCGGACGTTTCCGCATCCGGCGCCCATGCGGGAGCCTGGTGGAAGCCCGGCGCATGGTCCGCGGGAATGCCGTACAAGTGGGGAGGGTTCGATACCCCGCGGCAATTCGTCAGCCGCCTGAACCACGACCCGGAAAACGGAGGCCGCCCCGCCGCTGCCGGAGACATGGGCACCCCGGAAAAGCAGGCGGCGGGAGACGACGCGGTCAGCAGGTTTGCCGCCGGAGTGGATTGTTCCGGTTTCGTCTCCCGGTGCTGGCGCCTGTCCCGGCCCTGGTCCACGCGCGAGCTCCCCTCCCTGTGCACGCCGCTGGACTGGGAAGAGTTGCGGACGGGGGACATCCTGATCGTACCGGGGCGGCACGTGCTCATGTTCATTGATTGGCACGGAGACGGCAGGGACGTTTTTCTGGGCAGTGAAGCCGGACCCCTGCCGGTCTGGAAATGCGCGGAACATTTTTTCAGCCGGGCCGTACTGGAACACAACGGCTACCGCCCCATGAGGTACAAGGGCATGCGGGAACCGGAGACGGATTCCGGAAGAGCGGAGCCGTAAAAAATGCCGCAGCAACCAGGTTTTTACGGAAAAAGGAACCCAAACGAACAATACGGACATGAAGTATCAGGTAATCAAAAGGCACCAAAGCGAGTTCCCGAATCCCGTCATTATTTCCAGGGGCGAGAGACTTGTCATTGGAGAGAAGTGCGAGGAAAACGAAGCCTGGAACGACTGGTATTTCTGCGAGACGGAAGACCGGAACAAGGGCTGGGTTCCCAAACAGGTGATCCAATGGCTGGGCGGCAGCGAGGGAGAAGCGCTGGAAGATTATTCCGCCAGGGAATTGAATGCGGAGGAGGGGGAAGTCCTGACCGGTTCCCAGGTGCTCAACGGCTGGATATGGTGCCGGAACCCCGCTTCCGGTGAAGAAGGATGGGTGCCTGTTGAAAACCTCCTCCCCATGGGAACGAATACGGAGGAACGATAAGCCGTTCCGGGCGTCCGGCGTGCAAACTGCCGTGATCAAATTTTTACGGAATACCGGGACACGGCTCCGGACGGACGGCGGAAAAGCCGCCGGGGAATTATCCGGACGCATGGGCCATGAGCCGGAAGGAACATGCCTGCCCATTTATCCCGGTTATTCCGGCATATGCGCTGCCGTGACGGCCCCTCCCCGGCCCCGTGAAGGAGTTCCGGGGCTAGATTTCCAGTTCTCCGGCAGTCAGGACGCGTGCAAATATTCCGTCCAGTCCAGCCATGTAGGCGTTGTGCACGGTTTTGGCCGGTATGGTCTCCCCCATGACGGACAGGTCCTTCGTGGCGCACGCATCGTACAGCAAGGTCACGGGAATGTGGTACTCCCAGGCTGCACGGACCGTGGTATCTATGCACATGTGGGTCATCATGCCGCACACGACCAGTTCGTCAACCTTCTTCGCACGGAGCAGGTCCGCAAGGCCCGTCCGGTAAAAGCTGTTGGGAGCGTGCTTGACGAGCACATCCTCACCCGGCAGCGGCGTCAATCCGGTGTGGATTTTTACGCCGTCCGTCCCCGGCAGGAAGAAGGAGGCATCCGGCCGGGTGTTGACGTGCCGGACATGGATGACGGGCAGTCCGGCCTTCCTGAAGAGCCGTAAAGCGAAGGCGACGTTCTCGAGAGCCTCTTCCGGGCCGGAAAGCTCACACTTCCCGCCGGGAAAATAGTCATTCTGAACGTCAATAATGAGGAGAGCCTTCATTCTGCATTACCTGGTTTTCCAAGGTTCCGTGCATCCGCGCCGCGGGCGGGCATGCCGCCCTTTTACAGGCACGGATGTACGGGGAGGGAGGCGTTACAAGGGCTGGACGTTGAAGTTATACACTTTGCCCTGGAAAGATTCACCCAGGGTTTCCAGCGGAAGAACGAAGGTGGAACGGTGCACCTTGGGACGGTTTTTGAAGTTTTCAATAAAGTCCTTGGATTTGTCAGAAAAACTTTTCAGCACGGCAGTTCCGGCAGGCTGTCCGTCCAGGAACAGGCTGGTTTTTTTCCGGTTCACCCACAATTTCCACCTTGACCTTTTTGCCTACGGGCAGCTTGGCGCCGAAGGAGAATTCCAGGGTGTCGTCACGACGGAAGCCGACGGTGCCGTCCTTCATGACCGCGAGCAGTTCGCCCTCCGGTGCGGAAAGCAGCACCTGTTCCCTGCCTTCCGTAGCGGCGGTGAGTTCCAGTTCCGCGGTCAGGCGGTAATTCGGTCCCAGCGCAGGCTTGTCCAGCTTCTGGGGCAGAGAGGAAGGAGTGACCGCAAAGGGCTGGGAGTCCTTCCATTTGTGAAGGGGGTTGGTGCGCGGAGCGTTTCCGATGGCCGCCACCAGCTCGCGATGCTCTTCAAACGTGTCCGGCGCCTTGGCCTTGCCCCACAGCTTCTGGCTGAGGACATCCATGGAGCCGGAAAGCATTCCCCAGATATCGTACGGGCCGTATCCCGTGTGCATGATGTCCGTTTCATCGTTCCAGATGGCAAAGGTGCCCCCCAAGAGCTGGGGATGCCCGGCGGGAAGCGTCTCATTGCCGATGCGGTTGGGAATCCAGTTGTTGTAGAGCCCCTTGTGGTTCCTGTCCATGCGGTAGTAGTTGGCGTAGGGCACGATGTAAAGGGCGCCGTCATTCGTGTTGATGACATCGTAGCCCAGGTTGACGGCTTCCCACGCCTTCATCCAGCCGGCGCTCCAGAGGTTCATTTGAACGCCCTTGCTGACCACGGGGGTCTTGCCGGGCTTGGCACTGAGGCTGCCCCAGATGCGGGGAGTGTAGCCGCGCTTGAGGGCGTGGCTGAGCACGCCGTCCGCAAAGTGACGGTAGTCTTCCTTGTCTCCGTAGAATTCATCCGCTCCCACGTGGAACACCTTGCAGCCGGCAAATACCGGGCGGCCCAGCTTGGGGTCTTTCAGCAGGTATTCGTCAAAGACCTTCGTCACGAAGCTGATCGTTTCCGGATTGCCGGCATCCAGCATCTCGCAGCGGCGTTTTTCATGGTTCATGGGGCCCTTGTAGATCAGGTCCGGACGCACCCGGGTGAAGGAGAGCGCGTGGCCGGGGGTGTCGAACTCCGGCACGATGTTGACGCCGTGGCGTCTGGCGTAACCGATCAGGTCCGCAAATTCCTTTTTGGTGTAGGAGAGGTCCCTGGCGGTGAGGGGCGTGCCGTCCTTCCCCTTCACGTTGGATTCCAGGCGGAAGGCGGAGTAGGATTCCTTGAACGGGTCATGCCCGTTGTCCACGTAGTGTTCGTGGAAAATGTAGTTGTTATTGATGACCAGGTGAAGGTCGTTCAACTTGTACCAGGACATGGTACGGATCAGGTCCTTGAGGTAGCTGAGGGGATAGGGCGTGCGCGCAATGTCCAGCATGAAGCCGCGCACCGGGTAGCGGGGGAAGTCCACGGCGGTGCCGCAGGGCACGCCGTCCGGGTTCTGGCGCAGCATTTGAAGCAGGGTGCGGGTGCCCCAGTACAGCCCCGTGGGGGTAAGGGCGCCGATGCGGATGCCGCCGGAATTGACGGCGAGGCTGTACCCTTCCTTCCCGATGTTGCTTTCCTTGAACAGGGAGAAGGAGATGTCCGCCTTTCCTCCGGGGGAAACGAGCCTGACCTTGCGGCCCAGCACGTCTTCCAGGTCGGCGGCAAAGGCACGGGCCAGCTCCTTGTCCGGGCAGGCGACGGTGATGGCGGAACCCAGCTTGTATTCCCCCTTGCCGCCCTTCCATTGCAGGATTTCCGGGATAACCCGGGGCTTGGGATTGCCCTGCACGGCCGCCGGGGCTTTCAGGGTGATTTCATAGTCCTTGCTGATGGCCTCCTGGCCGCCCTTGGTCACCTTGAAGCTGACGTTTACCGGGGTGTCCGAGATGACGGGGGCTATTTTCCCCTTGCTGTTGATGAGTTCCTCGTAGTCGGCCCCCAGAAGCTTGATTTGGGCCCCGGAGGCGCTGGGCATCGGCAGTTGTCTGGTCCCGGCCTTGATTTCCGGGATGGAGAGGGAGTCGGCAATCTGCCGGGCATCCTGCCCCATCAGCGGACCCGCCGCAAATGCGGCCATCATTAAAAGTATGTTCCTGTTCATGTTCGTGTGTCGTTCCGGGAAGAATGGCATGCCCGATTTGTTGTAAGAATTACGCAACATCCGTCCCTTTCTTGCAAGGAAATAAAAAAGCGGCCGAAAGCCCGCTCGCCATTCCGGCAAGGACGGCTCCCGGATGAAGAGACATTTTCCGATTTTACGGAAAGAAAAGGGCCGGACCGCCTTCAGGCGGCCCGGCCCCGGAGGTGGGAGAAACCCGGTTCAGGCGCGGATGTCGATTACCTCCCCGGCGGGGAAGCGCACCTTCGCTTCACGGGCGTAGGCGTCGTCCTGGGCGCGGTAGCCGAGGGCCACACCCACCACGGAACGGTACGGCGTACCGTCCAGCCCTAAAATTTCATCGTATTTCCGGCGGTCCATGCCTCCGATGGTGCAGGAGTCCACCCGCAGGGCCGCTGCCGCGCTGAGCAGGAACCCGGCGGCGATGTACACCTGGCAGTCCAGCCACGTGTTCATTTTTTCCGGAGTCAGGGCCTTCACATAGCCGCCGTAGAAGTCCGCGGAGGAGGCCAGCTTTTCCGCGGACGGATGGCGCGTGAATTCGATCTGGGCCAGGTAGCGGTCCACGTCCTTCTGGGTGGCGTCCCGCCGGGCGCACAGCACCACGTAGTGGGAGCAGTCCTCCACCTGGGACTGGTTCCAGGAAACCTCCCGCAGGCGCTCTTTCAGCTCCCTGTTCGTGACGACCACGAATTTCCAGAGCTGGAGCCCCAGGGAAGACGGGCTGAGCCGCAGGCTTTCCGCCAGTGCGTGCCAGGCGGGTTCCTCAATGCGGGCCTGGGGATCAAATTTCTTGCAGGCGTAGCGCCATTCCAGGCCGTCAATGTATTGTTGCGGTGAAATCATAAAAGGTATGACAGGTTCAGCGGTGAAATTGTTTAAAGAACTTCCTTCAGGACTTCCACGCAGCGGGCGTTTTCCGCCGGAGTGCCGATGCTGATGCGGATCCACTCCGGCAGGCCGTAGCCGTCCTGCGCGCGGACGATCACTCCTTTGGCCAGCATGTCGCCGAACACTTTTTTGCCCTGCCCCACCTTCACCAGGATGAAGTTCCCCTGGCTGGGAATCCATTCCAGCTCCATGTCCCTGAACGCCTGTTCGTAGAAGCGCATGCCCGCGGCATTGTTTTCCACCGTGCGGCGCACATGCTCCTGGTCTTCCAGGGCGGCCAGGGCCGCTTCCTGCGCCAGAACGTGCAGGTTGAACGGCGCGCGCGCCTTGTGCAGCATGCCGGCCACGGCTTCCGGGGCAATGCCGTAGCCTACGCGCAGGCCCGCCAGGCCGTAAGCCTTGGAAAAGGTGCGCAGAACGATCACGTTGCGCCCTTCGCGCACGAATTTGAGAGTGTCCGGCGGATTGTCGGAAAATTCCCGGTACGCCTCGTCAAAGCACACCAGCACATGGTCCGGAACCTTCGCCATGAAATCGTCAATTTCCCGCTGGCCGACGACGGTGCCGACCGGGTTGGTGGGGTTGGTGATGAATATGATGCGCGTGCGGTCCGTGACGGCGTCCAGGAAGCCGTTCAGGTCATGGGTCCAGTCCGGCTTGTTGGGGACTTCCACGTACTCCGCGCCGAACAGCCTGGCCATGATGGGGTACATGGAAAAAGCGTGCCTGGCGGCCACCACCTCGGCCTGCGGGTTCAGCAGGGCGTGGCAGATGAGTTCGATCACCTCGCTGCTGCCTGTGCCCACCACCGTCTGGCCAAAGTCCACGCCGCAGAATTCCGCAATGGCGGAACGCAGCCGGAAAGCCGCGCCGTCCGGATAAATGTTTACTCCGGCAGCGGCCCGGGAGATGGCCTCCACCGCCCGGGGGGATGGCCCCAGGGGATTTTCATTGGAAGCCAGTTTCACAATGTCACGGGGGTCCAGGCCCAGTTCCCGGGCCGTTTCCTCAATCGGCTTGCCCGGCTGATAAGCCACCAGCTCCAGCACATACTGGTTTGCGAAACTTTCAATACTCATAGCGGCGGAATGTTACTCCCGCGTCCAGCCCTTGACAATACGGATTTTTCCGCCGGAATAAAAGGCCCGCATGCGGGAAGGTTCACCAAGTGCCTGCTCCGCAGGGCGGAACTTCCCCCAGAGGAAAGGAATGAGACGGGCGCCTATTCCGCCCTGCCCCCTTCCCCGGCGGGCGCATCACTCCGGCAAACGCATCCTGGTGCATATCTGCCGCCCATTTCCTCCCGCGCCCGGCGCGTCATGACGGCAATCAATTCCGCCTTTCCGTCCGTATAGGCATCCCGGTTGAATTCGAATTTCTCTTTTAAAGAGTGCTTGAGTGCGGCGTATTTTTCCGCCTCATCCGGATGCGCCGCGAGGTAATCCCGGAAATACAGTTCATCCCAGTCCCGGAAGGGGCGCACATGCACGTGGAACGCCTGCCCCCTGAATCCCTGCGCCGTATAGCCTTTTACCATGACCAGCCACATGCGCTCCCGGTCACGGTGCGTCTCCATATAGCCGCATTCCCGTAGCAGGGGGGGGCGTTTCAAAAACGAACGAATCCGGAGAAACCTCCATCAGAATGTCAATGGTGGGCTTGGCGTTCAAGCCGGGCACCGCCGTACTCCCGATGTGGGAGATGCGGGCGATGCGCGTGTGGCCCACGGCCTTCGCCAGCAGGTCCCTCTCCCGGTAGTAAAGATCCGTCCATTCCTCTCTGGAACCACTCAGGATGATGGGAAACAGGCGCCAGAGTTCCTCATGGCTCATGCGGGACAGAACGGCTTCATCCGGAAGGCTGCTGGACATTCCCGGAAGATAGGGGATATGCCTCCGGAGGTCAATTCCGCAGATGATTCCTGAGCCTTCCCCGCGGGAAGTACGGCTTTCCCTTCATTCCGTCCCTACCTTTTTCGTTTGCGGCCTGCACCACTCCGGCACCGCATGGCTTGGTACGCGGCCACGGTAAAGGCAAATGCCGTTACACCCATAAAAGAACGGAACAGCCAGATCAGCAGCTCCCAGTATATGTCCTGAGTCATGCGGATGGCTTTTGACCGGACGCGGATTCCCCGGCCTGTTCTTCCCGCAGGCGTTTCACGGCACAGGCCAGCAGAGTGGCCCTGTCCAGCTGGCAGCGCTGCACGTGGAGGGCTTCCGCTTCCGCATCCCTGAAAAATTGGATGGACAGCGGAATTTTTACCTTGATCTGAATTTTTTTCTGGATTTTTTTCTTGTTTCCCGTCTTCATAAAATATCTTTTCAGGTACGATTTTGAACTATTGGATGCCTTTACAGAGGAATAATGCAACGTAAATGGTACTTTCGTCAAGAATAATATACCATTTTAGGGACTTATTCATAAAAAAGGTTGAATTCCCGCACCGATAGCGTTACAAATTATGCATGAGTGAGAACCAGGACGAACTCAAAGCCCAAATCAAGGTTTGGTTGAAACAGCAGAAAATGACCCGTGAAGAGTTTGCGGCGGAATGTTTCGTTTCGCCCAACACGGTTCGCAACTGGCTGGCCAGAGTATCCATTCCCAAGGACAAGGAGGCTCTCATCAGGCTGATGATGGAGAAGACGGAGCGGGAAAAGGAACTCAAGGAAGCGGCCAGGGCCCATTGGAAGCCGTTTGCCGTCATGGTGAATACCGACGATTACAAGCTCATTGAAAAAGCTGCCCGAAAGGACAACATGACCGTGGAGGAATGGGCTGAAGGAATCCTGATCCGCGACGCCCAGGAACGCATGGAGCACGTTTACCCGGAATCCCTCCGCGTTGCGGAAGAACCCAAAGGGTACGGAACCCCGCGTACCTCCGGACCGGATTCCGGTCCGAACAAACCGCGCTGATAAATTACAACTTTACATTTAGAACCATCAAAAAGCCGCCGTGGGATAGAACACCCATTGCGGCTTTTCAAAATTCTTTATTTTACTCAATTACTTCTTGGTAGGTGGGGGCGGAGTGCGTCTTCCTTGAACGCATCTCCCTGTTCCGGACGCAGGAACGGCAGCCGAAGCTTTTCCTGCCTTCTCCCGCCAGGGAACCGCCCTGATTTTTTTTGCTCGAACCCGTGGGCGGCCTCCGCTATATTTCCCCCCGTTATGGCAACACCGGATTTTCATTATCAGGACCCTTTTCCCCTGGGAAAGGACGACACCCAGTACCGCCTCATCACCTCCGACTACGTAAGCGTAGGAGAATTTGAAGGGCACCCCATGCTCAAGGTGGAACCGGAGGGCCTGCGCCTTCTGGCCGCGGAAGCCTTCCACGACGTGGCTTTCTTCCTGCGTCCCGCCCATTTGAAGCAGGTGGCCGCCATTCTGGACGATCCGGAAGCCAGCGCCAATGACAAGAGCGTGGCCCTGACCATGCTCCGCAACGCGGAAGTAGCCGCCGCCGGCATCCTGCCCTTCTGCCAGGACACGGGCACCGCCACCATCGCGGGCAAGAAGGGCCAGCAGGTCTGGACCGGCTGCAACGACTGCGAATTTCTTTCCCACGGCGTGTATGACGCCTATACCCAGAACAACCTGCGCTATTCCCAGACCGTGGCGCTGGACATGTACACGGAGAAGAACACCGGAACCAACCTGCCCGCCCAGATAGACATTGAAGCCGTGGAAGGCATGAAGTATTCCTTCCTCTTCGTTGCCAAGGGCGGCGGCTCCGCCAACAAGACCTACCTTTACCAGGAAACCAAGGCCCTGCTCAATCCCTCCACGCTCAAGAAGTTCCTGGTGGAAAAAATGAGCACGCTGGGCACGGCGGCCTGCCCGCCCTACCACATCGCCTTCGTCATCGGCGGCACCTCCGCGGAGAAGTGTCTGAAGACCGTGAAGATGGCCTCCACCAAGTATTACGACAACCTTCCCACCACCGGCAACGAGTACGGCCGCGCCTTCCGCGACGTGGAACTGGAAAA
Organism: Akkermansiaceae bacterium; assembly: GCA_021202525.1. Taxonomy (GTDB): domain Bacteria; phylum Verrucomicrobiota; class Verrucomicrobiia; order Verrucomicrobiales; family Akkermansiaceae; genus Akkermansia. The sequence continues at coordinate 12,519 of JAJQCV010000022.1, read as the reverse complement.
GGAATTGCACGCGGAAGCCTGCAAGCTGGGCCTGGGCGCCCAGTTCGGCGGCAAGTGGTATGCGCTGGACGTGCGCGTGATCCGGCTGCCCCGCCACGGCGCCTCCTGCCCGGTGGGATTGGGCGTCTCCTGTTCCGCGGACCGCAACGCCAAAGCCAAGATCACGCCGGAAGGCATCTTCATTGAACAATTGGAAACCAACCCCGGCCAGTATATTCCGGAAGCCCTGCGCATGACCTCAAGCGAGGCCGTCTCCATCGACCTGAACCGCCCGATGAAGGAAGTGCTGGCGGACCTGAGCAAGTACCCCGTCACTACGCGCCTGAGCCTGAACGGCACCATCGTCGTGGCGAGGGACATCGCCCACGCCAAGCTCAAGGAACGCCTGGAACGCGGAGAAGGGTTGCCCCAGTACATCAAGGACCACCCCGTTTACTACGCCGGACCAGCCAAGACCCCGGAAGGCTATCCCTCCGGCTCCTTCGGGCCGACCACCGCGGGCCGCATGGATTCCTACGTGGACCTGTTCCAGGAGAACGGAGGCTCCATGATCATGATCGCCAAGGGCAACCGCAGCCGGCAGGTGACGGACGCCTGCCAGAAGCACGGCGGCTTCTACCTGGGTTCCATCGGCGGCCCCGCCGCCATTCTTGCCAAGAACAACATCAAAAAGGTGGAACTGCTGGAATACCCGGAACTGGGCATGGAAGCCATCTGGAAAATTGAAGTGGAAGATTTTCCCGCTTTCATCCTGGTGGACGACAAGGGCAACGACTTCTTCGCCAAAATCCGCGAAGGCTGGGCCTGCGCCGGCTGCGCCCATTAACCCCTCCCCCTTATACCACAAGCGCCGGTCCCCTGCCTGTGGGAACCGGCGCTTTTTCATGGCCTGAACGTCATCGAAAAGCCTTTCAGGCACAAGGAATCATCAGAAGAAAACATCGGACATGCGTTCATGATGAGCTTCCATCAGTCGCACCCGTGAAGGTGCGACAAATACTAAAGATGAAAGACTAAAGATCATTCGGGCTTCATCCATGCACCCGTAAGGGTGCGCCCCATGCTAACGAACATTACGGCAATGAGGACGGCGTTTCAATCCACGCACCCGTGAGGGTGCGACGTTACTTGGATATGGCTTCATCAGCCTGATCCGGGTTTCAATCCACGCACCCGTGAGGGTGCGACGGCGGGGAGATATACACACTGAGGGTCAGGCACGCAAAAGGCATTTTGCGCCAACCTGCCCGCGGAGATGCATATTCCACGCCTAAAATGGTATATGGGGAGATGTCAATCTAAGATACCCTGAGAGTTACAGAAATCGCCGATGTTCCGGGATTTTTCTGTGAGCCGGGGGTTGGCGCAGGGAGTGCGAAGGGCAGAGGAAGGTTCCGCCATGGAGTCGTTCCAGCCACTCCGACGGCCCGCGCCTGCTGTGATGCGGGGCAATGGTAAATCGTCCCGCGCCTTTCGTCCAGAAACTTTCCCGCCTAAACCATGAAGACGGACCGGAAAGGTAGGCCGGAAAAGCACCCCTTCCATGATTCCGCAGGGACCTGCCGCATCCGTTTTCCGGACGATTCCCTCCCGTATGGCACGGGATGCCACCGGGCATAACGGCATTCCGGCATAAAAAAGGCTTTCCGCTCCTGGAGCGGAAAGCCTGTGAAATGGAGAAAAAGGCGCAGCTTTATTCGTCGTCTTCCGCGTCAAAGGCGGAGTCTTCCGAGTCGAAATCGGCGTCCAGATGGGCGGTGAATTTTTTCACGCGCTGTGCGGCGGGCAGAGGAGCCAGTACCATGTGCATGGTGTTGCCGGCCAGGCGCGGGGGCTGGTCCACCTGAGCCATGGTTTTCATGTCCGCAACGACTTTGTTGAGCATGTCGTAGCCCAGTTCGTGGTGCGCATTTTCACGGCCGCGGAAGCGGAGCTGGAAGCGTACCTTGTGACCGTGGTCCAGGAAGCTTTCCGTACGGGCCATTTTCACGTTGTAGTCGTTGGTGCCCGTACCGATGCGGAGTTTGACCTCCTTGAGCCTGATCGTGCGGCTTTTGTTGGTTTTCTGAAGCTTGGACTGCTGGTACTTGTACCGTCCGTAGTCCACCACGCGGCACACGGGCGGGTCTGCGTTGCTCGCCACTTCCACCAGGTCCAGGCCAAGGGCCTTGGCCTTTTCCAGCGCTTCACGCGTGTTCATTATCCCGAGCTGGTCTCCGTTGGCGGTCACCACGCGCACGCGGGGGGCGCGGATCCGCTCGTTGACCCGAGTCTGATCACCGCGCTCGCGGCGGCGATTACCGTCATTATTCTTCGTTGGCTTTATTGGCACGTCCGGATATTACTAAACTAAATAAAATAACTTGGCAACTCAAATCACGGGGGAAATATGACGCTCCGCTATTTCCCGGGAGACGGCATCCATGAATTGCTCAAAGGGCATGGAGCCCAGGTCTTCCCGGTCCCGGTGGCGTACGGAAACGGTGCCTTCCTCCGCTTCCCGCTGGCCGATGACGAGCATGTAGGGCACGCGCTCCAGCCGGGCGTTACGGATTTTGGCGCCGATTTTGTCCGCGGTTTCATCCACCGTGACGCGCACGCCCCTGGAGGCCAGGGCGTCCCGGTAGGTTTTGGCGATGTCCATGACCTTGTCGGAGATGGGGAGCACGCGCACCTGCTCCGGAGAGAGCCAGGTGGGGAATTTTCCTTCAAAGTGCTCGATGAGCAGGCCGGTGAAGCGTTCCATGGAGCCGAACGGCGCGCGGTGCACCATGACGGGCCGGTGAGGCTTGTTGTCCGCCCCGGTGTAATGGAGGTCAAAGCGTTCCGGCAGGTTGTAGTCCACCTGCACGGTGCCGAGCTGCCATTCGCGGCCGATGGCGTCGCGCACGATGAAGTCGATCTTGGGGCCGTAGAAGGCGGCTTCCCCGGCTTCCTCGCTGTAGTCCGCGCCCAGCCATTCCGCCGCATCCCGCAGGGCCTGTTCCGCCTTGTCCCAGTTTTCCGGAGAACCCACGTATTTGTCGCTTTCCGGGTCGCGCATGGAGAGGCGTACGCGGTAGTCCGTCATTCCCAGGGTGCCGAAGATGGTTTTCACGATGCCCAGGCACTGGCGGATTTCCCCGGCAAGCTGGTCCGGGGTGCAGAAGATGTGGGCGTCATCCTGGGTGAAGCCGCGCACGCGCGTCATGCCGCCCAGTTCCCCGCTCTGTTCCCAGCGGTACACCGTGCCGAATTCCGCCAGGCGGACGGGCAGGTCGCGGTAGGAGTGGGCGTCATTGGCGTAAATTTTGATGTGGTGCGGGCAGTTCATCGGCTTGAGCATGTAGCCTTCAATGGTGCCGTCCGTCAGGCCGTTGAAGAGTTCCGCGCAGGTGGCGCCTTCCTCGCAGAGTTTTTCCATGGCGTCGCGCTCCGGGATGGGGGCGTACTGGCTTTCCCGATAGTACGGGAAGTGGCCGGAGGTGCGGTACAGGTCCAGCTTGCCGATGTGGGGGGTGTATACCTGGGAGTAGCCCAGCTTGTCCAGTTCCTGCGTGATGAAGTCCTGAAGGGAGCGGCGGATGAGGGCTCCCTTGGGCTTCCAGAGGATGAGGCCCTGACCCACGGCCTCGTCAATGCAGAAGAGGCCCAGTTCGCGGCCGAGCATCCGGTGGGCGCGGCGGCGGGGTTCCTCCCGGCGCGCGAGATGTTCGTCAACCTGGGTCCGGGTGGGGAAGCAGGTGCCGTAGATGCGCTGGAGCATGGGGCGGTTTTTGTCCCCCTTGTAGAAGGCACTGGCCACGCTCATGATTTTAAAGGCCTTGCAGTTGCCGGTGCGGCCCACGTGGGGGCCGGCGCACAGGTCCGTGAAGTCTCCGTTGCGGTACAGGGAGATTTGCTCGTCCTCCGGGATGTCGTTCAGCAGGTCGATCTTGAAGCGGGAGGGGCCGCTGCGCGGGCCCAGAGCGCCCAGTTCCCCGGATTCCGCCATTTTCATGGCGTCCGCACGGGAGATGATTTCCTTCTGGAAGGTCTGGTTTTCCTTCACCACTTTTTTCATTTCCGCTTCAATGCGTTCAAAGTCTTCCGTGCTGATGCGGTGGTCCAGCTCCACGTCATAATAGAAACCGTTTTCCACGGCGGGACCGCCCGCCAGCTGGGCATCCGGCCAGATGCGGCAAATGGCCGTAGCCAGAATGTGCGCGCAGGAGTGGCGCAGGCGTTCCAGATCAGACATCTGATTGCGTTCTTCAAGAGTCTTTCTTTCCTTGTGTTCGGACATACGCGCATTAGTTAACCCCCCTCAGGCAGTGTTGGCAAATGCAAAAAAGCCGCCTTTCCAAAAATTCAAGGCATATCGGTTCCACCGGGCGCACCGCCGCGCGATGGCCGGGAAGAGCCGGACGGAACGCTTGCCCGCGTTTCCACGGCTCCGCTCCTTCCATGCCGGAGGCTTTCCGGTCTTCCGTTTTTCCCGGTCCGGCAGGGATTCCGGCACGGAAAGGTCCATCATACCAGCGGCGTTGTTCCATTCTCCACAGGCCTTTTTCTTTCCGCAGGGTGCATGTTTCCTTCTGTTCCAGCGGTGCCACGGTGGCACAGGTTTCCGTGGCCTTTTTCTTCCCGGAAGGCGCTGACGGATAAATCCCGCTCCGTTTTTCCCTTTTTTCCACCCTTCCCCCCGCCGGGTCAGTCCGGTCCGCCATCAGGCAATGAATGATTTACAGCAGAACGCATCTATGCCATATTGACGGCCAGCGGTTATGAAATTCCTCCCCCTCGCCCTTCTCTGCCTCAGCCTGCCCTGCGGATTTTCCGCGGGCGCGCAGGAGCCGCCCCCCGACGCCCCGGCAAGTTTCCCGATCAATCTGGGCAAGACGCCGGAAGGCAGGGTTGAAGGGAGTGGGGACGATGCCCCCCTGCCGGACCAGAGCACGCCCTTCAATGCGGCCAAGCTTCTTCTCCGCGCCCTGCAGGAAAAAACGGACTGGACCGCAGAGCCGTACAAGTCCCTGCCCGCCACGTCCCCGTTCGTGGGGCCGCTGAAGCTGAAGAGCATTCTTTCCCGCATGGAGGCCGTGCAGGCTTACGTGACGGCGTCATCCCCGGAAAGGCCGCCGTTCGTGGACGAGGCCTCCATCATCATGGACGGGGACCTGGCCATGGCCTATATCATGCTGCCCGACAGAACCAATCCCTACGTTTACGCGGCCACCGCCGTGGCCCTGGTCAAAAAGAACGGGGAGTGGAAGGCGTCCCTGACGCCCGGCAGTTTTGACAATACGTTCCTGCCCTTCAACGACCATGTCCGCCAGCAGGCGGCGCAGATTTCCACCGAGGCCAAGAAGAAGATTTTCGGCCTCGCGCACCAGTATTCCGTGGCCGCCGTAAAGAAGGCCCTGGAACATATCAAGCGGTTCCGGGTGGAGGCTGTCAAGGGCAAGTCCGACGACGAGATTAAAAAGCTCCTGATCCGCACCGTGAAGGAGGGCGATCCGGCCCGCATCGCGGCCCTGCTCGTCGCGCCGTATTACATGGAGTCCGCCATTACCCAGAGCGCGCGCCTCACCCCCGTGGTGAAAGCCATGCGCCTGCAGGACCGAAACCAGGAGAACCGCTACATCCAGCCCACCAACCTCAGTTTCATGGGGTTCCCGAATACCATCCTGGTTCCCCTCCAGCCCCATCCGGACGACCAGCTTGACCCGAACAAGCGGGACGACCAGCCGGAGCGCAACAAGAACGAGGCCAAGAAGACGGACAAGGATATCCACAGCATTGCGGCCATGACCATTCTGCCGCCGCGCATGAGCCTGCCGGACATAGACAAGCCCGCACTGATCTACCGCTACGCGCTGGAAAAGATACAGGACCCCACGGACGGCTTCCCGGTGTTCAAGATGTATGTGGGGGACGCTTTTTCCTCCTGGAACCTGAAACCGGACGAGTCCACCACCAGCCGCATCATTGCGGATTTCCACAGGACGTATCCGGCCCTTGCCTATTCCGAACCGAAGGAGGCGGTTTCCGCAGCCGGACGCGCTCTGGAGGCCGGAGACAGCCTGACGCTGATCCGCATGCTGGCCCCGTCCAGATTCGCCTCCGTTCCGGAATTTGAAGAAGCGCTCAAGCAGCTGAAGGCCGTTATGAGCAAGGAGGAGTTCCAGCCTTCCTCCCGGAACAGGAAGGATTACAAGCCCACGCTGAAAGGCGCCTTCCAACTGAAGGACGGGGGGACTTCCCTGAAGGCCACCGTCGGCCTCAAGCCGGATTCCAAGTCCGGTTTTACCAGATGCAACCTGTATTTCACCCGGACGGAGAAAGGGTGGATGCTGACCGGAGCGGACGATGAAAATCCGCTGAAATTGTAGAATGAAGTTTTCCGGCTCCGGGAGTTCCGGCAAGCCGGGGAAGAGCATCCGACATGCCCGCTCAAACATTTTTTTCATAATCCACCATGATGAATCTACCGATACGGCCACGCCGCAACAGAAAGTCCGCCAATATCCGGGGCCTGGTCCGGGAGACCTCCCTTTCCCCGGAACATCTTATCTGCCCGGTTTTCGTCCACGAGGGGGATGACAACCAGCCCATCTCCTCCCTGCCCGGCTGCACACGCTGGAGCGTGCAGGGACTAGTGGAGGAGGCCAGGCGCCTGATGGACCTGGGAATCCACACGCTGGACCTTTTCCCCGCCATTCCGGACGACAAGAAGACGCCGGACGCCCGCGAGGCCTACAATCCGGACGGACTTATTCCCCGCACCATTTACGCCCTTAAAAGCGAGGTTCCCGGCATTACCGTGATGACGGACGTGGCGCTGGACCCCTATAATTCCGACGGGCACGACGGCCTGGTGGAGTTCCGGTCCGACGGCACCATGGAGATTCTCAACGACGATTCCGTGGAGGTCCTCTGCCGACAGGCCCTGTGCCATGCGGACGCCGGGGCGGATATTATCTCCCCCAGCGACATGATGGACGGCCGCGTGGCCGCCATCCGCGCCACGCTGGATTCCGAGGCCCTGGACGACGTTTCCATCATGGCCTATACCGCCAAGTATGCCAGCGCCCTTTACGGGCCGTTCCGCGGCGCCCTGGAGAGCGCGCCGAAGGAGGGGGACAAGAAGACCTACCAGATGGACCCCGGCAATATCCGGGAAGCCCTGAGGGAAGCCCAGCTTGACGAAGCGGAGGGCGCGGACATCCTGATGGTGAAGCCCGCCACGCTGTACCTGGACGTGATCGCGGCCATGCGCAGGCATGTCACGCTGCCCGTAGCGGCCTACCACGTTAGCGGAGAGTACCTGATGATCAAGTCCGCGGCAGCCTCCGGCTGGCTGGATGAACGGGAGGCCGTTCTGGAGACTCTAACTTCCATCCGGCGCGCCGGGGCGGACATGATCCTTACTTATTACGCCCCGCAGGCCGCCGAATGGCTTAAACAAAAACGCTGACGCCGCACGGCATCCGCTCCGGAACGCGGGCATGCGGCCAGCACTATTAGTCAACTCTCCGCATGTCCACTTCCACGAAAATATTCGTCGGCGTCCTGATTGTCATCGTCATGGGCCTTACTTCCCTGTGGGGGGTGTACGCCCCCACTTTTTCAGAGGCGTATGTGCTGCCCGTGCAGATGACGGATGCCTCCGGCGCTACGCTGGGCAATTTCCAGTGCCGCCCCGTGGCCGCGGAGAACGGAAAGACGCTGCTCGTTTTCCGGGACAAGGATTTCCTGCGCCAGACCACCGCCGGCATGGTTCATTCCAGGATCATTCTTTCCTACAAAGGAGTGCCGTTTTTTGAAGGCACCGTGCCGGGACCGATGGAGGCCATCGAGATTCCCACCGCCAGCCTGCCCGCCCCGTACCGGAATCTTACGCAGCATTGAAATGGCCGTGACCGCCGGGAATTCCGCGGCGGAAGCACCCCCTGTTATGGCATTGTTACCGGAGGGGCGCAGGTTTCTCTATACAAAAGGGGAAATTGTGTGTTTTTATAGGGTCAAACGATGAGCAGCTTAACATATACCATTCTGGTTGCAGAGGATGACGACAGCATCCGGCACGCCCTGACGGACGTGCTGACCGCCTCCGGCTACGAGGTGCTGGCCGCGGAGGAAGGGCTGGCGGCCATCAGGGCCGTGCGGGAACGCAATTTCGACCTGGCCCTGCTGGATGTGGCGATGCCAGGCGCGGACGGCTTCCAGGTGCTCCAGGTCATGTCCGAGGAACGGCCCGGAACGCCCGTCATCATGCTGACGGCCCGCGGGGAGGAGGAGGACCGCGTGCAGGGGCTGAAGCTGGGGGCGGACGATTACATCGTCAAGCCGTTCAGCATCCGGGAGCTGATCGCCCGCATCGAGGCCGTGCTGCGCAGGTCCCCGGAACGGCCGCGCCAGATACGGGAGATCACCATTCCCGGCGCTGTGCTGGACAGCGCCAACCGCGTGCTCACGTTTGAGGACGGCAAGACGGCCTCCCTCACCGCGCGCGAGTTCGAGCTGCTGAGCTACATGGCCACCCACCCCAACCGGGTCATCACCAGGGATGAGCTGCTCCGCCGCGTGTGGGACATGGACCCGCGGCTGACGGATACGCGCTCCGTGGAGATGACCGTCATGCGCCTGCGGGACAAGCTGGGCGCGAAGGCGGCCGCCTCCCTGGAGACGCTCCGAAGCCAGGGCTACCGCTGGAATTCATCCTTCCTTTCCTGATCCGTGAACAGGCGCATCCGCATCATCCTGCTGACCGTCAGCCTGCTGCTGGTTGTCGGCACGCTGGGCTGGCTCACCCACGTCCTCCTGATCCAGACGGAGGAGACGGGCCGTTCCGAACGCCGCATCAAGGTGGAGTCACTGGCCCATGAGGCCAAGCTGGAGATGGACCGCCTGCTCACCGCCTTCATTACTTTTGAGCAGGCGCGCGGCTATTACGAGTACCTGCCTTTTTACGCCTACAGGCGTCCCTACGATCAGCGCATGGACGCCCCGGCCCCCGGCGAACCCGCCCGTTCCTCCAATCTGGCTTCCTACCTGCCGGATTACGTCACGGCCTATCTCCAGATATCCCCCTCCGGGCAGGTCACCGGACCCGCGCTGAACAAGGAGCTTTCCGAACGGCTGAACGGGGAGAAAGACCTTTACCAGCGTTTGAACGAGAAGGTATCCGCCCTCATCTCCCTGCCGGCCAGCGGCAATCTGTGGGCGGACATCAGGAATGAAATTCTTCACGAGGTTCCGGAGCCGGAACCGCCGCAGGACGGGGTTCCCGCCCAGGTGGAGACCGTTTCCTCCTTCGTTCCGGTGGAAGACGGGGGCAATCTGTATATTCTCCGGCAGGTGCATACCAACCGCGGCGTTTACCTGCAGGGAGCCCTGATGAATATGGAGAGCCTGAACAGGCGCCTCCCGGAGCAGGTGGCCAAGGCGCTGCCACAGAGCCGTCTGGCGACTTTCGATCCCGCCGGCCCGCCTGCGGAAGAGGCAGGACGGGAAGGCACGCTCTTTTTTGCCAACGCTCCGCTCGTTTTCCTGCCGGGGGACGCGGCGGAGCTGCCTGTACAGGACCACAAGCAGATGCTGACGTGGACCCTTACACTGATCTGGAGCATGGTGCTGGTGGGGGCGGCCGGCGTCATCTGGCTGATGCTGGGCACGTTCCGCCTGGAGCAGAGGCGCGGGGATTTCGTTTCCGCCGTCACTCATGAGCTGAGAACACCGCTCACCTCCTTTTCCCTGTACACGGAGATGCTGGAGGACGGCATGGTGCCGGAACAGAAAAAGCCGGAGTATTACGCCAACATGCAGCGGGAGTGCCGGAGGCTGGAACACCTGATCGACAACGTGCTGGCTTATTCCAAACTCCAGAGGAACGCCATCCGGCGAACGAAGGATACGCTCACCTGCCAGGAGCTTTTTGAACCCATTGCGGAGAAGATAGAACGCCGCCTCCGGGAAGCGGGCATCAGTTTTTCCTTTGCGCTGGCCCAGCCCATCCGCATCCTGCCCGTCCATACGGACGCTGTGGCCGTGGAGCAGATCATGGACAACCTGACTTCCAATGCCATCAAGTACGCCAGGGGGGAAAACGCCAAAGTCCAGCTCACCGTCCAGGCGGACCGCCACAATATCGTCATCCGCTTCCGGGACAACGGCCCCGGTATTTCCCCCAAGCACCGCAAGCTGGTATTCAAGCCTTTCCGGCGCACGAAGGAGGCTACCAACAGCCGGAAGCCCGGCGTGGGCCTGGGGCTTTCCCTGGCGCGGGACATCGCCCGCTCCCTGGGCGGAGACCTGAAACTGGAGTTCGGCACGCTGGGGGGCGCCAGCTTTCTGCTGACCCTCCCCAAGTCCTGAATTTCACCGGACAAAGAGAATGCCCTGGCGCCCGCAACATTCCTTGATGAAGCTTGCCATCCCGTGACGGATATGTGACATTAGGCGGCGGCGCGCGGCAGAAAGCGGTTTCACCGTTCCGGACAGGGACTGCCAGGAGCCGGAAAGTGCGCCGGGATGCAAAAACGCACGTGAACGCTGCCATGAGCAAAAGGATTTTAGTCACCGGGGGGGCCGGATTCATCGGCTCCCATCTCTGTGAACGCCTGCTGGACGAGAGCCATGAGGTCACCAGCATCGACAATTATTTTACGGGCTCCAGAAAGAATCTGCTGCACCTGATGGACCGTCCCGGATTCCGGGCACTGGAGCACGACGTCACGGAGCCTTTTTCCGCGGAAGTGGATGAAATCTACAACCTGGCCTGCCCCGCCTCCCCCCCTCATTACCAGCTCGACCCCATTCATACGGTCAAGACTTCCGTGCTGGGCGCCCTCAACATGCTGGCTCTTGCCAAACGGTGCCATGCCAGAATTCTCCAGGCTTCCACCAGCGAGGTGTACGGCGATCCCTCCGTGCATCCCCAACCGGAAACCTACTGGGGCAACGTCAATCCCGCAGGCCCGCGCTCCTGTTATGACGAAGGCAAGAGGTGTGCGGAAACCCTGTTCATGGATTACCACCGCACGATGGGCGTGGACGTCCGGGTGATCCGCATTTTCAACACGTACGGACCGCGCATGACCTTGAACGACGGCCGCGTAGTTTCCAATTTCATCGGCCAGGCGCTGAAAGGGGAAGACCTTACCATTTACGGCACGGGCAGGCAGACACGGAGTTTCCAGTATGTGGACGATCTGGTGGAAGGCATGGTCCGGATGATGGCGGTGGAAGATTTCCACGGGCCCGTCAACCTCGGCAATCCGGGAGAGTTCACCATGCTGGAACTGGCGGAAAAGGTCATTGAAATGACCGGGTCTTCTTCCAAAACGGTTTTCCGCCCCCTCCCCCAGGACGATCCCGTCCAGCGCAAGCCGGACATACGGCTGGCGCACGAAAAGCTCGGCTGGCAGCCGTCCATTCCCCTGGAACAGGGCCTGGAAAAGACGATTGCCTATTTCCGTAGAATTCTTTGACGCCGGGAAAAGACGGTCCGGAAGAAGTCCGGTTCACGCCCCTCCCGCCGTTTTTACGGCTTTATTACCCGTTTTTGACTGGCTCCCGCGGGAAGGGCCGGGTAGCATGAATGGTTATGAAACATGTTGAAGCCGCCGGGACCTTTTCCACGCAAGCCGCCGTCCGCAGTTATGAGAGCGGGCCGGACGGCCTCATGAAGCCGGAGACGGTTCTGCACTGGCTGCAGGAGATAGCGGAAGCCCATGCCTCCGCCCTGGGGTTCGGCTATGATTTCGTCATGGCCCGCGGGCTGGCCTGGGTGGAAGTGCGCCTGGACATGGCCATCAGACGCCGCCCTGCCTGGAAGGAGGCCGTGGAGCTCCGCACCTGGACCGCCCAGGCCTCCCCCCTCCAGGCGCGCCGCAATCTGGAAGTCCGGGATGCGGAGGGGAACGGCATGATCGCGGCAAGCTGCCTCTGGGCCGTCATCGACATGCGCCGAAGGCGCCCCGTTCCCCTGAACAAATACATCACTCGGTTTCCGGAGACGCCCTGCGACGAGATAGTCTCTCCCGTCCGGGTGGACACAGAGGGTCTTCAGCCGGAAATCCGGGAATGGACGGCAGAACGCCGGGACATGGATTTCAACCGCCATATCAACAATGCGGCCTATTTGGTTTGGGCGCTGGAATCCCTGCCGGAAGCCTGGCAGGAGGAACACGCCCTGACGGGTATTCACCTGCATTTCAGGAAGGAAAGCCATGCCGGTGAGCAGATGAAGTCCCTGTTGTTCCGCCAGGGGAATCTTACCTGCCACCATATCATGCAGGGGGATGAATTACGGGCGGAGGCGGTGCTGGAGTGGGGTTAGTTGGGGGAATGGACTAAATGGACTTAGTGGACATTATGGACGGAATGGACCAAGCGGAGAAAAACACTTCCTGTCCACTAAGTCCACCAGGTCCATTGAGTCCATCATCCCTCCAACAACAACTTCCCAAAGAGTGTTTCCCTAAAAGTTGTAGCGGTAACCTATGCTTCCGTTCAGCGAGCTGGCTCCGTTGCGGATGTCCGCGTTGCCGTTCA
>JAJQCV010000049.1 GCA_021202525.1 Akkermansiaceae bacterium | reverse complement strand
TCCCGCTGTTATTTACTCCGGCGCCTTGAGGCGGATCAACCCGCGCCGTGTTTAGTATTGTGAAAAACACCCGCGCTTTCTATAATGGCGACAACAACTATCAGCATGGCCAATCACATTACCACGCAAAAACTCTGCAACTGGTTCATTCAACGGGCGAATGAAAACGGAACTCCCCTGAATCCCGTCAAACTCAACCATCTGGTCATCCTTGCGGACTGGTGGCATCTGCACAGAAATGGAACGCGCCTCATCAACGAGACGGCCGAAGCATGGCCCCAGGGCCCCGTGCTTCCCTCCATCTACCACGAATACAAGGACGAGGCTCCCTGGTCCGTCATCGAACACCCCAGCCGCCGCCAGCCCCCGCTGGAACCGGAGACGGACGCCATTCCCTTCCTGGAGCAGATATGGAAACAGTACGGCAAATACACGGCCCAGCAACTGGCCCGCAGCGGCATGTCCGCCCATTCCCCCTGGCAGCTTGCCCAGGGACGCCACGGTACGCCGGAACGCCAGCAGATCACGGAAGAATACGTGCAGGAATACTTCCGCTCCCTGGCAGACTGAACCGTTAGGGAAAGAGCGGCCGCCCTCCATTCCTGCTTTTTTGTATCCGGACGTACATTTAAGTGAAAAAAAACTTGCAAAAAACGGCCGTTTCCGCTTAAATCCGCCCGCACCGCAAAGGTGCCCGTTACATAGCCCTATAGTGTAATCGGTAACACAGCGGATTCTGGTTCCGTATTTTGGGGTTCGAGTCCTCATAGGGCTACCATCTTTAGTAAAAAGGCCGTCTCTCAAGACGGCCTTTTTGTGTTTAGGGCTATGGGGAAGCACCTCTGATCAAGGTACAGGCCATGCTGGGCGGATGCCCTTGGATCAACTGTACGGACAAACCTGCCAGCCTATCAACTACGGCGGTCCATTTCTGCCTTGTCCACGGAGTTGGCCGGAGAATCTATTGAGAAGATCCGCGGTCGGAAATATCTTTCAGCCTCCGCTTTCATTGATGGCCGTCAGGTTGAATTCTCCCCACTCGCCGGGATGAGGGAATCGTATCTATATCTCTGCATTACTCATATCTGGAATTATCTATTGGTTAAACTGCCGGGCTCCATGGCTCCGTCACCTTACTTACTTGGCATTTAGCTTCAATCGCTTCAAGGACATCATAGGGAGAGGCCCGCCTAAAAATGAAATTATTAAAATTCCGCACCCGGCTGAAACAAATCTTGCTAGAATCCGTCCACCCTAAATCTCCCCCAAAAACATCTACATGCATCACCTGCATCCCAGGAAGCTCATATACAGACAACTTGGGGATTGTTGCCAGACGGCATAACCAGTCGGCCGCTACAAGCCAGACCCCCGTGTCCTTGTCTCCCTGGCAAAATATTAGTCCGCGAACTCTTTCGCCGTAACCGTTTAAAAATGGAACGCTTGACATCACCGTAGTCAATCGTAACTCTTTGGCGGTATCATCGTAATAGATGGCTCGCACCCTTACGGATGCATTACCGGACAACACTGAGCCAATTGTCACATCCACTACTGGAGAGTTATTACCCTCTTTGGGAGATACTGCGAACGCATCCATATCTGATGCGTCATGCTGATAGGCATACCTATTGGGGTTTTCGCCGTGGGTGGCCCACGTAAACTTAACTTTTCCGCAAATGCCAGTGCTCGAATTGCTTAATAACAACGTCCCCAAGGGCAAGTAAAATCCTCTGTATTCGCCGTAATTGCCCCAGCTACCACCCGTAAGATACGCTGGAAATCTAATAACGGCAGAGCAATACCCTCCCTTGGGAACCTTGATTGCAACCCCTTGTCCCCCTGTTGGCCAATCAATCAACTCGCCATCTCCGTAGACATCATTGTCTTTCCTGCTGACCGGGATGTCATATTGCCAAATATCGCTCAAACCAATCATCCCCGCTGCCCAGCATGCATTAACAGCCGTAGCGTTAGTCATGGATGTAAGCGCGGCCAGCGGTATATTAACGCCGCCATTGGCATTGATGGCCGCTCTCGTGGTCAGACCTCCGGCCAGAGCCATGTTTCCAGCAGCGTCCAATTCGGGAGTGCTATTCCACCGATCGCGCTCTTCGGGGGTAATGTGAACGGACGCGTTTTCTGTGTGTTCGTCAAGCCCGTCCTGAGTGGCTACAACCGCCCCCTTCGTATTTCTCGCGTTCCATTTCTCCCTTTCTTCATCGGTAATATGAACCGTCGTGTTGGTTTCATGGGCCGTCAACTCAGCCTTATCCACCTTGCCGGAGAAGGCCGAAGCATCCGCCTTGGCGTTCCAGGCCTCCCGTTCCTCCTCCCTCAGATGGAGGGTTTTGTCCTCTGCGTGGCTGGCAAAGTCACTCTGTGCTGCCACCAGAACACCGTTTATTGTATTAATGCTATTCATGATTATTTATTTGTTGTTGTTTGTTATAAAGTAGTTGAACAACTCCACTGCCATCCCGTCCATCATGTGAATTCCGAATAATCCCGACTGGAGAAAAGCTTGTGTCCTCTCTGGGCATTGACTGCTTCCACGATCAAAACAACCGCATCCCTGGATTCCAGAGATAGTTCCCCTTCCTCCACAGGCGAGTTAATGATCCGGTCCAGCCGCATTCCTACTTGGAATTATTTATATTCGATGGATAAAACGGCAATGATTGAAACAACTTCAAAAAAATTTTCTGCCTGTTCCACAGAAATATCATCCTGTGTGAAACGTCGTGACTGAAGAAACCCATCCTGAGACAACGTTTTAAAATTCTTGGGGAAGTCTGGAACCAATGCAGGCACGCCATGATGACACGGATGTTCTTCCTCCGCTTATTTGCTTGATTTTCCTGCCCTTTTGCCAGAGACATGTTTCATGTACATCAGCACTCTTGAAACAACTCCCGGCCAGTCCATTGAGAAGGTTCTGGGCCACGTGACCGGAAACGCCGTCAAGGCCCGCCATGTGGGCTCCGATATCATGGCAAGCCTGTAAACCCTGGTAGGCGGAGAGATCACGCAGTATTCCCAACTCATGAACGATACCCGCGCCCTGGCCATTGAGCGGATGCAGGAGAACGCACAGGCCATGGGGGCCAATGCCGTCATCGGCCTGCGTTTTGCCAGCAGTGAAATCGGTCAGGGCCTCAGCGAATTGCTGGCCTACGGCACGGCTGTCGTCCTGCGCCCGGAGCCGTGATCCGGCTTTACCA